>NZ_JBLIXK010000019.1:1788-4895 GCF_047525555.1 Marinomonas algae | reverse complement strand
AAAACCACTTTGGTGTTATATGGTCAAGCCTCACGAGCAATTAGTATTGGTTAGCTCAATGCCTCACAGCACTTACACACCCAACCTATCAACGTCCTAGTCTCGAACGGCTCTTTAGGGGACTTATGTCCCAGTGAGATCTTATCTTGAGGGAGGCTTCCCGCTTAGATGCTTTCAGCGGTTATCCCGTCCGAACATAGCTACCCGGCAATGCCACTGGCGTGACAACCGGAACACCAGAGGTTCGTCCACTCCGGTCCTCTCGTACTAGGAGCAGCTCCTCTCAAATCTCAAACGTCCACGGCAGATAGGGACCGAACTGTCTCACGACGTTCTAAACCCAGCTCGCGTACCACTTTAAATGGCGAACAGCCATACCCTTGGGACCGGCTTCAGCCCCAGGATGTGATGAGCCGACATCGAGGTGCCAAACACCGCCGTCGATGTGAACTCTTGGGCGGTATCAGCCTGTTATCCCCGGAGTACCTTTTATCCGTTGAGCGATGGCCCTTCCATACAGAACCACCGGATCACTAAGACCTACTTTCGTACCTGCTCGACGTGTCTGTCTCGCAGTTAAGCGTGCTTTTGCCTTTACACTCTATGCATGATTTCCGACCATGCTGAGCACACCTTCGTGCTCCTCCGTTACTCTTTGGGAGGAGACCGCCCCAGTCAAACTACCCACCACACAGTGTCCTCGATCCAGATAATGGACCTGAGTTAGAACCTCAAACATACCAGGGTGGTATTTCAAGATTGGCTCCACTTGAACTGGCGTCCAAGTTTCAAAGCCTCCCACCTATCCTACACAAATAGGTTCAAAGTTCACTGTGAAGCTATAGTAAAGGTTCACGGGGTCTTTCCGTCTAGCCGCGGATACACAGCATCTTCACTGCGATTTCAATTTCACTGAGTCTCGGGTGGAGACAGTGTGGCCATCGTTACGCCATTCGTGCAGGTCGGAACTTACCCGACAAGGAATTTCGCTACCTTAGGACCGTTATAGTTACGGCCGCCGTTTACTTGGGCTTCGATCAAGAGCTTCGCCGAAGCTAACCCCATCAATTAACCTTCAAGCACCGGGCAGGCGTCACACCCTATACGTCCACTTTCGTGTTTGCAGAGTGCTGTGTTTTTAATAAACAGTCGCAGCCACCTGGTATCTTCGACCGATCAATGCTTACGGAGCAAGTCCTTCACACTAACCGGCGTACCTTCTCCCGAAGTTACGGTACCATTTTGCCTAGTTCCTTCACCCGAGTTCTCTCAAGCGCCTTGGTATTCTCTACCTGACCACCTGTGTCGGTTTGGGGTACGGTTCGATCATATCTGAAGCTTAGAAGTTTTTCCTGGAAGCATGGCATCAACCACTTCGCCCAAAAGAGGGCTCGTCGTCAGTTCTCGGTCTTAAAGGGACCCGGATTTGCCTAAGTCCCAAACCTACCGCCTTAAACACAGACAACCATCGCTGTGCTGGCCTAGCCTTCTCCGTCTCTCCATCGCAATATGTACGAGTACAGGAATATTAACCTGTTTCCCATCGACTACGCATTTCTGCCTCGCCTTAGGGGCCGACTCACCCTGCCCTGATTAACATGGGACAGGAAACCTTGGTCTTCCGGCGGGGGAGTTTTTCACTCCCCTTATCGTTACTCATGTCAACATTCGCACTTCTGATACCTCCAGCCTGCCTTACAGCTTGACCTTCAACGGCTTACAGAACGCTCCTCTACCATGCATATAAATATGCATCCGTAGCTTCGGTGTACAGTTTAGCCCCGTTATATCTTCCGCGCAGGCCGACTCGACTAGTGAGCTATTACGCTTTCTTTAAAGGATGGCTGCTTCTAAGCCAACCTCCTAGCTGTCTAAGCCTTCCCACATCGTTTCCCACTTAACTGTAACTTTGGGACCTTAGCTGACGGTCTGGGTTGTTTCCCTTTCCACGACGGACGTTAGCACCCGCCGTGTGTCTCCCGTAATTGCACTCATTGGTATTCGGAGTTTGCATGGGGTTGGTAAGTCGGGATGACCCCCTAGCCCAAACAGTGCTCTACCCCCAATGGTGAGATACGAGGCGCTACCTAAATAGCTTTCGAGGAGAACCAGCTATCTCCGAGCTTGATTAGCCTTTCACTCCTATCCACAAGTCATCCCCGGACTTTTCAACGTACGTGGGTTCGGTCCTCCAGTTAGTGTTACCCAACCTTCAACCTGCTCATGGATAGATCGCCCGGTTTCGGGTCTATTCCCAGCAACTAAACGCCCTATTAAGACTCGGTTTCCCTACGGCTCCGCTAATCGCTTAACCTTGCTACTGAAAATAAGTCGTTGACCCATTATACAAAAGGTACGCAGTCACGGAACAAGTCCGCTCCCACTGCTTGTACGTACACGGTTTCAGGATCTATTTCACTCCCCTCACAGGGGTTCTTTTCGCCTTTCCCTCACGGTACTGGTTCACTATCGGTCAGTCAGGAGTATTTAGCCTTGGAGGATGGTCCCCCCATATTCAGACAGGATAACACGTGTCCCGTCCTACTCGTTTTCATTGAAATGGCGTTTTCGTATACGGGGCTATCACCCACTATGGCGACCCTTTCCAGAGTCTTCTACTAACACCAAATCAACTTAAGGGCTAATCCCCTTTCGCTCGCCGCTACTTAGGGAATCTCGGTTGATTTCTTTTCCTCCGGGTACTTAGATGTTTCAGTTCCCCGGGTTCGCCTCGTTAAGCTATGTATTCACTTAACGATACCCGCAAGCGGGTGGGTTTCCCCATTCGGAAATGTTCGGATCAAAGTTTGTTTATCAACTCCCCGAACCTTATCGCAGATTACCACGTCCTTCATCGCCTCTGACTGCCAAGGCATCCACCGTGCACGCTTGGTCACTTGACCATATAACCCAAAATAGTTTCGGATCACATACCTAAGAGCTTTTGTATCTCTTAGGATTTACGATAATAGAAGCCACTAGGTTAAAGTGAACTTCCACCGGTTTAACGCTTGATTCATCGTTATTTCAAAATTTGAATTGTTAAAGAGCAAGTTTAGTGCAAAGCACTAAGTCAGAGACTAAAACGTCAGAACACATTCAAAGCA
>NZ_JBLIXK010000018.1:0-19747 GCF_047525555.1 Marinomonas algae | reverse complement strand
GAGTCGGTAGAAAGTTATAATAAGAGTCGGCCACATATGGCCTTAAAATACAAAACGCCCGATGAGGTTCATCGAGCGTTTTAGAACCTGAATAAGTGTCAACCTATATCAGGACTAGTCAAGGCAACAAGTTTGCTGATCACGGCAACCTGACTGTGGAGTGTTTTATGAACCGGGCATTTATCGGCGATTTCTAAAAAACGAGCCGCTTGTTGTTCGTCTAAATTACCTGTAAAACTGATGTTTCTCACAATGGCTTCAATGCCGTTTTGTTCTTCGCAATTATCACAATCTTCCTTGTAGTTTCGAGTATGAGTTAGCTCTACCTTTATGTGCTCGACAGGTAGTTTTTTGCGTTCTGCGTACATTCTGAGTGTCATCGCAGTACAAGCTCCCAAGCCAGCTAAAACATGATCATAAGGATCTGGTCCGGAATTTTTGCCACCCACTTTGACTGGCTCATCCGCTATCCAATAATGGCTTGACGTACTCACATGTTGAGCGAGCTTGTGATCTTTTTCTTCCACCAGTACATGACCTTTTGTCACCTTGCTCTGGTAAGCCGTTTCTTCGCTTGGAACGTATCGACTTGCCCAAGCGGCGATCACATCAGCGGCGTATTCTGAATCCTTTTTGTCACTGAGCAAATGGTCTGCATTATCTAAACTGACAAAGCTCTTTGGATGCAAAGCGGCTTGGTATATTTTCTCCGCTTCGGTGATGTTCACTATGCTGTCGATAGGGGAATGCATGACCAACAAGGCTTTTTTCAACTTACTGATATGCTGATTGCCGTAGCTATTAATGTCATCTAAAAACTGCTTTTGAATCTTAAAATGACGACCAGCAAGGCTCACTTCTGCCTCGCCATGGGCTTCTATATCGTCAAGGTGAGCGGAAAAATTATGGGCGACATGAGCCGCGTCTGACGGCGAACCAATGGTGACCAGCGCCATGGATTCTGGCACTTTTTGCGCTACGCCTAATACCGCAGCGCCACCAAGGCTGTGACCAATTAACAGTTTGGGTGCGGCGTATTCATCACGTAGAAAATCGGCTGCCGCAACAAGGTCTTGAACATTCGACGAAAAGTTAGTGTTAGAAAAGTCGCCGTCACTGTTGCCTAACCCTGTAAAGTCAAAACGTAATACCGCAATGCCTTTCTCCATTAACGCACGACTGATCCGAGAAGCCGCCGCCACATCTTTGCTGCAAGTAAAGCAATGAGCGAAGAGGGCGTAAAACTTGATATCGGATTCAGGTGTTTCTAATAAGCCACTGAGCCTGTGATCACCACTGGTAAATTCTACTTTCTGACGCATTAAGACATTCCTTCAACCAAAAAAATAAATAGAGAGCACACAGTCGTGCTCAAAGTTATTCCCAGTATGGCTGAAAAACAGAAAGACAACTTAAGAAACTGAGCAAGAAAATAGACATCTACAAGGAAGGTTAATTAACGCACGTCAAACTTAAAGCAACTACACGTAGGTCGAACTTTAGTTCGTCACTCACGACTAAATCAACATCTAAAGGGTCGAACCCTTTTTCTATCTGCAAAACTTCTAATGAATAAAGAACCAATTGAAAAAGGCTTTGACCCTGATCGTTAATCAACTAACTATTTTTTAATTCTCCTATATCCTGCTCGTTTATACATTTTAAATAACTCGATTTTGCGCGTTTACACTGGCAGGAAATAAAAAAATCGTCATAACATCAATGATTAAGAAATCACCGTGCTGAGATAACGCGCAGGGCTTTCCTAATAAAAATATGGAATAACGCTCATGCTCGTTTTGCCAATTTTTGAATTTTGTGAATAGCTTTATAAAACACTGAAAATTCAGTTAGTTGTAGAGATATTTAGAGAGTTTTTTAAATGGTGCTGCATTCATTTATAAGCTTAAATACGCATATAACAAGTAATTCAACAGGGCATATGCTGTTTGGTTTTGCTCCTGCGTCGCAAATTATAGCCAAACATTATTAACTCCAGAATATGGGGTTACACAATATTAGGTGTGTGAATCATGAGTGAAGTTGCTTTAGAATTTTCTCCTTGGATGGTAGAAAGTGCATACAAATATGCTGTTGCATCCAGAGTGTTGCTTAATGAAAGAAATCTCGAGGGAGTTTCTCAAATCAATGCTGCGTTAAGTATCGAAATTGCACTTAAAGCCTTACTTTCAACCGCAACCAAAAATTCTGGTAAGGTTTATCAAAACAGTAAGTTTGATAAGAATAAAGCTGAGTTTGTTACGTCATTTCGAGATGCTCATGACATCTACAAGTTGGCATGCTCCATTCCTGAAGGATTAAAGGAAAAAATTCTATCGCCTCGTGCTCTAAATATACTTCAACGCTATGGGGATACATTTGTCGCAGACCGTTACAGATATGAAGAGTGCAGCAGAAGACGACCAATCATTACCGACCTTACCTTTATAGCATTAGAGTTGGTAGATAATATCGTCGAGATATACAAAAGTAGAGGTTGTGATGACTGTTGGATCATTGCGTACCCAAACGTATAACAAAACCAGCCAATACGCCAGCAAGCTGGCTGGACTTGTTTCGCTTGCCTTTGCTGGAAGGCGTTTCCCCCAGAGAAACATATGTATCACAGAGAATGGAAATGTCGTTGCCCCAAAGAAACTGCCGATGGGTTTGTTGAATACCTAGCAGAAACGGGGATTAAAGATACTCAGAGCATAGAAGGCTGTACTGGATATCAAGTGTTAAAAAGAGAAGTCGGAGATGAGATAGAAATAACTTTTGTCTCTTTCTGGCAAGAGTTTGAATTGATGAAGGAATACGCTGGAGACAATCTTTATAAGGCTGTGCTTTACCCAGAGGATCACAAATATCGAATTATCCCTGGTACTGAAGTAAAGGTGTATGAAGTCATTGAGACGTTAACTGCTAGCGATTGCGTCAATTAAAACCTTAGCGAAACAATTCACTGTGGCTGCCGATTCTTGCTAATTTCAAGACCTCGCTTTCTGCTTTATAAATGAGTACTAAGTCGGGTTTTACATGGCAATCTCGGTAGCCTTGCCAACCTCCGTGTAGAGCGTGGTCTACATATTTCTCAGGTAATTCATTTTCGAGTTGCAGTTGTTTAATAACATGGCCAACTTCCACTACATCTGGAATAGACAATTTAGCGATCTTTTTAAAATCTTTTTTAAATTGTGTCGAGTATTCGAGACTCAGCATTATTCTGTTGCACCAATTTCTAAATCATTAAATAACTGATTAAGATTTTGAGCTTTGTTGCCCTTGTTTGATTCTAGCTCTTCTATTGCATTGGCTGTTAAGCTGTTTGGTGTTTGGGCTTTGAGCTCAAAAGGTATTCCCCCATGATTAATCACAGCTTTAGCAAACAGTTTGAGTGCCTGAGAAGGGCTTAGTCCTATGTCTTCACAAACGTGAGTGAACGCCAATTTGGTGTTGTGGTCTATACGAGTGCTTAACATTTCAGATTTCATTTTTTCACCTAAATGCAGTATATGTCATACAATGTTGTACAAAGTATAGCTATTGCTATATGGCAAAGCAATCTACTCAATAGCAAAGACTAGTCAAACAAAAAGGCCATCTTAATTTCCTAAGATGGCCTTTTTAATAAGCTAAACTTTTATAAATTAAATCCAGTGATGGATTTAACAAATAATCGCTTTGGTTTCTATGTACTCGTGCAGTGCTTCTTCGCCCCATTCGCGGCCGTTGCCGGATTGTTTCACACCACCGAACGGTGCGTACATGCTGAAGTAGCTGCCTTGGATGTAGCATTGGCCCGCTTCTAAACGTGCGGCGATTGGAAGCGCTGCGGCTTTGTCTTTGGCGTAAACACCAGAAGAAAGGCCGTATTCGCTGTCGTTGGCGATGTCGATGGCTTGTTCAATGTCGTCGTATTCCATGATGCATAGAACAGGGCCGAAGATCTCTTCTTGGGCGATGCGCATGTCACGGGTTACTTTGGTGAAAACAGTGGGTTTGACGTAAAACCCTTTATCGACAGATTCTGGTTTTTCCCCATCACCGATGAGCAGTTCTGCGCCTTCTTGTTGCCCGATCTCAATATATTCTTTTACTTTTTTATACTGTTGTTCTGACGCCAATGGCCCCATGGTCACGTCTTCACGGGTTGGGTCGCCAACGACTTGTTCTTGAGCAACGGCTTTGGCTACCTTGATGACGTCTTCATAGCGGCTTTTTGGTACCAGCATACGAGTAAGTGCGTTGCAGGTTTGGCCTGTGTTGCCCATGACATCTTCGATACCGTAACGAACGGCGGCGTCTATGTCAGCGTCTTCTGTGATGATGTAAGCGGATTTTCCACCTAGCTCTTGGCACACACGTTTTACGGTGGACGCGGCGTTTTTCGCCACTTCGATTCCGGCGCGGGTGGAGCCTGTGAAGGAGATCATGTTCACTTTCGGGTGTTCGGCCATGATTGGGCCAATCTCATAACCTTGTCCGAAAACTAGGTTGAACACGCCCGCTGGTAAGCCAACTTTGTGAATGATTTCCGCCATGATGTAATCCGCTAATGGTGTTTGTTCAGCGGGTTTTTCAATCACGGTACAGCCAGAAGCTAAGGCGGGAGCGAGTTTCCCGACAAGCTGATGAAGTGGGTAGTTCCAAGGGTTGATTAGAGCACAAACACCAATCGGTTGTTTGGTAAGTAAAATGTTGTCTCTTTCTTCTACCTTGTCCATGCTGGCAATGGCCAGTTCGCCATAATAACGCATGGCGTCAATGGCGCAGTCCACATGGAAAGCACCTGCGATGCTAACAGGGCAACCCATGCTGATAACGTGTGCTTGAACTAGGTCGTCGTAGCGAGCTTGCATTTCGTCGGCAATTGCATTGAGGTATTTTGCTCGTTCCGCAACCGGTGTATTTGACCAGATTGGGAAGGCTTTTTTGGCCGCATCGACAGCGAGATTAACGTCTTCAGCAGTCGCCATTGTGACTTCGGCGGCGCATTCTTCTGTCGCTGGGTTGATCACTGAAAAGCGCTCTTGGCCCTTTGTCAGTGTCCAATCACCATTGATATAGGCGTGAGTTATCTGTTTCATAACGATAAATTCCTTAACGAAATAGATGTATTGATTGACTCAGACTAATACGCGATGAGTGATTGGACAATTGATTTTTTTCTCCTTGATCGGTAAATAAAATTAACCAAATAATGTATTTTACGCTAAGCGTTCGATTTCCCTTTAAAGAGCGTCACGATATAGAGAAAGTAGATTCCAGCCGCCACAGAAACAAAGGCGAACACAGCTTGAGCGCTTCCCGGAATAAATTCCATAAAGGAGGTGAGAAATTGCCCTAGAAATACGGCCATGGCGAAATAGGATAGGTTTTTTCCTCTTTGGCTTGGGAGACTTCTTTCGACAGTAATATGGTTCAGTAAGGGAATAGATAAGCCAAATCCTACGCCTGAAAAAATGCCGCCAAGAATAAGTATGTAAGGGTTTTCGCCAAAGTAATAGGCCGCGTGAGATAGGGCGTAAAAACAAAAAGCAAAACTCAGTGACCCCTTGTCTTTAAAGCGTGTGTATATTTTCGGCAAAAAGTGCGCTGTGATGACGGCCATCAAGGATACAAAGGCTAGGAATAAGCCGATTTTGTCTTCTGTGTATCCTGAATGTTCCATGGTAATTGGCAGTACCACAAAGCCAGAAAAGAAGAAGGTCATCGCGATACAGGAAGTAATGAAAATTGGCTTTAAAGACGCTTGTTTGCTGTTGCTTGATTCGTGGGCATCTGTGTCTGGATCAGCAGGGTATGTATTCGGCACTAATAACAGCATCATGCCTAAGAAAATCCACGCCATAGCATACAACAAGAAAGGCTGGTTCCAGCTGTTAAGGGCGAGTAAACCACCGATGAACAAAAACACCACGCCACCGAGCTCTATTGCCATGCCTTGTTTTGCCATCATGGCGAGGCGCTTATGACCAAAATAGAATTGGGAAATTAAAGTCGTACTGCCCGCCATAGTTAAGGCGGTGACGGCACCCAATAAAATACGATTGACGAATACGCTTTCTGGGCCGTACAACCATTGTCCTGAAAGACCCAATGCGCCATATAAAAATAACGCGATGGCGGTGCAGTAATAAGCCCCATATTTGTCGATCAGTCGTCCTGCGAAGGGAGCGAAAAGCACGACGCCTAAAGACGGCAGCGTGATGAGTAAGCTGGCGTAATCTTCCATGCCGAGATTTTGAGCAATGCTGGGTAACGCAGGTGCAACGATAGAGCCAACCATAATGGTCAGGCTGGAAATGCACAGCAAAGTGAGGCTTCCTAATCTGGAAAGGTAACTCATGATGACTCCTAATAATCTGGTCTTTGGGTAAGTTGGGGCTATTTTAAGTGGCTGGCTTTTATATTAAAAATGATTTAATTTGATAGAATCTATACATTTTTGGTATGAGTTATGGACGTTAAATCGTTAAAAAGCTTTGTAGCAGTGGCCACATTAAGAAGCTTCTCCGCTGCAGCACGAGAATTGCATACGGTTCAGCCTGCCATTAGTCGACATATTGCAGGCCTTGAAGAAGAGTTAGGCACGAGTTTGTTTATTCGCAATACCCGTGAGGTGCAAATCACCGCGGCTGGCTTGCAACTATTGAGTGATGCTAAAGCGCTATTAAAGCAATTTGATGAGGCGAAGAGCCGAACTCAAAAAGCCGCAAAAGGTGAGTTAGGGCATTTACGAGTTGGGTATTTGCCGTCGGCTTGTTTGACCTTGATTCCTTATTTGGTGAAGCGCTTTCATACGGCATTTCCTCATGTAGACATTAGTCTGTATGAAATGACAGCGGCAGAACAACTGACTGCCTTTAAGAATGATGAGATTGATGTGGGCGTGTCTCGCCCATTGCCAACTGATGGGATTGCTGGGTTAAACAGCGCGCTTTTATACCGAGATCATCTGTGTGTTATCGTCCCAGAAGAGCATGTGATGGCAGACAATGACAATATTAAGCTCAATGATTTACAGGAAGAAAATATCATTTTGTTTCATCGGGAAGAAGCGGTGGGCTTGTTCGATACCATTATCCATTTGTGTCAGGCAAACGGTTTTTCACCAAATTTATCGGCTCAGCCAAAGCATATGCAGACGTTATTGACTATGGTTGCGTCTGGTTTGGGCGTGGCGATTGCGCCTTATTGTGTTGCCAAACTCTATACGAAAGGGTGTCGCTTTATTCGCATAGAAAAGGACGAGACTGAAATATTGACGCAAATTCATTATCAAGAAAAAGGTCTAACGCCAACGGCCAAGGCTTTTGTGGAATTGGCAAAAACCTCGGCTGATATGATCCAAGAGCAAATGAAAGTTCTATCATTTGACGCTTAAGATAAGGCTTCAAAAGCTTGATAATGGGAGAGGTAAACTTTCCCAGACAAGTGCGTCATAAAATCACTCGCTTTTAATTGATCCATCACTGGGCCTTTTACCTCAGATAATGACAGCTTGATGCCTTTATCCAAAAGCTGCCTGTTGAGAGATTCCAGCATTTCAAGTGCGCTAAAATCAATTTCACTGATCGAGTTACATTGAATAATAATGTGCTCGATTTCCGCTCTGTTCTGAATCATGTTTAATATGGTTTCTTCGAGAAAGGCAGAGTTGGCAAAGAACATACTTTCATCCAATCGCAGGCTTAATAAATGCAGTAGGGTTTTTACGTCATGTCTTTGTATGTTTCTAAAATGTTCAGTGCCTTCGATTAATCCCACTTCGGCAATGTGCGGCTCAGAGGACTGAGACAGATGCAACATAATCGATAAGATCACGCCTGACGCAACGCCAATTTCTACACCAAGCAACAAAGTGATGGCGATCGTGGAAAACGCGGCGTAAAAATCATTGCGCGAAAAACACCATGTCTTTTTCAGAATAGAGAAATCAATCAATCCAGAAACAGCCACAATAATGGTGGCTGCCAAGGTGGCTTTTGGCAGAAAGAAAAGCACAGGTGTTAGAAAGAGAGACGCAATTAATATTCCGAACGCCGTCATGACGCCAGCCATTTGGGTCACGGCGCCTGCGTCAAAGTTCACAACAGAGCGTGAAAATCCTCCTGTTACGGGGAATCCTCCAGAAACGCCAGACGCCAAGTTTGCAGCCCCTAAGCCAATCAATTCTTGATTTGGTTTTACTTTTTCACCGCGTTTTGCGCCGAGTGTTTTTCCCACAGAAATGGATTCCACATAACCTATGATAGAAATCATCAGTGCTGGTAGCATGAGTTCTTGAATCAAGCTCAAAGAAGGTATCGATAGACTGAAATGAGGCAAGCCCGCTGGAATAGCACCCGTGATAGCCACACCGTGAGATCCTAGATCGAAAAAGTACACAACGAGAATGCTGGCGAAAACACCGATAATAGGCGCTGTTTTGGCTAAAGGTGCGGCGTATTTTTCCGGAAAGGTTAGCAGCAAGAAAAAGGCTTTAGCGTAGCGTTTTGCTAACAATAAAAAGGCAAGAACGGATAATCCCATTATCAAAGTTGGCATGTGAAGGTCTAAAATATTCTCCGACATGCTGATGATTTGAGTGGCAAGATTATCCCCGTGAGCCTTGATGCCGAAAATGTGTTTTAACTGACTAACGGCAATGATTATCCCAGAAGCGGAGATAAAGCCCGAAATCACTGGATGAGATAGGAAGTTGGTTATCTTGCCTAGCTTCATGAACCCCATTGCAATTAATAGCAGGCCAGATAAAAGGGCGAGAGTAATGGCGCCTGTTAAATAGCTTGCGCTGCCTTGTTCAGCAATGTTGGCCAAAGATGAGGCGGTCATTAATGAGGCAACCGCCACAGGCCCAACAGACAATGACGAGCTTGTTCCAAAAATAGCGTAAACAATCAAAGGTAAGATGCTGGAATACAAGCCAACTTCAGGCGGTACACCTGCGACCAGTGCATAAGCTAAAGATTGCGGAATCAATAGCATGGTGACGATTAATGCCGCTGTTGCATCTTGGCCGAACTGAATTCGGTTATAGCTCTTTAGCCAAGATGCCATTGGAAACAAACTTAGAAACATTCTCGGTTCTCCGTTCTGTACGCGTTTCAACTTTACGTCAGAGGCTTTTATTGAAACGCGTTGATTGGAACTTTGAGATACACCAAGCCGTTTTCTTCTTTCTCCGGCATGTTTCCTGCTCGCATATTGATTTGCAATGAAGGCAAAATGAGACGAGGCATAGACAAGGTTTTATCGCGGCTTTCACGAAGTTCAACAAAGGTGGCTTTTTCAATATCTGTTTTTACGTGAATGTTGTCGTTTTTCTGAGACTTAATGGTGGTTTCGAATTTCAATTCTCGACCATTAGGGCAGTAGTCGTGACACATAAACACGCGATAGCCTTCAGGCAGCGCCAATATTTTTTGAATGGAATCGTATAAAACGCCAGCGTCGCCGCCTGGGAAATCGGCTCTTGCTGTTCCCCCGTCTGGCATAAATAAGGTGTCGCCAACAAAGACAGCATCGCCCAAAATATGAGTAAAGCAGGCTGGCGTATGTCCCGGGGTATGGATAGCAGAACACTCTAGTTCGCCTATTTTATATTGCTCGCCATCGTGAAAGAGATGATCGAACTGAGAGCCGTCTAGCTCAAATTCTGTGCCTTCGTTAAACACCTTACCAAATGTTTCTTGGACGATTGTGATTTGTTCGCCAATGCCTATTTTTCCACCGAGTTTTGACTTTAAGTAAGGTGCCGCTGAAATATGGTCTGCGTGAACATGAGTTTCAATAATCCACTCTACTTTCAATTTGTGTTCCGTCACGAAGTTGATGATGTCGTCTGCGCTGCTGTTTGATGTCCCGCCTGAGGCATAATCAAAGTTCAGTACGCTGTCGATAATGGCGCAACGGTTGGATTTAGGGTCTTGTACCACGTAGGAAAAAGTACTGGAGTCTTCTTCGAAGAAGGCGGTGACATTGGGTTTGCTTGCGTTATCAATCATGGTTTTCTCCTTTTGATTAGAGAATAAATATTAGATTTTTCTAATATAGTGTATTTTTTAAACTTCAGCAATGAAAATTGTTAGGGCAGATTGATTATTGAGAAGAGGCGTTGCTGGTGGTTTTCTTTCGCAGTGGTGTGATTTGAGCCTGAATAAAATAAAAAAGGTGGTCATATAGACCACCTTTTTAGGATTCGCTTTAGAGCTTTAAGCTGTGCTCTCTTAGCTATGTTCTTTCAAGAATTCTTCGCTTAAGTACAGCTCTTCGTTGCTGTTTACTTTTACGTCACGGTCTAGAATCATTTGTGCGATTTTCTTCGCTTCTTCTAGGGAGTGCATTTCGTATGTTCCGCATTGGTATTCGTTAAGCTCTGGAATGTCTTCTTTTGCTTTTACTTTTAAAACATCTTCCATTGCTGCTTTCCAAGAAGCCGCTACTGTCTCTTCGTTTGGTGTTCCGACTAAGCTCATGTAAAAGCCTGTACGGCAACCCATTGGAGAGATATCGATGATTTCTACGCTGTCGCTGTTTAGGTGGTTGCGCATGAAACCTGCAAACAAGTGTTCCAAAGTGTGGATACCTGTTTCAGAAAGAATTTCTTCATTTGGTACGCAAAAACGCAAATCAAATACTGTGATGTCGTCGCCCTTTGGCGTTGACATGGATTTAGCAACACGAACGGCTGGTGCGTCCATACGCGTGTGGTCTACGCGAAAGCTGTCTAGTAATGGCATAAAGTTCTCCTGTTTGTGCATGATGGGCAACATGGCATGTGTTGCTGTCATTAAATTCTTATCTTGAATGATAAACAATGTTGGTTATTGTACAGGAAGTTTTGAATCTTTGACGGAGGTTTTTTGTCCTTTTATGAATTCATAACACAAGGCTAGGCAAAACATCAGGCTGGCAAAGAGCATGCTTTGGCCGATGAAAAATACCATGCCGCCACAACTGATTAAGGCAATTACAGCTAATATTTGTGTCATGCGGTTTACCAATTTTATTGCCGCTATGCAGGTGAGCGTGTAGATGAGTAAAAAGCTTCCGTTTGTCATTTCGATGAACCATGTCATTTTCCAGCCAGATAACTCCGAAAAAAGAATGGAAAACAGCGTAATCAATCCAACTAATAAAACGGCTTTTTCTGGTGCGCCATTTTTGTTAAGACGAGAAAAAAGTGTCGGCAATGCGCCTTGTTGAGCCATGGATTGCACCATGCGTGAGAAACCTAGAATGTAAATCCCAACATTGGCAAAGGCAATAATATAAGCGCCAATGGCAAACACTCGACTGCTGGTTTCTCCCATCAGTTTACTGACGAGAAGGGCCAATGATTGGCTGTTGGTAACTTCGTCTCCATAGGTGTGATGCCACGCAATAAGAAGAACCAAGCTTAGGTAAGCTAAAATGACCAAAGTCATACCGCCTAATAGCGCGATGGGGAAATCTCGTGCTGGGTTTTTAAATTCAGCGCCCATGTGAGCCATGACTTCTATGCCAAGAAAACACCAAAAAATCACGCCAGTTGCGTACAGTGTTTGTTGCCATTGGCTTGGATTTTCAGGTGTTTCAATCACTTGTAAACTGGATTGGATATCACCGATAAAGCACAACCATAAAATGGTGATGATCATGCTGATGACAACACCTGTTTGAAAGCGCGCTGATGTTTGCATACCAACAATGGCAAACATCAGCATGCCTGCAAGGGTCAATAGGCTGAAGGCTAAGATCCATTCGTCGGATGTTTTAAACACAATGGTTAAATAGGCCGCAGCAACTTTAATCGCAACAGCAGGCCCGACTAATAAGATGCTTAGAAACAGCCAACCTACTGCTTTTTCATATAGGGACCCAAAGGCGCGACCAATGTAATGAGAGGCGCCGCCAGCAGAAGGGTACTTTGAACCGAGTAGGGCAAAAATAAAAGCAATCGGAACCACCATCACGGCGGTAATTAACCAAGCGTAAAAAGCAAAAGAGCCTGCTTCTGCCACAGACATGGCCGGTAAAATCATCAAGCCAGTACCGATAAAAGTGGTGACTGTCATGGCGATACCTTGGATTGGACCGAGGGTTCTTTGGTATTGAGACATGATTACCTTCTTAGTGAATAGGGCGAAATTGGTGTGAGTTAATAGCTGTTTTTTGATACGGCTAAGGATAAAATGCAGTGCATTAAAAAGCCCTAAGCAAGTTGCCGCCATTTGACGGCATTTTGTCTGAATGGCCGTCAAAGTGACGGAGTTTGAAGTTAAGAGGAAATAAAGTGGCTGATCAGTACGATCAAAAGATATTGGGTTTGTTGGTGAATGATGCCAGATTGTCTGTATCGGATATTAGTCGTCAGGTGAATTTATCTCGTTCAGCGGTGACCGAGCGCATTAAACGCATGGAAGATAATGGCACCATTACTGGCTATCATGCCCATACAGCGGTTTCAAAAGAAGAAGGCGTGACCGCGTATTTGGCGTTAACCTTTCGTCCCTTGTCTTGTGATTTGGTGCAGCCTTTGGTCGAAGCCATACCTGAGGTTAAATTGTCCCATTCTATCAGTGGTGATTTGGATCTCTTGTTGTTGGTTCAAGCGTCTTCCATGTCGCGGTTAAATGATATTCGCAGTGAAATGGATAACTGGCCTAATCTTGATAAAATTGTCACGCACATGTGCTTGTCGAAACGGATTGATCGATGGTAGTCGAGATCTATGAAAGTACGTCTGTGGCGGTGAAGAAGAGATAAAAAAAACGGGCTCTTAAATTGAAACTAAGAAGCCCGTTTTAATGTCATCTATAAAAGAATATTAAGGCATCATGCCTAAGGCGGTTAAGCCTAGGTTTTCTGGTAATCCCAACATGATGTTCATGTTTTGAATGGCTTGGCCTGATGCGCCTTTTACCAGATTATCAATCACAGACAAGACAACGACCTTGTTGCTGTTTTGTGGGCGATAAACAGCGATGCGGCAGAAGTTTGCGCCTTTTGTGCTGCGGGTTTCCGGTGTGCTACCTGCTGGCATAACATCGACAAAGAATTCATCTTTGTAGCGCTCTTCAAATAAAGCTTGTAGATCAACCGAGGTGTCGGTCAATGTGGCGTACATAGTGGAGTGTATACCACGAATCATAGGCACTAAGTGCGGTACAAACGTCAGCCCAACTGGTGAGTCACTTACCGCTTGTAAACCTTGTTTGATCTCGGGAAGGTGACGGTGTCCTGCTACGCCATAAGCTTTGAAGCTTTCACTGGCTTCACACAATAGTGAGCCAACGTTTGCGCCTCGACCTGCGCCACTGACACCCGATTTTGCATCGGCGATTAAATCAGATGGATCTATGATGCCAGCTTCCAATAGTGGAATAAGCCCAAGTTGTGTTGCCGTTGGATAACAACCAGGGTTTGCAACAAGTTGAGCCCCCTTAATGGCTTCACGGTTCATTTCTGGTAAACCGTATACGGCTTTGGCTACATAATCTGGTGTGCGGTGATCCATTCCGTACCATTTTGCCCACTCCACTGTGTCTTTAATACGGAAATCGGCACCCAAATCCACAACCTTGATTCCACGGTCGATTAGCTCTGGTACTTGATCCATGGCGACGCCATGTGGTGTTGCATAGAAAACGAGATCGCATTTGGCGAGTTCTTCAATGTCTGGGTTTGAAAAGCGAAGGTCATAGTGACCGCGTAAGCTAGGATATATATCGGAAATGAGTTTGCCTTCTTCGCTACGTGATGTAATCGCAGCAACTTCCACTTCTGGATGGTTGGCTAAAAGTCTTAATAATTCGGCTCCGGTATAACCCGTTCCACCTACGATGCCTATTTTATACACTGTTTCTTCCTAATAAATGATGCCTTGATAGAGGCAATTGCGAATTTGTTATATAACTGCTTGAATAGTGCACGAAATTCGCTCCCGTTTAAAGAGAGGTGGGAATCTGAAAGGGTTAAATTTGAGGGAAAAGTGGTCGCGTAAGGCGAGAGCTTATGACGACTTATCCATATTAGCCGCTTTAGGCGCGTTGTGTGGTTTGCTCAGCGGCCTGTTAATGGCGTTGTTTTATGCTGTGATTTATTTGCCCGCACGTTATTTTATTGGTGCGGATGTTGATGCTTTTGAAACCTTATCTGTTGAGTGGCGTGTTGGTTTATCGGTTTCCGCTTGTTTCCTTCTTGCGTTAGTTTTTACTGGCTTACCCAAAAAACTACATAAGGTCGGAGTGCCTTATGTGGTGGAAAGGTTAAATTATTACAATGGTAATTTGCCTATCTGGAATGGCGTTGTGCAGTTCTTTACCGCTGCAGTGGGGTTGATTGGTGGGCTTTCCATTGGTAAAGAAGGTCCAGCTGTTCACTTAGGCGCTACTCTGGGTGGCTATCTGGCTGGAAAAGCTAAGTTGCCTCAATACGGTGTTGAAACATTGCTGGCATGCGGTGTGGCTGGCGCTATTTCGGCGATTTTTCAAACACCTTTGGCGGGTGTTTTGTTCGCTTTTGAAGTGATTTTTTTAGAGTATCGGCAGCGTTATGTGCTGCCTGTTCTTTTATCTTCGGTCATTGCGACGCTCGTTAGTCATTTCTTAATTGGCCCTTTGCATATTTTCAGCATCGACAGTATTACTTCCGTGGTTCTGTCGTTGGATATGTTTCTTGCTTGTTTTGTGTTGGTCGTTTTTATTGTGCTTTTGTCTGCACTTTTTCTGCATACGCAAAAGGTGCTTTGGCGCTTTAGTGGTCTTTCCGTTTGGATTCGCTTCTCAGTAGTGGCGGCACTTACGGCGTTAGTTGCGATCTACTTTCCTCAAACGTTGGGAAGTGGTTATGCCTCTTTATCAAATGTGCTCACCGGTGAGCTGGTTGTTTATTCCTTGCTTTTGTTAGTCATCGTTAAAACATTATTGACGGCGTTTACGGTTGGTTTAGGTGTTCCTGGCGGCATGATTGGCCCAACTTTTATTATTGGTGGTTTGGCTGGCGCGCAAGTCGCTCAGATATTTGAAAGTGAATTTATTTATATCGCTTTGTTTGCTTTGCTGGGCATGGCTGCAATGATGGCGGCGAGCTTTCAAGCGCCTTTGACGGCGTTGGTGGCGATTGTGGAGATGACGCATTCATCCGAAGTGATTGTGCCTGCATTATTTGTAATAGTTTTATCGTGTTTGCTGACGCGAGTCTTTTTTCATCAAGAGTCTGTATTCACGGAGAGATTGAGTTACATCGGAATGGTCTCTTCTATTAATCCGCTTCAGCGTTATTTGCGACAGCATACGGTTAAGCCTGTGGCAGAAGATGTGTTATTGATTTCTGCTCAGCGTCCTCTTGAACGAGTAAAAGATTTGGCGTTAAGTGTGGTAGACTACGCCGCATTCGAGCAGTCTGGGAAATGGTATTTTGTTCGACGAAATTCGCTGTTAGAGGCTTTGCAAACATTGGATTTTGGTCCTCAGCCTTGGCTGGTTACTGATGGCGAAAAGGTGTTGATGGATTTAACTAAAGCCGTTGAACCTTCGCCTATTCAGAAAATAGACGAGCCTGCTTCATTGGAAATTATTTTGAATTGGTTTCAAACCACTGGGTTGTCTGAAGTGTTGGTTTCTTTATCGGATAACTCTTTGTGTCTTGTCACTCGACAGCGCCTTGACCAATTTTTGTTAAAAAGTGAATGATCGAGAAAGCGATTGTTTGCGTTTAGTCTTTACTTGCTTTGTTATAAAGCGAAATACATTACTAGTTTATGGAACTTAAGAAATTATGAGTCGATCAAGTGATTTATATGCACGAGCACAACACCGTATTCCTGGCGGCGTAAATTCCCCAGTGCGAGCTTTTAATGGTGTGGGCGGAACGCCTGTGTTTTTCCAAAAGGGAGAAGGCGCTTATGTTTATGATGAAGATAAGAAACGCTATATCGATTATGTTGGATCTTGGGGGCCGATGATTTTAGGTCACTCTCATCCAGATGTGTTGGATGCGGTAAGGCAGCAACTTGATTTTGGCTTGAGCTTCGGTGCGCCAACAGAAGTTGAAATCACTATGGCAGAAAAAGTGTGCGAGCTCGTGCCTTCTATGGATATGGTTCGCATGGTGAATTCTGGTACGGAAGCGACCATGAGTGCGATTCGTCTTGCCCGTGGTTATACCGGACGCGACAAAATCGTGAAGTTTGAAGGCTGTTATCACGGGCATTCTGATTCATTGTTGGTGAAAGCGGGATCCGGTGCGCTGACTTTGGGTGTGCCAAACTCTCCTGGTGTTCCGGCTGATTTAGCTAAGCATACAATCACATTGCAATATAACGATATTGATGAAGTGAAGCGTTGTTTTGCTGAAATCGGTGATCAAGTCGCTTGTATTATTGTTGAGCCAGTTGCGGGCAATATGAACTGTATTTTGCCTGTTGACGGTTTCCTTCAAACACTTAGAGAAGTGTGTGATGAATCTGGTGCGGTGTTGATTTTTGATGAAGTAATGACTGGATTCCGAGTTGCACTTGGCGGTGCACAGGAACATTTCGGTGTTGTGCCAGATTTAACAACGCTTGGTAAAGTGATTGGCGCTGGAATGCCTGTTGGTGCTTTTGGTGGCAAGCGTGAAGTCATGGAATGTATTTCACCGTTAGGGCCTGTTTATCAAGCGGGTACTTTATCGGGCAATCCTGTTGCTATGGTCGCTGGCTTGGCTGTGTTGAATAAAATCAGTGAGCCTGACTTTCATAAAACATTAGGCGCTAAAGCAGCTCGTCTTGTGTCTGGATTGAAAGCAGCGGCGGATGAAGCAGGTGTTCCATTTTGTGTTGTTAGTGTAGGTGGCATGTTCGGCTTCTTCTTCTCTGAAGCAGATGTTGTGAGTAGTTTTGCTGAAGTTCAGAACTGTGACCTCGCTCGATTTAAAGCATTCTTCCACTATATGTTGGAAGAAGGAGTATATCTTGCTCCTGCGGCTTTTGAAGCTGGCTTTATTTCTCAGGCGCACACAGATGAAGATATTGATTTTACAATTGCAGCGGCTAAACGCGCTTTTGCAAAGCTCCTATAAAGTGAGCAAGGTGAGGATGTTTGTATGTCGATAGACGATATAAAGAAAGCGCCAGTGGATGATATTGAAGATATTGATCTTGGCGATGAGAAAAAGCAGCCGCGAAAAGGGGTGTATTTGCTCCCTAATCTTTTTACAACGGCGGCGTTGTTTTCCGGTTTTTATGCAATCATTGCTGCGATGGATGGTAACTTTTCAAATGCTGCTGTGGCGATTTTTATCTCTATGGTGTGCGATGGGTTAGACGGACGAGTAGCGCGTTTAACTCATACGCAAAGTGCTTTTGGCGCAGAATACGATTCGCTCGCTGATATGGTGTCATTTGGTATCGCGCCAGCATTAATTGTCTTTACTTGGTCATTAGAACCGCTTGGTAAGATAGGCTGGATTGCGGCTTTTGTTTATGCAGTAGGTGCGGCACTTCGCTTGGCTCGCTTTAATACCATGTTAGCAGTCGAGGAGAAACGTTATTTTACTGGATTACCAAGCCCTGCTGCGGCGGCTATTTTAGCTGGCGTAATTTGGGCTGCCAGCGAAAAAGGCGTTTCAGGTGATAGCTTGTCGATTCTGATGGCTTTACTTGTACCTGTTGTTGGTTTGTTGATGGTAAGTAACGTTAAGTATCGCAGTTTTAAAGACCTAAACTCAAAAGGGCGAGTGCCTTTTGTTGTGTTCTTGATTGCTATTTTAGTGTTTGTATTGATTGCGCTTGAGCCGTCATTGGTCTTGATGGCAGTGTTTTGCGTGTATGGTCTTTGGGGACCTTTAGGGCTCATATTCAAAGGATTGCGTTAGCTCTTAGTTCAAAAACAGAATGGATTGCTTGTTAGTTGAAGCTTTTTTGAACTAGCGGGGATAACCTTTGTCTATAGTTCAACTATGAGGGAGGTTGCTTATGCTAATTCGTGTAAAAAAAGCGTCTGATTGTTCTGAATCAGAAGTCACAGATGAATCCGTTTATTTGAATCGCCGCCAGTTTATGAAGGTGACTGGTGGTGCTGTTTTAGGTGCTGGAACGATTGGTTCTGTTTCAGCTGCCTTGCAAGGTGGAAATCCTCTCGTGCCTTCCTCTTCTTTGGCTCCCGCATTTAAAAATATCATTGAGACACCTTACGGTGCGGATGAAAAGGCAGCTCCGTTCGATGTTGCTACCTCTTACAATAATTTCTACGAATTTGGTTACGGTAAAAACGATCCAAAAGAAAGAGCGACCCAATTCCAAACTTCGCCTTGGACAATTACGGTAGAAGGCGAAGCTGAAAAAACAGGCGTTTTTAATCTCGAAGACATTATAAAAGAGTCGATGCTGGAAGAGCGGATCTATCGCCTTCGTTGTGTTGAGGCTTGGTCAATGGTGATTCCTTGGGTTGGTGTTTCTTTAGGGGATGTTTTAAAGCGTTTTGCGCCGACGTCCAAAGCGAAATATGTTTATTTTGAGACTTTGTACGATCCTAAGCAGATGCCAGGTCAAAACGGTAATGGATTGGATTGGCCTTATCGCGAAGGCTTGCGTATAGATGAGGCAATGAATCCGTTAGCCCTATTAGCTGTTGGAATGTATGGCAGTGTCCTTCCTAATCAAAATGGTGCGCCTGTACGTCTAGTTTTGCCTTGGAAATATGGCTTTAAAAGTATTAAGTCGATCGTGAAGATACGTTTTGTTGAAACTATGCCAGAAACAACTTGGAGTATGTTGGCTCCGAGCGAATATGGTTTTTACGCTAATGTGAATCCAAATGTCGATCACCCTCGTTGGACTCAAAAGCAAGAAAGGCGTCTACCTAGCGGTGTGCTCTTTCCAAATGTTATCGAAACCAAAATATTCAATGGTTATGAAGACGAAGTTGCTTCTTTGTATTCTGGTATGGATCTAAGCAGGTTCTATTAATATGGCGTCGTTCTGGGATAGGAAGGAGAAGCCTTATATAGTGCTTCTGTTTCTTTTGCCGTTGTGTTGGATGGTTGTTTCACTTTTTCTGGGGCGCTATTTTCCTGATCCTGGAAAAGCCCTGATGAATTTGAGTGGTATTTGGGCGAGCGTCTTCATTGTTGTTGTTTTGTCTTTAACGCCAATAGCTAAGATAAAGACGTTTCGCGTTATTTCTCGGTATCGTCGTTTTGTGGGCGTAGCGGCTTTTTTCTATTCATTGTTTCACTTGCTTGTTTATCTAGTTTTGTTTGCAGGGTTAAGTGTTTCATGGATTTTGTCGGATCTTGTGCAGAAACCATACATCTATGCCGGAGTGGCAGCGACTGTTATTCTTTTTTTGTTGGCGATCACCAGCACTAAGAAAATGATGAAAAGGTTAGGTAAGAAATGGAAGGAGCTTCATCAATTAGTGTATTTGGCTGCAGTTTGTGTTGTCGCTCATTTATGGTTGCAAGTGAAGAGTGATATTGAGCTTGCTGTTTGGGTAACCGTCTTTATTGCTCCTTTACTATTTCTTCGTATCTATCAAAATCCGCGTTATAAAAAATATTTCAAGAAAATCACATAAAACACTTGCACAAAATCTGTAGATCCTTAATATACGCCCTCGCTGACACGGACAGGGCTTAGCATCTTAATTAGGTTTAAGAGGTTGAGTGGCTTAAGTGTAACGGCAACGCTCTTTAAAATAGATAATCAGATAATTTGTGTGGGCGCTCGCTGGAGACTTCAGAAGATTGGCTGCTAACTTTTAGTTAGTAAGTT
>NZ_JBLIXK010000017.1:0-26810 GCF_047525555.1 Marinomonas algae | reverse complement strand
GAGTCGGTAGAAAGTTATAATAAGAGTCGGCCACATATGGCCTTAAAATACAAAACGCCCGATGAGGTTCATCGAGCGTTTTAGAACCTGAATAAGTGTCAACCTATATCAGGACTAGTCACTGCCTTACTAAAACTAAGGCAATTTGGTTACGATAAGAAATTATTGAGCGCTTTGCGCTTGTAGATCTTCAAGCTGAATTTGTAGCTCTTCGTATTTAGCACCTAACATAGCTTCTTTTTCTGCAGGAGTAGAAGCTGCATTTAGATCAACACTAGTATCAACCTCTGCACCCATGCTTTCCAACTGAGCAGCAATGGCATCAACACGAGATTGCGCTTCAGCTAAAGCATCGTCATTTGCGAAAGCCGCTGTAGAGATTGCAGTAGCAGCCAAAAAAGTTAACGCTGATTTAGTAAATACATTCATAATATTTCTCCATTCGCTAATTAAATTTCATTTTCAATAAAAAGGTCTTTATTGAGAACGATTGCGTTCCCACGAGAGAAATAATAGCAATAGATTTTCATTAAAAAAGCATCTGAAAGCCGCTTCCCCGTTTGATTCAGAATGAAAGCAATAAACTCTCGTTCGCAGACTTAAAGTAAAAATAGGTAAAGAGAAACTGACGAAATTAGAAGAATCCAGACACTTTATTTAGTAAATATGACTCTAAATGCAGCGCATTGAGAAATATATGCTTTTTAAGATTCAATTTTAGGAGAGATAACAGGAATAGAATGACTGACAACCATTTTTTCAGTCGTGATATCGACTTTATAGGCGAGCACTTCAACACCTTTTTCCACCACTTCAGCAAAAGCCAAGGCATATTTTTCATCTATATGAACAGCTGGAGAAACAGAATCAATACCCGAATGACTCACACAGAAAAACAAAACAGCCCGATGACCTTCTTTAACCATCTTGGCGAGTTCATACAAATGCTTACGCCCACGATCTGTTACTGCATCAGGAAAATAACCATTACCATCTTCTTCTAATAAGGTGACATTTTTCACCTCAACATAGCATTTCTGACCTTCGTTCCCAGTTAAGAGCCAATCAATGCGACTATTTTCACCATATTTCACTTCAGCTTTTAGCTCTGCATAACCAGCCAGTTCAGACACAACGCCATTCGCAATCGCTTCACCAACCAACTTATTTGGCAAACCAGTATTAATACAAGCCAGATGTTCGCCGTCGACTTCAACCAATTCCCACGTATAACCTAACTTTCGTTTTGGATTCGTACTTTTGGAAAGCCACACACGGGCATTATCTTGCTGACAACGTTTCATCGAACCTGTATTCGGGCAATGAGCAACTACCACTTCACCACTAGGCAATTCAACATCAGACAAAAAACGCTTATAACGCTTAATTAAACGCCCTTCTATTAACTGGGTAGGAAAGTCCAAAACATAACTCCAACATTCTTTCTATATAGAACAAAAAAGCGGCTCTCTTTCATGACGAAAGGAGCCGCTCTTTTATACTATTAAACTAAACAATTAATCTGTGGAAATTATTCCCACTCAATTGTTGCTGGCGGCTTAGACGAAACATCATAAGCAACACGAGAAATATTCTCGATTTCATTAATGATGCGACCAGAAACCGTTTCTAATAACTCATATGGAAGATGCGCCCAACGAGCCGTCATGAAGTCGATGGTTTCTACCGCACGAAGTGATACGACGTATTCATAACGACGACCATCACCAACCACACCAACGGATTTCACTGGCAAGAAAACAACGAAAGCTTGGCTTGTTTTCTCGTACCAACCAGACTTACGCAACTCTTCAATGAAAATAGCGTCAGCACGACGAAGAATGTCTGCGTACTCTTTTTTCACTTCACCCAAGATACGAACACCCAAACCTGGCCCAGGGAACGGATGACGATAAACCATGTCATACGGAAGACCAAGCGCAAGACCAAGCTTACGAACCTCATCTTTAAAGAGTTCACGAAGCGGCTCAACCAACTCCATCTTCATATCTTCAGGCAAACCACCCACATTATGGTGAGATTTAATAACGTGCGCTTTACCTGTTTTAGAGGCAGCAGATTCGATTACATCAGGATAAATCGTACCCTGAGCAAGGAAATCAATGCCGTCTAATTTAGAAGACTCTTCGTCAAAGATTTCGATAAATGTATTACCGATGATCTTACGCTTCTTCTCTGGATCTGCTTCACCAGCCAACTTACCAAGGAACAAGTCTTCTGCATCAACACGAATCACTTTCACACCCATGTTGTCAGCAAACATTTTCATTACTTGGTCGCCTTCGTTTAAACGAAGCAAACCGTTATCAACGAAAACACACGTCAACTGACTGCCGATGGCTTTGTGCAATAAAGCCGCCACAACAGAAGAATCCACACCACCAGACAAAGCCAACAGAACTTGCTTGTCGCCCACTTGCTCACGCATTCTTTCGATTGCATCTTCAGCAATGTTAGCTGGCGTCCACAAAGTGTCACACTCACAAATATCTACAACGAAACGAGATAGAATTTTTCCACCTTGTTTCGTATGAGTTACTTCAGGGTGGAATTGAACGCCGTAAAACTTCTTAACTTCGTTCGACATCGCAGCAATCGGACAGCTTTCCGTAGACGCCATCAAAGAGAAGTCCGCAGGCATTGCAGATACTTTATCACCGTGGCTCATCCAAACATCTAATGCAGCAACGCCATTGTTCGCTACGTGATCTTGGATGCCTTCTAATAAAGAAGAGCCTTCGTGCTTACGGATTTGAGCATAACCAAATTCACGCAACTCAGAACCTTGAACTTTACCGCCCAGTTGTTCTGCCATTGTTTGCATGCCGTAACAGATACCGAAAACAGGCACACCTAAAGTAAATACAGCTTCTGGAGCACGAGGAGAACCTGGCTCAGGAACAGACTCAGGGCCACCAGCTAAGATGATGCCTTTAGGTGCGAAATCAATAACTTCCTGATCTTCCATATCAAAAGCACGAACTTCACAGTAAACGCCAATTTCACGAACACGACGTGCGATCAACTGAGTGTACTGGGAGCCAAAATCAAGAATAAGAATTTTATGAGCGTGGATATCTTGCGACATTGTTAGCCATTCCTTTCACTCTATCCCAAAGAACATCGCCCTTTAAAATAGAAGTAATTAATCAATAGATAGTAAGAGCAAAAAATAAAGATGGGGCGTGTTATACGCCCCATCCAAATATTAAATTATCAAGCGATTAACCCACGTGATAATTTGGTGCCTCTTTCGTAATGGTCACATCATGGACATGACTCTCACGCATACCAGCACCGGTAATTTGAGAGAACTGAGTTTTCGTACGCATCGTCTCAATATCAGCTGAACCTGTGTAGCCCATAGAAGAGCGAACACCGCCCATCAACTGATGAACAACCGCAACCATTGGCCCTTTCGAAGGTACACGACCTTCAATACCTTCAGGAACAAGCTTTTCAACGCTGCTTGAATCTTGGAAGTAGCGATCACTTGAACCTTGAGACTGAGACATAGCACCAAGCGAGCCCATGCCGCGGTACGCTTTAAATGAACGACCTTGGAACAACACCACTTCACCAGGCGCTTCATCTGTACCAGCAAGCAAACCACCAACCATGATGACACTTGCACCAGCGGCAATCGCCTTAGCAATATCACCAGAGAAACGCACGCCGCCATCAGCAATAACTGGAATGCCGCGAGGGTTCATTGCTTCTGCAACATTCGCTACTGCACTGATTTGAGGAACCCCCACACCAGCAACAATACGAGTAGTACAAATTGAGCCTGGGCCGATACCGACTTTCACGCCATCAGCACCCGCATCAGCAAGCGCAATCGCCGCTTCAGCTGTCGCAATGTTACCGCCAATCACTTGAATGTGAGGGAAGTTTTCCTTCACCCAGCGAACGCGATCGATAACACCTTTTGAGTGACCGTGAGCGGTATCAACAACAATAATATCAACGCCCGCATCTGAAAGTGCTTTCACACGTTCTGCTGTGTCTGCGCCAGTACCAACAGCTGCACCAACACGCAAACGACCTTGGTCATCTTTACAAGCGTTAGGGTAAGTTGTTGCTTTATTAAAATCGGTAACGGTTACCATGCCGCGTAATTCAAACTGCTCATTCACGATCAGCACTTTCTCAATGCGGTTTTCGTGAAGCAATTTACGGATGGAACCAGAAGATGCGCCTTCAAGAGCAGTAACAAGACGCTCTTTTGGCGTCATGATGTCAGAGACTTTTTTGTCGAAGTCTTTTACAAAACGAACATCACGGCTTGTAACGATACCAACCAAATCTGTACCTTGAACAACAGGTACACTAGAAATGCTATTAGCCGCCGTTAACGCCATTAGCTCTTCAACGGTTGCTTCAGGATTAATGGTTACAAGATCACGAACAATACCGCTTTCGTATTTTTTAACACGACGAACTTCTTGCGCTTGTTCTTCAATGGTCAAGTTTTTGTGCACAATGCCTATGCCGCCTTCTTGAGCCAAAGCAATCGCCATGCGATGTTCGGTAACAGTATCCATTGCAGAAGACGTAAGCGGAATATTCAGCTCGATGTCTTTCGTGATTTTGGTTTTGAGGCTAACATCCTTAGGAAGAACTTCGGAATAGCCAGGGATAAGCAATACGTCATCAAACGTTAGAGCTTCTTGCACGATTCGTAACATAATAGAGGGGTTTCCAATGCCAACAGGGTGTTAAGATGGCAAGTAATTCTACTCCTATAGTTGCATTCGGTAAATCAAAACAACGAGAGATTGATGAATATTTTTACAACTTCTTCCCCACAAGAAACTGCATTTAGCGTCTCGCAACTAAATAAGCAGATTCAACAGCTACTTGAAGCCAGTTTGCCTTGGATTTTAGTGGAAGGTGAAATCTCCAATTTAGCCAAACCAGGTTCGGGACATTGGTACTTTTCACTCAAAGATGACAAAGCACAAATCCGCTGCGCCATGTTCAAAAGCAAAAACAACGCCGTCCGTTTTCGTCCAAAAGATGGCGACAAAGTTCGACTCCGTGCCAGAGTGACTTTTTATGGTCCTCGTGGAGATTGTCAGCTCAGCGTCGAAAGCATGGAATCCGC
This sequence comes from Marinomonas algae, assembly GCF_047525555.1. NCBI lineage: Bacteria > Pseudomonadati > Pseudomonadota > Gammaproteobacteria > Oceanospirillales > Oceanospirillaceae > Marinomonas > Marinomonas algae. Next base: position 21,679 of record NZ_JBLIXK010000017.1, on the reverse strand, counting down.
CGGAGAAGGCGCACTTCAACAAGCGTTTGAACGATTAAAAAACACTTTGCAGCTTGAGGGATTATTTGATGCCTCTCACAAAAAGCCGCTGCCAAGCAAACCAGAACGCGTTGCCATCATCACATCGCCTGTTGGCGCCGCTGTGCGAGACATGATCATTGCTTTCCGTCGTCGCTTCCCTCTCACCGAACTCACTATTTTGCCTTCATTAGTACAGGGCCAAGATGCCGCTAAGAACATATTGAAGCAAATGCAGCGAGCAGACAGCAGCGGTCACTTCGATGCGATTATTCTTGGTCGCGGCGGCGGTTCACTGGAAGACTTATGGAGTTTCAACGACGAAGCATTGGCCAGAGCCGTCTTTCACGCTCAAACGCCCATCGTATCTGCCGTAGGGCACGAAACCGACTTTACCATTACAGACTTTGTTGCAGACGTGCGCGCCGCAACCCCAACAGCGGCCGCCGAACTATTGAGTCCAGATCGAAATCAGCTGATTCGACAAATCGAGCAACAGGAAAAGCAACTCACTCGACGCATGTCTCGCATTCTTGAACAATGCCAACAGCAGCTCGACTTCACAACAAAACGCATTCGTCACCCGAAAGAGCGTATTGAGCAACAACAAAACCAGCTCAACCAATTAATGCATCGTTTACAGCAAAACATTCAGCGCAAAGTGTCAGAGCAGCACATTCAAACAAGCAACCTCGCTCATCGACTTAAAAGAAACAGCCCAGCTCGTCGTATTAGCCAAGAAAGGCAAGCGCTCAGCAATATAGACACACGACTTGCGCACGCTCTGCGTAACAACCTAACAAACAAACAAACGGCTTTTGCTCGCATCATCGACAAACTCAATCTCGTCAGCCCGCTCAATACCTTGTCCCGTGGCTACGCCATTGCCTCGAAAGACAAACAAGTGATTCGTTCTATTGAAGAAGTAGAAAAAGGTGACGCATTAACCGTCCGAGTTCAGGATGGTGAAATATTATGTGAGGTCAGTGAAGGTAGAGAAATTTAACCAAGTAGAAGAATAATGCTTCTAGGCAAAGATTCGATGCAAAAATAGATTAAAGCTTCTAAACTCAAGCTTTAATTGAATATAAAACCAAGGCTTTTATATTCTGAGCGATAAGGTAAAAGTGATGTTTACTTTTTCCATTTTGTTTACCAAACACAAAATGATCACCAAGGTTGGTTTATATGACATTAAAACTCTCCACCAAAATAGTACTTTGCTTTTCTTGCATCGGCTTATTATTCATAGGGTCTTCTTGGCTAAACTATGAAAGCCGATTAAAAGTCATTAGCGGATTGGATACTATTAATGAATCCTCTACTCCTATTGTAAAACTGGCTTCTAACGTAACAGAGTCAGTTACCAGCGCTGAAATTCTATTACTAAAGCTACTCAACACAACAACGCCAGCAGAACACTCAGAGCAACTAAGTCAGATCAATCAAAACAAAAGCAAAGCACTGACAACTTTGGCTGAGCTTAAAACTGCTGCTAGTGGCGTAGACCGCAACCTACAAGATGAAATAATTCCAGACATTGATTCGCTGGATCTTGCTATCACTCAAATGTTTGAGCTGACTGGAAAAATAGAAAAGCATCAGCATTCTTTTATTGATCTAAGCGTGCAAGCAAAATCCATTTCTGATGAATTAACTCAATTAAGAGATGAAGTACTGCCTTTATTAGCCAACATTCTTCTTCAAGTGGAAGAAGACAACGTCATTTCAGTCATCAATGAAACTAACGCTTCTATTTCGTCAGGCATGTTAGTTATTGAGCAGTTGGTTAACACAAGAAATATAAGTGAACTAAAGAGCAATCAAGAGCACTTTGTTGACTGGCAAAACATGCACTCCAATTTATTACCTAAATTGATATTCTCCTCTAATGAAGACTACTTTAAAAACTTTGTCTCTGAATTATCCCTATTAACCCTCTCCATTCTTGATGCCGTAGAAGGCGATACCGGCCTCATCGCCATTCAAAACGAGCGATTGGCTCTAGCAGAGCAATCACGTATAGACACTTTAGAGCTAGAAAAGAAAATACGAGAAGCAGAAACAGCCACTCAAGGCTTACTGGACACCGCGTTCCGAATTAACACTAACCTTTCTGTTTCTTTAGGTAAGGATGCTGTCGATCAAAACCGTAACAACGTCATGATAGGCATAGTCATTCTGAGCATGATTTTAATCCTTTCTATCTGGATTAGCCGTTTCTTGAAAACCTCTATCAGACAATTAATGAAAGAGCTAAACGACCTTTCCCAAGGTTATTTAAACCGTGTGCAAGCCACTAACAAAACCGATGAATTTGGTGAGTTAAACCGCTACATGGTGATGGTTGTAAATAATCTCAGACAAACCGTCCTAAACATTGATGACTCTTCTCAATTTGTTGAAAAATCCGTCTCCAGCGTTGTGAACAGCTCCCAAAGCACGTTAGAAATAGTTCAACAGCAAAAATCTGAAATCGACTTAGTCTCAGCAGCGCTTGTCGAAATGTCAGCGACAGCCAACGAAGTGGCCACTCATACAGAGAAAACTCACAGAGAAGTATTATCAGCAGCAGAACTTGCAAAAGAAGGTCGTACTTGTGTACAAGCAAGCTATCAAAGCATTGAGAAAATTTCAGAGCAAACAGGCCAAGCAATAGAAGTCATTAAAAACCTCGATTCCTCAGTGACCAGCATTGAAGACATTATTGGTGCCATCACAGACATCGCAGACCAAACCAACCTACTCGCACTAAACGCCGCAATCGAAGCCGCAAGAGCTGGAGAACAAGGCCGAGGCTTTGCCGTCGTCGCCGATGAAGTACGTACGCTCGCCACAAAGACACAGGAATCCACATTGGAAATACAGGAAAAAATATCCTCCATGGTGGCAGATTCCAAACGCGCAGTTGACGTGATAAACCAAAGCGAAGAAAAAGTCGCCCTGAGTCTAGAACAAGCACGAATATCAGACGACACCATCGCCCAATTCGAAGAAAAAATGAACGAAGTTCGCGAGCTCAGTTACCTCATTGCCACCGCCGCAGAAGAACAAGCTCAAACCACAGCAGAACTGGAAGGCAACCTAACCCGAATTTCCAATCTAACTGATGAAACAAACCAAAAAGCAGAATCCGCTAAAGACGTTGCCGTGTCTCAAGTTAAAGTCGTCAATTCTTTAAAAGAAAATGTCTCTAAATTCGTTATTGATGAGGTCTAATTCAGCATGACTAAAATACTAAAGAACACACAGACCTTAATAAACGCATCAATTTTAGCTGGCACTTTTTCTACTATCGCCTTGTCAGCCACCAGCGCCCACGCGGTCGAACTAAACATCGCCACGGTAAATAATGGGCACATGATTGAAATGCAGAAACTCAGCAACGAATTTGAAACCTTACATCCAGACATTCAATTAAAATGGCACGTTTACAATGAAGGCAGTTTACGCATGCGAGCCATTGCCGACATTGCTTCTGGCGGTGGACGTTACGACGTATTGACCATTGGTATGTATGAAGCGCCTATTTGGGCAAAACACGGATGGCTAAAGCCTCTTAATTTTAGCGCATCTTATGACGTAGACGATCTTCTGCCTTCTGTCAGAGAAGGTTTATCTTATGAAGGTGAGTTATACGCAGCGCCCTTCTATGGCGAAAGCTCCATGCTGATGTACAGAGAAGACTTACTCAGCAAAGCCAATCTCTCATTTAGCAGTCGCCCTAGTTGGGATCAAGTCTACAACGCAGCACAAAAAATGCATGACCCAGAAAATGATATTTATGGCATTTGTCTACGAGGAAAACCTGGCTGGGGAGATAACATGGCCTTAATCTCCACCATGGTAAACAGCTTTGGTGGACAATGGTTCGACATGAACTGGACGCCTCAAATAGATAGCCCAGCTTGGCAAAAAGCCGTCAGCTTTTATATAGATCTTCTATCAAACTACGGGCCGCCAAACTCAGAGAAAAACAGCTTCAATGAAATTTTATCATTATCCCGTGAAGGCAAATGCGCCATGTGGATTGATGCCTCCGTTGCCGCTTCGTTTATAACCAATCAAGACGAAAGCCAATACGCCAATAATTGGAAATTTGCCCAATCGCCTTATCAAGAAACCAGCTTAGGTGCGAATTGGCTATGGGCTTGGTCTTTGGCTATCCCGCAAAATACCAAAAAATTGGAAGCAGCAGAAACCTTCATTAGTTGGGCAACCTCAAAAGATTACATAGGTTTGATAGCGAAGAAAAACGGTTGGAAAAACATTCCAACAGGCACTCGAACATCCACCTATCAAGAGCAGAACTTCCTGTCTGTCGCGGGTGTTTTTGCCAATGCAGAATTAGAAGCCTTACGAACAGCCACACCAGATAACAGCACATTACCTGCGTCGCCCTATTCTGGAATTCAGTTCGTCCCTATTCCAGAATTTGTTCCTATTGCCGGCAACACAGGGCAAAAAATAGCGGAAATATTGGAAGGCAATATGTCAGTACAAGAAGCCTTATCAAGCGCACAAAAAACCGCTGTAAGAGAAATGAAACGAGCAGAACATTAATTCAGCTTTACCTTCTTATGGCATTCAATAAAAAGCACGCTTTATGCGTGCTTTTTTGTGCTCTCGCGGCAAGGACTCTAACGGGCATTTTTTAAATGCTCAATAAAAGCGACAATATGCGCTGGGAGCACTCGATCTTTCATCGTCACCAAATCAATTCCGGCTGAAATGGATTTGGAATCAGGCAGTATTTCAACAACCTCTTTACTGGCCAACTCCTTCTCCACCAGCACTCTGGGCAAATTCGCGATACCAAGCCCAGCCATCACAAAATCTTTGACCAAGCGATCGTCGTTCGCAGCAATGGAAGCGCTCTTCACCTCCAAGCGTTTTACCAACTTTTTATCGTTCTTTCCTAACCAGGTTTTCATGGACGGACAATCCATTTGATAATCAATAATATCAAGATCCACCACTTGATTAAAATCGGTTATCTCATCGTGTTCCGCAATAAATTGACGACTCGCCACGGTAACAAACGCTTCTGAGCGAAAAGGATAAACCTCTAACAAACGATTGTCTGAAGAAAACACCACGATGCCAACGTCTGTTTTACCATTCACCACACCCTTTACCGTCGTTGCATCGTCTTGCAATTCAATCTCAATATTAACGTGTGGGTGCGCTTTTTTAAATGCATCAATAACAGGAACAAGAAGCAAGGTCGCCAGTTCCATTGTACAAGCGATAGATAAAGTACCAAACAAACTCCCAGAGTCCCGCTTCACCTTAATCATCTCTTCTTCAAGGGCTGACAAATGCTTATCCGCGGTCACCAACAGCTCTCTTCCCTCAGGCGTCAGATAGATTTTTCGATTGGCCCTTTTAAACAGAACAATCCCCAACTCTTCTTCAAGCTTTTTAATTTGATGAGAGACCGCTTGCTGAGTTAAATACAAACGACTCGCCGCCTTGGTCACACTTTCATATTTTGCCACCTGAACGAAAGTTGCCAGATTATTTAAATGACGCATTCAAACTCCTTAACCCTTCTTCCATCACTTCATATAAAAACAACTTAACACAAATAAAATTTAAAAAAAGTTAAAAAAGTACTGTTTTTTATTTGTTAATTAATCCTTCACACTCTCCATAGTTTCATCAAATGACACACTATCTAATACAGAGAGGAACAGCATGAAAAAACACATTACAGCCGGATTATTCCTTAGCGCTATGGCAACACAAGCATCCGCGTTTGATATTGAAATAGACCCAACGGCTTATCTTTTCAGTGGGCACTCCATTCACTTCGGGTTTGGCGGTGACAACTATCGCTTTGACATTGGTACATTTGGACTGGAGGCGCCAGAAGCCTTTCATGGAGACGAAAACTACGATCTAGAATTTGAAGGCGTTGGTATCAAATTAGATTATCTGTTCGGCAACTATGCGGGATGGTTTGTTGGCGTTGAAGCCAACTCGAACGAGGTCACTTACACTCGAAAATCCACCAATGAAACCGCCACAAGACAACAATTTTCATTAGGTCCAAGGTTCGGTTATCGCATCATGTACACGCAAAATATCACCATCACGCCATGGTTGGGCATCAACTTAAATCTTGAACATGACGATGTGATATTGGATGGCGAACGCGCAGACAGTGAAGCTGTTACCTTCTTTCCAGCGGTTCACCTTGGTTGGAAGTTTTAAATGATGATTAGCAGAAACCTCAAAGGCATGTTGCGCCTTGAAGCCGCGGCGATATTCACCTTCTCCAGTATCGCCTACTTTCAATACAACCCAGATTGGCTACTTTTCGCCCTCTTATTCTTACTGCCTGACTTGGCGATATTGGGTTATCTAGCAAGCAATAAAACAGGCGCAATCTTGTACAACATCACCCATTCATTAATCGGCCCAGCTTTGTGCCTTGGCATCAGTTGGTTAGCGCTCAAGAATGAACTGGGCATTTCTATTGGCCTTATTTGGTTCGCACACGTTGGCTTTGATCGCACCTTAGGCTACGGACTCAAATACGCTAGTGGCTTTAAACACACGCACTTGGGAGTCATTGGCAGATAAGCTTTTCTGAATGTCGCATGATCGGCCGAACACTCTATTTGGTTGATCAAAGAAACAAAACACGTTCGCTCCACGCGCTAGCGCGAGAAGTCGCTGAACTGTGTTATTGTTTCTTTCAATGCTTAAGATTTTTAAACTCTTTTAGTAGAGATAACTCATATCAGGTTAATGAAAGGAAGCGATAACATGTTCACCAAAGACGCTATAAATTGGTCTAAACCTACACCAATAGATGGTGAAACCTTTCCACAAGACGCGTTAGGTCGTGAAAAGTACGCGCAGTTCTTAACGCAGTTTTTAAAAGACCAAGGTTATGACCCTTCAACAGAAAAGAAACAAAACTACGTACTCAACCTAAACTCCGAATGGGGTTCAGGTAAAACCTATTTCCTAAAGCGTTGGTCAGCAGACTTGAAAAAGTTTTTCCCTACTATGTACATTGATGCATGGCAACAAGACTACTCCGACGATCCATTGATGACAGTGATATCGTCTGTGATAAATCAGCTTAGAGAACAAGCTGGTATAGATGTAGATAAATCTAATTTTGCAATTCCTAACAAGGTTGTTGGTTTATTAAAAGCCGCCGCGCCAGCCCTTATAAAAACATTTTCTAAGAAGTACTTCGGTGACGAAGACTTTATCGATTTAAGTGATGTCGCAGCAGATGCGGTGACGCATTTACTCGATGAACATGAAGAGAAGTCGCAAGCAATTGATGATTTAAAAGATAGCGTCGCTGAATGGGTTTCTTTCGTTGTAAAGAACCCACAAGGCCCAAAACAATACCCAGCCTTTATTTTCATCGATGAGTTAGACCGCTGTCGTCCAAGTTATGCAGTAGAAATGCTGGAAACCATCAAACATATTTTTGATATTGAAGGCATTGTCTTTGTTGTGGCAACCGACACGGAGCAACTGCAACACGCCGTCAAAGCCATTTATGGTGAAGGATTCAATGCTCAACTTTATCTTGGCCGTTTTTTTAACAGCCGTTTCAGTTTAAAAGCACCAGACTTAAAAGACTTCTTGGAAGTACATGTCGACTACCATAAGTTATCAGGATTAAGTCTAAGGGGGGGTTGGTGTAAATATATTCCCATTTAATGAAGATGGAAAAGTGACTTTACAAAATATCACCACCATTTTAGGTGCATTCAAGATGCCACCTAGAACCGCAATTCAAGTTGCAGACCGCGTTATAGCAACGATATCAAATATGCCTTATGGCTCTCACCTCGACATAATTCTTTTGACAACATTACTTTGTATAAATGAGCAAGATAATGAATTATTTAAAAATATCGCTTCAGGAAATTTTCAATATCAAGATACAAACGGTAACGACATAAAATTGGAAAAATTCTTATGCGAAAGGTTTGAAAATAAACAATGTATATTAAATTTTGAAGTATGTTTAGAGGAATACAGAGAGTTTTTTTCAAAACAACACAGTCAATCCAAAAGGATCTTTGACAAAATTTTTAGAAGTAATCCTCATCCTTCTCTTCAAATAAATTGTACCGATTACTTTCAGCATACCTACTTAAATATTTTAGGAAGCGACTCTAGTAGCATACTTTTTGTTACAACAGGACCTATCAGAACCCCCCAGTACGAAGAAACCTCTCAACTTAATAAAGCTATAAATAACCTCGAAAAGAATCGTTTACCAATCAACTCAACTTCAGAGTATGGAAAGCTCTGGTTTGAGGCTGAATATTACAGAGGTCAATTTGACAAAATCAAGCTAGAAAAATACCAAGACTACGTCGAACTTGCTTCTGCTTTAGATTGGATCGATGGTGACACAGGCTCAGATGATGCTTAGGTAAATATCTTTAAAGATAAACTCTTAGCTAGACAGGAACATAGCAGAGTTCAGCGACTTCTCGCGCTTGCGCGTGGAGCGAACGTGCTATGTTCCTGTCTAGCGCCTCAAACCAAACCACCCCAAGCAACGTAATCACACCCCATATCGCTCTATTTTCTTGATCAACCCTTGTCGTGAAATGCCGAGTTGTTTGGCGGCTTGGGTGCGGTTTCCTTGGTGTTTTTCTAATGCGTTGTGGATAAGGCGGATTTCGAGGTCTTTGACTTGTTCGTCCAATGTGGTGTCGCTGTTGGCGGTATGGTCACGCGTTTGTCTCTGGTTTGTGGCGGTGACATTTGGGTAAAGCAGTTGAATGTCTTCCATGGCGATGCGCCCTGTTGGGCAGATGGAAGCAACACTTTCTAAGGCGTTTCTGAGTTCCCGCACGTTGCCTTGCCATGTTTGCTCACGAAACCATTGCATGGCGTCTGGCGTGAGTTGCAGGTTTTTCGATTGCTGCGTTTCTAAGTGTTTGAGAAACGCCTGTAATAACACAGGAACATCTTCCAATCGCTCTGATAAGGCTTGGGTTTCGATGTTCACGCCTTTGATGCGGTAATACAAATCTTCTCGAAAACTGCCTTCTTGCACCTTGCTCAGTAAGTCGGCGTTGGTCGCGGAGACCACTCGAATGTCGATGTGTTTTTGCTCTCGTCCGCCAACAGGGAAAAACGTGCCTTCTTGCAACACTCTCAGCAGTTTGACTTGCATCGCCAGTGGCATTTCGCCGATTTCATCGAGGAACAATGTGCCGCCGTCGGCCAAGCTTAGTAAGCCTACTTTGTCTTTCTCCGCGCCAGTGAACGCGCCTTTCACGTAGCCAAACAATTCGCTTTCTAATAACTCCGCTGGAATCGCGCCGCAATGGACGGAAACAAACGCCTTACTCGCTCGGTGGCTCAAGTCATGCAAGGTGCGGGAAATCACTTCTTTGCCTGTGCCAGATGGCCCAGTCACTAAAACACGCACGTCCGTTGGCGCAATGCGTTCGATTAAAGCGCGAATTTTTTGCGAGCTGGCGGAATACCCAATATAAGACGCCGCGCCTTGAGTTTGTTGCGTGGATTGTTTGAGCTGGTTTAATTCCCGCTCTAACGTGGTTTTGGTAATCGCTCGGCGCACCACGACCGCCAACATGTCTGGATCAATGGGTTTGGCGATAAAGTCCCAAGCACCCAATTCAACGGCTTTTAGCGCCAGTTCACGATCCGCGTGGCCAGTAATAATAATCACAGGTCGACCTTCAAATTCCGGCATGGCGTCTAATGTCACTTGAGGATCAAAATGCGGCGGCATAGACAAATCCAGCAAGACCAAATCCGCGTCAAATTTGCCGATCACATCACGGGCTTCTTCTAAGCTGCCAACCGCTTTCACATGATAATCTTGCTTCGCCAACCAACGTCCTGCCAACTCTCGGAATGCAGGTTCGTCATCCACTAATAAAATTTTATTCTGCATTCTGTTGTTCCTGTTCTTGTGGTTTTTTATGCGCTTGTGTCTTAGGTAGAACAATTTCAAATGTCACTGGCCACTCAGTATCGGCGCGATGAAAAATGCGGCCGCCATGAGCATCAATAATGCGCCGCACAATCGCCAACCCTAACCCGCTCCCACCAGCGCGTTTGGTCACAAAAGGTTGGAACAAAGCGTCGCCTTGCAGGGTTTTATCAATCTCTGGGCCATTATTGTGTATTTGGATAATCAAGGATTCGGCTTCCGCTTTCGCCTCGATAGACAACTTACCGTCTGGCTGATTGCGCAAAAACGCCGTGGCGTTATCGATCAAGTTAATAAACACCTGCTGGAGTCGTTGAGGATCGGCGTCCAACTCCAAAGTCTCGTCCACGTTGATGTCATAACCAATATTCCCCAATGGCGCTTGTGCCAATACGCTAGCAATGAGTGCTCGCAATGGCGTAGGAGACAATTGCAGCGTCAAACCGCCGGAATACACCAACATATCGCTCACCAGACGATCGGCTCGGTTTAATTGCGTTTGAATGTGTTGACGAGTGTCGGGCGGTGAATCGTGCGACGCCATGGCGATGATGTTCAAAGGGTTGCGCAGTTCGTGAGCCATGGCGGCGGATAAACCACCAAGTTCTACAAGATGTTGCTCATCCAGACGCTTTCGTTCCGCCGCGGCCAAAGCAAGAGATCGATCCAATAAGCCACAACTGTTGGCATAAAGAGACGCAAAGACTTCCGCGGTTAAGCGCATTCCTGGGCTGGCGTCTTCCCAGCCGATTAAGCTAAAACGCCAGCCATTTTGGTCTTGTGAAAGCGTGATAGCCAAATCACTCTTTGTCGTCATTTCACTACTAAATGGCATGTTAATTTGAACCGTTCGACGAATTTGTGCAGACAACAAGCCTTCGCCTAGCGCGATAAGAGCGGGCCAATCTTGGGCTTCTTTTAAACGGCTCGACCAGTTTTCCAGCACTTGCTCATTCAACATAGCGCCGGGATAAATCAAACGAGAAATCAGACGATTCAATGGCTGGTAAATCACCGCCGTCGTCACTAAAAGAAGCAAAGAATAGAGCCACAATTGCCAGCTTGGAACGTCCGCTAAAGCTTGCAAACCCAGTCGTCCAGACACCACGCTGATCACCGCGATCAAACAAAGAATCACCAGCATCATGGCAAGCCAAAGTAAGGCTCTGTTCGCAAAGGCATTCACCGATAAGATTTGATAACGCACCACGCCATAAACCAGCAAAAGCAAATAGCTTGGCAACAGCAACATAGGATAAGGAAACCAACTGATGCCAAAGGACGGAAACACAAAACTGGTTGCCAGTAAAAGCCCCCACGCGCCAACGCCAAACATCGCCAAGATAGAGCGTTTTTTATTGCCCGAATGGCGATACCAACCGAAGAGTAAAACCCCATGCGCCAAAATTCCCACTAAAACCGTATATACGAGGTTTCCTGTGCCTGCGTCTGTAAAAACGAAAAAAGAACGCGTGTCGAATGTGCTAACAACGTCGCCCGCGCCAATCCACCAGCTGTGCAAAACAACGGCCGAACTGATGGCGTAAAACCAAGGTAACGCATTATGAAGTCGGTCGAGCATGGCTTCTTTCGCGGCGCCAGAATTTACAAACACAATGGCAAAATGCAGGAAGAAAGTCGGCATAAGAGGATTCGCGAGAATGATGTGAATGCCAAGGTTTTCAAACCCTTGAAACAAGGCAACGTGACCAAAACACCAAATCGCCATCATGATGGCAAAGCCAGCCAAGGCGCGTAAATCGCCCTGCTTTTTCGCTCGCCATAAAAGCCAAATCGCGACCAAAATACCGCAGACGCTGGACACCAACATAGCGATTTCAAACATCAATGAAAGAGTCAAACTGTAAACCTCGTTTACACTAAAAATAAGACAAAATCGTAAACCTCTTTTACGGCTCACGCAAAGTTAAATTTTATTCCTTTAAAATCAATAAGATAAAAACACCCAGAAATTGGCCTCTCGTTTGCTATAAGCATTATTAATAGATTGATCTAGATCAATTTTTACTGACTTAATCACACATTCTTAATGGGGCAGACATTATGAACATGAGTTTTTTTCTAACAGAGGCCATCGCGCTTTTTAGCATTATAGGCTTGGCGGTTTTTCCTTTGGCGTTTCAACAGATACGCACCATCGCCATCAAGAACGACGAATAACCATCGCTTGTCTTTTTTAACATTCAACTTTTACTAGGAATGGTTATGGATCTCGACGTTGCTATTTTGTCTCGTATTCAATTCGCCTTTACGGTGAGTTTCCACATTATTTTTCCCAGCATCACGATTGGTCTTGCGACCTTAATTGCGATCTGGGAAGGCTTGTGGCTGAAAACACACAACCCGTATTACCTTCAATTGGCCAAGTTTTGGATCAAGCCTTTTGCCATCACCTTCGGCATGGGCGTGGTGTCTGGCATTGTGTTGTCTTATGAATTCGGCACTAACTTTTCTAAATTCTCTGAAATGACCGGAGCGATTTTAGGGCCGCTCATGGCGTACGAAGTGCTGACGGCTTTCTTCATGGAAGCGGGCTTTCTCGGCGTCATGCTTTTTGGTTGGCAGCGGGTCGGTCGCAAGCTGCATTTCTTCTCAACCCTTGTGGTGATGACAGGCACTTGGATTTCAGCCTTTTGGATCATTGTGGCGAATTCTTGGATGCAAACGCCTGCGGGTTACAAAATCGTCGATGGCAAATTTGAAGTAGAAAGCTGGATGGCGATCATTTTCAATCCGTCCATGCCTTATCGATTCACACACATGTTAATGGCAGCTTTTATCACAGCCACTTTTGTTGTTGCAGGCATTTGCGCTTATTACTTATTGAAAAAGCAGAACATTCCTTTTGCGAAAAAAGGTTTGTCTATGTGCATGTGGTTCGCCTTGATATTGACGCCAATGCAAGCCTGGATTGGTGACATGCACGGCTTGAACGTGCAAGAGCATCAGCCAACAAAACTCGCCGCGATGGAAGGTATTTGGCCAGAAAAAGAAGCCAATGTGCCTTTGTTGTTATTCGCCATGCCGAACATGGAAACCGAATCCAACGATTACCAAGTGGGCATTCCCAACCTTGGTAGCTTGATTCTGACGCATTCTTGGGATGGCGAAGTACAAGGGTTAAAAGCCGTTCCACCTGAAGACAGACCGAATGTGCCTTTGGTGTTTTGGTCATTCCGCGTCATGGTTGGCATTGGTTTTGGGATGATGGGTATCGCCCTACTCGCCTTGTTATTGCGCCGCAAAGGTCGCTTGTTCGAAAACAGACCTTTCCTCGCGTTAGTCAGCTTATTTACACCTGCTGGCGTGATTGCGGTGTTGGCTGGCTGGTACGTGGTGGAAATCGGCCGACAGCCTTGGATCGTTTACAACTTGGTACGCACCTCAGAAATCGTCTCGCCATTACCGGCCGAGCGAGTCTTATTCACTCTTATCGTCTTCGTGGTGATTTATACCTTGCTGCTTGGGGTTTATCTGTACTTCATGCGTAAGTTAATCAAGAAAGGCCCACCAAGTATGGCCGCCTTAGAACAGCAATTAATCGGTATGAAAGCGCCCGGTTACGCTTTGGCGTGGGTGAAGCTGTTACAAGAAAACGATGCTGATAATAAAGACACTCAAAATACACAAGCACGAAACAAAGAAGGAGAACAATAATGGATTTGGCATTTTTCTACTTCCTCGTTTTAGGCTTCGCCATCTTTATGTATGTCTTGCTCGATGGCTTTGATCTAGGCATTGGAATCTTGTATCCATGGTTCAATCAAGGTGGCGAGCGAGACCATTTAATGCGCTCTATCTCACATGTTTGGGATGGCAATGAAACTTGGTTGGTGTTTGGAGGCGTAATTCTGTTTGCGGCCTTTCCGGCGGCCTATGGCGATATTCTCTCCATCTTTTATCTGCCAATCATGCTGATGCTGTTTGCCTTGATCTTCCGTGGTGTCGCCTTTGAGTATCGTTTCAAATCCAACACCTCTCGACCTTATTGGGATTTGGCGTTCAGTTCAGGTTCTGCTATTGCGGCCTTTTGCCAAGGCTTGTTACTGGGTTCTTTGGTTCAAGGCGTTCCCTCAGACACGAGCAGTTTGTCTAGCTTGCATTGGCTAACGCCTTTTTCCATCTTGACCGGATTTTCTGTGATGGCAGGTTATGCCTTGCTGGCCGCGTGTTACTTGTTTATGAAAAGCCGCGGCAGGATTCAGCAACATGCAGCGCATTTGGGCAAACGACTTCTCATCATCACTGTCTTAGCCATGCTCGCCGTCAGTCTGTGGACAGTGATTAACGAAGTGGAAATCCGCGAGCGTTGGTTCAGCGATTACAACTTCCTGTTATTGTCACCTTTGCCACTCCTAAGTTTGGCCGCTGCATTCTTTGTATGGAAGGACCTCAGCGCACACAAAGCGCATCAAGATAACAGCAGAGAAAGCCGTCCTTTTTGGTGTGCTTCCGCACTCTTCTTGTTAGGTTTTGCAGGCTTGGTTGTAGGCTTGTTTCCTTACCTGATTCCAAGACAATTAACCTTTATGGACGCCGCTTCGCCAGATTCCAGCTTGCTCTTCTTGCTACCGGGCGTGTGTATTTTCGTCCCGCTGATTTGCGCTTATACCATTTGGGGTTATCGCGTATTCGCAGGCAAGGTCGAAGATTATCAGGAGGGTTACTAATGGCGAAACGACTGAAAGACAAACTCGCTGAACTGAAATCTTGGCAATGGTTTTTATTGCTCTATGGTGCAGGTTTTATCGCTGTGATTTGCACCTCTTATGGCATCAAACTTTTAATGACAGGTTTGCCCTCCTAAGACTCAGCAGACAGATTTAAAAATGCCTTTTAATCTGTCTGCTTAATTTTTCCTTGATGTGTACATGGGATTCTCATACGAAACCACTTAAAGTAGGCGATTCCTTTTTATTCAACGTTAAGGTTCCCCATGACACCAAAAGATATGTTACTCGGTCTTGCGATTATTTTTGCTTGGGGCTTTAACTTTGTGGTGATTCGTTGGGGGCTCGACGACTTAACCCCAATGATGCTGGGTGGCTTACGCTTTCTTGTGATTGCGGTGATCGGCTCCTTCTTTTTCGCTCGCCCTAAAACGCCGCTAAAGTGGATGCTCGCCTACGGTTTGTCCTTAAACTTCGGACAATTTGCTTTCCTATTTACCGCTATGGAATTTGGCATGCCTGCTGGACTCGCTTCTTTGGTTCTGCAATCTCAGGCTATTTTCACTCTGTTGTTTGCCGCTCTATTTTTCAAAGAATACGTGCGCCCTTATCAATTATTGTCCATTGGTGTGGCGGCTTCAGGTTTAGCAGTTATTGGCTTGCATGGCGAAGACACAAGCATGACTGCGATAGGTTTTGGTATCACTTTAGCGGCGGCATCAAGCTGGGCATTCGGTAATATCGTCACAAAAACCATCAGTCGAAAAGGTTATGAGTCGAACGTAAACCTCATTGTTTGGTCTTGCTGGTTTCCACCTATTCCCTTCTTTATTGGCTCTTACTTTATCGATGGCAGCGATGTTATGTGGAGCAACATCACTCAGATTGATTGGCAAACCATGGCCACTCTCGCCTACTTATCTGTCGTTGCGACCATTATGGGTTACGGCTTATGGAGCTATTTGATGTCCCGTTATTCCGCAGGAACCGTTGCGCCACTGACGCTTGGTGTTCCGGTTGTCGGACTCACGTCCACCGCGTGGATATTAGATGAGAAAATCGGCTCGTATCAGTGGATTGGCATCGCCTTGGTGTTGGCTGGATTAATTATGAATACATTAGGCGGGCGCTGGTTAGCTCGTCGAGCCAACCAGCAAGCTTAGACTTAGACTTATTCTTTATCTTGCGATGATGCTTTGTGTGAATCATCGATTTTATCGGACAATCGCGCGACTTGAGCTTGTAACTCCGCGATCTGTTGAACCAAGGCATGGTGATGATTGTCTTGGTTTTCTTGCTCTTTTTCCGCGGTTTCTCTGGTCATAACATCAAGCACAACACCGACCATCATGTTTAAAAACACAAACGCCGTTAAGAAAATGAAGACAATGTAGAAGATCCAGCTCATTGGATAGACTTCCATTGTTTCGTACATTACGTCTGTCCAATCCTCAAAGGTGGCAACGCGGAACAGAGTCAGCATAGAAATGGCGATGTCGCCCCATAATTCGTCATTCACCTGATCGAAGAAGATAGAACCAACCGCCGCAAAGATGTAGAAAATGATAAACATCAAAAGCGCGATATAGCCCATTTTGGGAATGGCTTTTAGCAAGGCATTAATTAAAAAGCGCAGATCGGGAATAATCGAAACCAAACGCAGCACTCGGAAGACTCGTAATAAACGAGCAACCAGAATCATGTCTGTGTCTGAGAGAGGCACCAAACTGCCAATCACAATAATAGTGTCGAATAAGTTCCATGGGTCTTTTAAGAATCGACGTTTGTCGTCGCAAGCCATGAAACGCAAGCTGATTTCTACCAAGAAAAATACCGTGATGAAAGCGTCTAGATAATTGATCGCCAGTTCAACACTGTAAGGTAGAGGGTAGGTTTTTGCTCCTACGGTTAACGCAGCAACAATAATGATGCCGATGATAAAACCTTGAAACCAAACGCTTCGCTCAATGCGCTTCATCTTAGCTAGCAAGCGTCCAGAAAATACCGTTTCCATTATTTTTTCACACCTAATATAAAACAAAATAGCTCATCTAAAAGACAAGGTGACGCCATATTAAGTTCATATCATCAAAAATAAAAGTAGAAGTGATTTTAGCTGTAAAGTTTGCCAATTAAGTGCGTTTTACACGCACAACTTTCATGATTTCGACAGGAATACCCGCGACCATTTCTTGAGTCGGATAGTAGGTTAAATTTACGCGAGCACCTCGTAACGTACGGTACTTTCCTTGGCGCTTGAATCGAAATGGTACGTCATAACCTTCTATCATTAAGGTATGAAGCACCCAATCTTCTTGAGGCCGTTGCGCATGGGACTTTACTTTCATTGCATCAGAATGAATAAGCGCATCGTTATTTTTTAGCAGAGATTCTGGATCAGATTTCACGAGACTTTCTCCTTCAATACGATGAAAGTCTCTTAGTATGACATAAGTAAGCCAGATCTTAAAAAATTGATTGTTTTTTGTTCAACACTATTCGGCCGAGTCTTTTGGCTCTTTTTCTTCTTTGTTGAATTGGCTCACGGCTTCCGCAGCTTTTTGGTCAGTGAAGCGCACTACTGCTTTTTGTAATATCAGACTATTTGGATACGTTACGATATCGTCAGATAAGCGTTTGATGATCACATGAAAGGTCGAGATTTCTATAATCTGACCTAAGATTTCATCGTCCTTATCGACTACTTTCACCCAATCTCCCACGCGATAAGGAAAGCCGAAGAAGATAATCAAACTGGCCGTAATGTTGCTAAGGATTGACCATTGGGCAAACAGAGCAACACCGACAACAGCAAACACAGACGAAAAGAAAATCGCCAACTGCCCATATCCTACGCCCAAAACTAAACACACCAACAAGATGAAAACAGCTGTAAAGCCAAGATTAAGCATTTTAGAAACATAGGTCACACGTACTTCGTTAACCGACTTCTTCTGGCCTAGTAAGGTAATGGAAGATTTAAGAAAGCGGGAAAACATCACATAACCCACAACCAATAAAATAAGCAAACCAATTTGTATCATCATATTTTTGTCCTATGGCTTTTTAAAAGCACAAGTAACGAAGTAAAACCGAACTATACCTGAGTTTAGCAAATTGCCAATCCCTCTGAATGACTCTGTAAAGCTCATTTTGATCTGCGTTAGCCGCTTAAAAACGCTATGATAGACGAAGCACATCAACGAGCGATTTTATGCCTAACGAACTGCCTATTTTCCAACTGATTCCTGACCTGAAACACCAGCTGAGTCAGCATCATGAAGCCATTTTAGAAGCCGCGCCAGGTGCAGGTAAAACTACCGTAGTTCCTCTCGCTTTAATGGAAGAAAATTGGTTAAAAGGTCGGCAGATCATTATGTTGGAACCCCGCCGTTTGGCCGCTAAAGCCGCAGCAAAACGTCTTGCCGATACCTTGAACGAGCCACTTGGTGAGCGCATTGGTTATCGCATTCGTCATGAAAATAAAGAAAGCAAACACACTCAAGTTTTAGTTGTCACAGAAGGCGTATTAACCAGAATGCTTCAAGACGACCCAAGTCTTGATTCCATCGCACTGGTTATTTTTGATGAATTCCATGAACGCAACCTGCACTCTGACCTCGCTTTTGCTTTATGCCTGCAAGCTCGTGATTTGTATCGGGATGAAGATCCGCTCAAACTGTTAGTCATGTCCGCTACGCTTGATACAGAAGCACTCCAAGCTCGTCTCGGTTGCCCTGTATTAACCAGCCAAGGACGCAGCTTTCCGATTGAAACACGCTACGCCAACCTTGCCTTAAAAACCGATCAAGTGGTTGATGAAGTGGTACGCCTCACCTGCCAAGCTTTCTCTGAAGAATCTGGCAGCTTGCTGGTTTTCCTTCCCGGTCAAAGAGAGATTCGTCGCGTGGCGAACCAACTGCAAGAACGACTCGGGCATGAATCCCATTTAAGTATTCTTCCGTTATATGGCGAGCTAAACCTAAAAGAGCAAGAAGCCGTTATTCAGCCGGCAATTGCGCCTGCCCGAAAAATTGTACTTGCCACTTCCATTGCTCAAACAAGTTTGACCATAGAAGGTGTTCGAGTGGTCATCGACAGCGGTTTAAGTCGTGAGGCGCGTTTTGATGCGAACACAGCAACCACGAGACTTCATACTCGTCGTGCCACTCAAGCAGAAACCGTACAGCGAATGGGGCGAGCTGGGCGAACAGAACCGGGCGTGTGCTATCGATGGTGGAGCGAAAATCAGCAATACCAGCTTGCTTCTCAAGCTCAGCCTCAAATTGAAATCAGCGACCTAAGCAGCCTTGTTATGGAGTTGGTAAAGTGGGGCGTACAAAATAGATTGGAACTCGATTGGATCACGCCACCGCCCAACAGCCATTGGCAACAAGCCGTCGATTTACTGACCAATCTCACCGCCTTAAAAAGGCAAAAAGATCTACAATTAAGTGCGCTCGGAACACAGATGAGCAACCTGAATATCGAACCTAGATTAGCACGAATTCTGATCGAAGGAAGACGCCTAAATATGGCAGAAGTAGCCTGTGCTATTTGTACCATATTGTCTGAAGGCGACCCTTTAACCCAGCATCACAGCGACCTTACTGATCGACTTGATTGGCTAGATAACGCTCATACAAAGATTAATCCACACAAACAAAAGCCCTATCGAAAATCACTGAAACAATGGCAACAACAAAGCCAAAAAATCGCTATCGAAAGCATTGATCAAACCTCCAATGAAATGACACAACTATTGCTACATGCCTTTGCCGATCGTATCGCCCAAAGGGTTAGCCACGAACAAGGCAAAGTCCGTTATAAATTGGCAAACGGCCGTATAGCAAGCCTATCCATTGAAGATCCTGTTGCACAAAGTGAATGGATGATTGCGTTGGATATCGGAGGACATAATGGTCAAGAAGATCGAGTTTTCCTGAGCACAGCGCTCCAGTTGTCGACCATTACAAGCAACGCCCCAGACTTAATATCATTAAAAACACATTTTGCATGGTCTAAAAAAGAAGGCAGACTGATCAGTGAATCCCAGCGTTGGATTGGCAAAATATGCATAGACTCACAAAAGCTCAAATCGCCTTCTGAGGCCGACATCGCTGATGCTGTATGCCAATATATAAAACAAGAAGGCTTATCTGTTTTACCTTGGGATTCAGCAAGCGAGCAGCTAAAAGCCAGAATGCAATTTGCTTTCACCCATGACCATAACAATCTTTGGCCTGAAAGCTCAGATCAGGCGCTATTAAATTCTCTTGAAGAATGGCTTGCACCCTACCTTGGTAAAGTCACCACACAACAAGCAATGAATAAGCTTTCTCTAGCAGACATTTTATTGAGCCGACTCGACTGGAACCAACAACAGCAACTCAATAAAAGCGTTCCTGCGCGTATCGCAGCGCCATCAGGGTCAAGTCATGCAATTGATTACTGTGAAGTAAATCCCACGTTAAGAGTAAAGTTACAAGAAATGTTTGGCTGTACTGAAAGCCCTAAAGTATTAAATCAAATTGTGCGGATTGAACTTTTATCTCCAGGGCAAAGACCTCTTGCGGTCACTCAAGATTTAGCTTTCTTTTGGCAACAAGCTTACCCTGACGTTCGTAAAGAAATGCGTGGACGTTACCCAAAGCACCCATGGCCAGAAAATCCCTTAGAGGCACAGGCGACAGCGAAAACAAACCGAGCGCTACGCTCCTCTTAATTGAGAAAGCGCTTGCTCTGTCATCTTGCGACTAAACAGCGTGTTCTTTTTATGAGTGGGTGACCAACCTAGAATAAATCGATGGAAATCAGCCCATGCGATGGAAAATAATCCATGCCATTCAGAAGCAACGGCTTCTGCAGTATCTGGAGATTCACCTGTCGCAAGAATGCATCGAGACAATTCCGAAAAATACAGTTCAAGCAGATAATCAAGATGCTCATTCAATTCAGATTCAGAGAAACAACTACCAAGAAAATAAGCTAGATCTTGGACACCAATCCCCCGCCCAACATATTGAAAATCCACTGCGGCAGCCGAAGTTAAATCATCGCTGAAACAAAAGTTCGCCAGTTTTGCATCACCATGAACTAAAGTTTGATAACACGCTTGATCAATAGTTTTATCGATACTTCCAGCTTGTTCTTTTAATTCCCCCTCAGACATAGACTTCCATTCATCAGGGCGAGTAGCTAAATGCCAATAAGTACCTCTAGCCCATAAACCTTCTGGCCAATCTTCTCGCACCTCAGTCTGTAGAAAACGGGCATGGAAACTCGCCAGCCAATTAATCACAATCGTGGACTCTTCCACAGAGAGGAAATCGCAACGACGCCCGAAGCCTGCTGCATCTAAATCCTCTAATAAAAGAAAGGTTTCACCTTCCTGATAAAAAGAAGCAAGTAACTTAGGCAAACGCTCATGTTCAGTACAAGCAGCAGACCACTCTTGATACCAATTCGCTTCGACTTTATAAGACTTCACTTTACGATCATGAGCAAATGAAGACTTCCAACCCCGAGGGTGGTTTTGAATTTGTCCGAATTGAATAGACTTAAGAACAACACTCTTAGCAATGTCAGACCTATCGACAGAGAAACGAATGATTTCTCCATAACCGCTCCATAAGCCTTGAATCGTTTCAGTACGAGTCACTAAAGACGCATTAAGAGCACGTTTAATAAATATTTCAGGTGTCATAACATCAAATTAATTAAGAGTAGACGCTTATAATAACTGAATAAAGGGTGTGGTGTTATAGGCGGTGATTTAATTTAAGTTGGCACATCGAAGAATGAGGCTGGCAGACAATAAAGTGCCTTGGATGTCATTTCTGTCGAAGCAGAAGGAAAGTGAAATAGAGTGTCTTAGTGGTCATTTACGCAGACGCGTTGAGGTACGAAACAAGCGCAAGTAAATGACCACTAAGACGCTCTTGTTTCTAATCTGATCTGTTCCTGTCTCTATTCCCTTTCAGACCTTCCATTTCCTACAGACGAA
>NZ_JBLIXK010000016.1:0-31372 GCF_047525555.1 Marinomonas algae | reverse complement strand
CCAAACACCACGTTTTACATGGAATTTTACAAAAATATCGCTAAATGGCTCCACAGAGCCTCTGAGCGGCATTTTTTCACTATTCAACAAAAAAATTTTCGATAAATGCGCAAAAGAGAATGATTCTCTTTAAAAGAGCATATTCTCAGGTCTAAGCGGACATTGCTTTCCACATGATGTAATCCAATTTAGCCCTCTTTTGTGAACAGTATGATGTATGAGATTCACAAAGTATTTTTGTTTGTCTTCGATAGCAGTGTTGAGGCTAGTTGTTTCTTTCCATTCTTTAATAACATCTAAAATGAAAGAGGCTTCGTAGGTCAGCGCTAATAATTGATAGGTTTCTGTGTATTGCGGGCAAGCACCAATCTCTTTTTCGATCATGTCAAAAAGTGAGGCGCTGTCGTCATGCTGAATTTGGCCGTCAATCGTTTCTGATTTATCGCTAATTTGCCCAGAAGAGTGATTGGTTCTAAAAATACATTGCCAGTCTTTTTTATCTGGCGTTTCTTCAATATCGACGTAAATGTAGCAACCAATTTGCGACATTTCTGCGCCATGAAGGTTTTTCTTCAGCGTTTGCAGGAGGTTTTTTCTTTGGCTTTTGTACAAATATCGACCAGGCTTGACGTTTAGGTCTTCGATTAGACCCAGCGCTGTTCTGATATAAATTGGATTATGGAACAGTAAATTATCTAATCTACTGTAAAGTGCTTTTGCAATGCTGGAGCGAATTTTCTTCCTTGCCGCAAAATTGACTGGCACCGTGATTTTGTTTTTGATGTTTAAACGAATATGTTCAGATAAGCGAATAGAACAGGTGGTTTTGGTTTCTCCGTGATTTCTTTCTGACTTTTGAACATAGTCAAAAGTATCGAGCACACGTTGATTTTTATAGGTGTCTTCTTTGGTTTCAGAGGAATGGAACGAAAAAACCCAAGATACTTTGGTGTCATGCAAGCAACGTAACTCTTCCATGATCATGTTTACAACTCGACCGTTTTCTCTTAGGTCTAAAATCTTTGCGATGTCTCCAAGGTGGATTTCCATGACTTCGTCTGTCATGTCTCTTGACTTCCAAATTTCTGTTACAGCAAGGAACACATCATAGCTTTTGGTTGTGTAGCTTTTTTCGTCTTGTGCGGGAACAACTTCAATTTGAGCAGACTTTTCTACGCCATCAGGCAAGGTAACGCTCCACTGACGCTTTCTTTTCCCATATATATCGTTGCTTTTTGAATGAGGAAAAAGGAAATTAGACCAGCGGTCGTAGTTCGCTTCAGCCACGATCAACTGACTGATCTCACCATCAGTCGTCGGTATCATATTGATCTGTGGATCTTGATTAATGGTTTCTAGGCTTGTTCGTATGTTGTCTGTGTTTTCGCTCATAACTCATTTACGTAAGTTGTTGAAACGCAACGGTACGCTTCAAGGTGAAAAAAGACTGCTTATTGCTGTGTAAAGTAGTGATTATACTGATTTTAGTCAGTATATGGACTTTTAAAAAAAGTTTTTGTTCCTTGCGGATGTTGTTGCTTAGATATACGACAACTTGTTTTCAGCCTTATTTCTCACTTCAGAGTCAGATGACTTAAAGCACTTCTTGAATCAGCCTAACAAGACTTCATCATGGTATTGATCATGGGTGGGGGTGCCGTTTTCGTGGGGTAATCGATATTTTTTAGCTTTACTAAAGCGTTCAAGTGGCATGGAAAGGATCAATATAAATTTACACAAACAGTCGATCCTAGCGACAAGATCGACTGTCACAGATAGTCGATCTTGTTAAATCTTAAATATTTACACAGATGGTCGATCATTGGTTTTCTAGGTGGGATTTACACAGACAGTCGATCATTGGCTATTTTAAATATTTACACAGATAGTCGATCATTGCTTATTTGATTTATTTACATAAACGGTCGAAAACTTTTCAAATTAAATATATTAGTTTAAATACCTGATTTATTTGTTCGTTATTTAAATGGCGTTAATTGTTTATTTAATTTTTAAATTTATTTACACAAACAGTCTTTTATAAAATCGTTTACACAAACAGTCGTTTTTACTCGTTTTCTTACTGACATAACCAGTCGTTCATTTCATTTCCAGCTAAAGTAACACAAACAGTCGATCATTTGGAAGAGGTAATTTTTATGATGAAAAGTAAAGTTTTGAGGAGGAAAGCAAAAAGTTGTGTGTCTGTTTTACTGTTCCATAGTCAATCATTTTAGAGGGATTTTAGAGGGTTTTATGAGTGTCTTTTGGAACTGTGTTTGAGGGTATTTTGGGCTGAAAATAGATCGAAAAAGACATCAAATTCCCTTTTTAATATATTTTTAAATTCTTTTTAAGACCTTTTTAGGTGCGCTGTAGATCCCGCCATTTCTGGGCTGTAGCGACCTAAAGGTATCAAATTTGTCGTGGAAAGGTATCAAATTTGTCGTGGAAAGGTATCAAATTTGTCGTGGAAAGGTATCAAATTTGTCGTAAAGGTATCAAATTTGTCGTTGGCGTTTTCGGGGTGTTTTCAGAGGTTTTTTTTGGGCTGTTTTGAGGTGGTTTTAGTTTATCTTTTTCGACGTAATTTGGAGGTGATTTTTACGGTCATTTTGAAGTGATTTGAGAGGTTTTTTTGACGTATTTTTGGCTTTAATTTGTTTGAAAAAAAGCATTTTCTGACTAAAAAATCATCTATATCGACCTTTTTTTAAGCGAAAGGTGTCAAATTTGTCGTGCGTTTTTAATGGGGTGTGTAAGGGGATTTTGAATGTTTTTATCTATAAATAGTATTATTTATTGTTGGTTTAAATATGTGTTTTAAATTAATTGTTTTAAATAATTGAATTTAAAGGTGTCAAATTTGTCGTTATGATTATGGTGTTTGTTTTTAATATTTAGTCCTTTAATAAAATAGGACTGAGTCTATAAATCCCCTTTTTTATCATTAAGTGTGCTATTGTATTAAATGTGTCTTTTTATAATAATAGTGACGTTTTTTTAAACAATAGTTAAATATAGTATGAACCCTCGACTCGATAATGAACAATCTAATGTAGCGGTCCAAGACAATGAGTTGGTCCGTTCTGCGTACACAATGACTCTTGTTGAGAAACGTTTGTTATTGCATGCTATTAGCAAAATAGACTCTCATAAATTGCCTAAAGAAGGGCAAAACATCAATGTTGAGATCACTGCTAAGCAGTGGGAAGCGCTTTACAACACGCCTCAGCCTTGGCGAGACCTAAAGAACGCTTCCCGAAAACTCATGAATCGACAAGTCACTATTAACCCGACTTCAAAAAAGACCTTAGTAATGAACTGGGTAGATAGTACTGAGTACTCCTCTGACTCGGTGAAGATCAGCTTTGGTAATAAGGTTTCTCACTATTTAACTGGGATGCTAAGTAAATTTACCCAGATAGATTTACTTGATGTGGCGAAGTTCGACAGTGCTTATACTGTGCGGCTGTATGAATTGTTACGCCAAGTTGAGCGGAAACACTTGCCGGAAAATTGGTTGAGAATTTCGGTTGAAGAGTTTCGTATCATTTTCGATTTAGGGAATAAGTACGACCGCTTTTCTTACTTGAATCAGCGTGTTCTTACGCCATCAGTTCGAGAGCTGAATAAAAAGTCTGACTGGGAAATCACTCTTACCACTGAGAAGAAAGGCCGAGCAGTACACATGCTTTGCTTTGCTTTTTCCCCAAAGCCGCAATCTCAAGGCGAGCTATTCATTGAAGAAGATGGCGTTAAGAAGAGAATCGGTGGCCGCACGAGCCGAGATGATATCGCTGCTGCGCTAATGAACCTTGAAGATACCAACTGGTAACCCTGATTCCCCACTGTATTTCTCTCTTATTTTGCCTGATCATTTTCGCGTAAAAAATTTAACGTGGTACGGTACCAGTATCAATAATATTACTTCACGAAACTCTAATTTCGTGAAGTAATGTGTTTTTACCCCTGTTTTAGCCATAACTTACTGATAGATAAGGAAAATATTTTGCCATTTTTGGCCATTTTTAGGGTTCTTAAAACCACTGATTTTGGGGCTTTGTACTGGTGTTTTTGGGGGTTGGTACTCAAAATTTAAATGTAATTTCGTTTTGCGGGAATTAGCTATTTTGATGAAAATTAAAGCCTTTGTGGTTAACTAAATATTGTTGATAAGTGTTTGTTTTTATTCATAAATGTTTGTTATTCGGTGTGTTTTCTCTGTTTTACTATTATTAACGATTTTCCTTCGTTAATGTCTCTTTTCACGATTTTTTTTCGATTAATGTAGTCATACAGTGTCGATGGAGCGCAATCGATTATTTTAGCAATACTTCGTTTGCTGACCCCTTTGTTGATTAGGTCTTGAATTTGCAAATGGTATTTGTCTAACTTCGTACGGGTTGCTGGTCCTTTTGGGCGACCTAAGATCATGCCAATCTTCTTTTTTGCGGCCAGGGCTTCCCGTGTCCTTAAAGAAATGAATTCACGTTCTATTTCTGCTGCCATACCTAATACCGTTGCGGTTATTTTGGCCTGCATTGAGTCATCAAACCTCATTTTTTGTTTGGCAATATGAACGTGTATTTGTCGCTTTGTGCAATATTCTAAAACTTCTAATACTTGCAATGTAGAACGAGCTATTCGAGAGACTTCGGAAAAAATAATCGTATCTTGGCTTTTGGCGTTCTGAAGCATTTCCCCTAATTTACGCTCTTGCCATTTCACTTTTCCCGAGATGGTGTCTTCAACGAATGTTAAGTTGCTCATGCCACTATCGTTGGCGTACTCAAGAATGCCATGCTTTTGATTATCAGCATCTTGTCGGTCTGTAGAGACACGCAAATAGGCGATATTTGCCATGTATTACCTCAGTTTACGGATTAAACCTTATATTGGATATATTCGTATTATAGTGTACGATTAAAACCTAATAAAGCCCGATCATTATTTACGGATTAAACGGTGGTTTAAATCGGACACTGAATCGTGAATTTGGTGATGTTTTGCTAGATAAACCCCCCATTTTTTATAAGGATGGAGGTTTTCTGTTGGCATCAGGCTTTATTTTTGTTTTTAGCATGTGGCCCTTTACTTTTTGGTGATCGACCTAATATACGTGCACTAAATCTAGTCTATTGTGTTCCATTTACCGAGATTCTCATTTCATGAGTGAAAATAAACCAAATCCCTTGAAGCAAGCTCTTAAGACTTGCCGCTCTTCTTTTATATCTGTTGGCTTCTTTAGTATGTGCATTAATATTTTAATGCTCGTGCCTGCTCTTTATATGCTCCAGGTCTATGACCGAGTGATTACCAGCGGCAGTGAGACAACCTTATTAATGATCACTCTTATCTTAGTTGTATTGATGGTGACATTAGGCGGGTTGGAGTGGGTAAGGTCACGGATATTAGTTCGTGTTGCCACTCGCTTGAGTATGCAGCTAAACAAAAGAGCATTTGACGTTAGCTTTAAGCAATCATTGTATTCCGGTGGCACCATGAGTGGTGCGCAACCAGTACAAGATTTAAATGGCTTACGTCAATTTATGACAGGCAATGGCCTATTTACCTTTTTTGACGCTCCGTGGCTACCGCTTTATTTGGCTGTCATGTTCCTATTCCATCCTTGGTACGGATGGGTGGGTGTGGCCAGTGCTATTTTATTGGCTGTTTTAGCCGTCATTAATGAATATGCGACCAGCAAACAGTTGAAAAAAGCCAATGATGAAATGAATGCTTCAGGAAACGCATTACGTCAAAACTTAGCGAATGCGGAAGTGATTGAGTCAATGGGCATGTTGCGTAACCTACGTGAGCGTTGGTTAACAAGACAATATCGCGTTCTAAATTGGCAAACCGAAGCGAGTGACAGCGCCGGTATCATTACTTCTATTTCCAAAACATTGAGAATATTGGTGCAATCGTTAATTCTAGGGGTCGGGGCTTATTTAGCGATTAACAATGAAATTACTCCAGGGGTAATGATTGCAGGCTCTATATTATTAGGTCGTGCGTTGGCACCGATCGATCAAATGATTGGTACATGGAAAGGCTTTGTTGCCGCTCGCGGGCAATACGGTCGACTATCAGAGATTCTATCGAAAGTAGGGGAGGATGAAGAAACAATGTCATTACCTTCTCCTAATGGTGCTGTCACTTTTGAAGCGGCGACTATTATTCCACCTAATGCAAAACTACCAGCAATCCAAGGGGTTAGCTTTCAAGCCGCTGCTGGGGATGTCATTGGTGTGATTGGGCCAAGTGCGGCAGGTAAGTCAACGTTAGCCCGAGGGTTACTAGGCATTTGGCCAACCAGAAGCGGAAAAATTCGCTTAGACGGCGCTGATATTTTTGCTTGGAACAGAGAAGAACTCGGACCTCATATTGGATATCTTCCACAAGACATTGAATTATTCGAAGGGACGATCAGTGAGAATATTGCCCGCTTTGGTGAAGTCGATCCCGTCAAAGTGGTTGAGGCTGCACAATCAGCAGGTGTTCATAAATTAATACTCGCTCTACCGAACGGTTATGACACCGTCATTGCCTCACAAGGCAGTGGTTTATCAGGTGGTCAGCGCCAACGAATTGGTTTGGCCCGTGCGCTATATGATGACCCAACATTAGTGGTACTTGATGAGCCGAACTCGAATTTAGATGACATAGGCGAAAAAGCCTTGATGCTTGCTATACACCGCTTAAAGCAGCGTAAAGCAACGGTGTTTGTTATAACGCATCGACCTAGTATCTTAGGCTCGGTTAACAAGTTAATGATGTTGAACGAAGGTAAAATCAAGCTGTTTGGTCCGAGAGATCAAGTATTGGCTGAAATACAAGGCAAAGCAAAAACAGCACCCGTGAAGCAAGCTGTGGCTGAAACTGCTAAAACTGAAGAAAATAAACCGAATTGAACATAGTGATTTAAGACGATGCCAGACGACATTAAAAAAGACGATAACAATCAGGTGCTTCCTAAGAGTACGGCACAGAAAGAAGATCAAGCGCCTTCTAACAATGAAACAGAAGACAGAAGCTCATCTGAAGACTCACTTGAGAATGAGGCAGCTGAAGGTAAAACGCCTGAAGATGACTCTGAAGACATTATGGCGGAGAGACGAAAAGCGCTAGCCATTGCAGATGAATACGATCAAGAGATTAACCCTCTTAAAGAAAAAGACCCGACAGCCAGCGATATTAAAACCAGTGATAGATCCATCAAACTGGTTGGCTTTGCGATTATTTTTCTTGTGTTTGTTGTGTTAGGTGGTTGGAGTGCAACCGCGCCTATTGATAGTGCGGCATTAGCGTCAGGTACAGTGAAAGTTGAAAACAACCGAAAAACTGTGCAGCACTTAGAAGGCGGTATTGTGAAAGCCATTAATGTAAAAGATGGCGACAAAGTGAAACAAGGTGATGTATTGCTTGTTTTAGACCAAACACAATCATTGGCTGAATTAAGTATTTTAAAGAGCCAATTAGCAATCGCTCGTGCAAAACAGGCTCGCTTGATCGCTGAACGTGATAAAGCGGATTTCATTAAATTTCCATTTGTGGAAAGTGATGACCCTCGAATCTCAGAAGTTATGATCAGTGAGAGGGAATTGTTTGAAGCCCGCAAAGCATCTTTAAAAGGTGAAATAGGCCTACTAGAGAAAAAAATCTCTCAATTTGAAACAAGTATCTTAGGGTTAGAAGCATCGAATGCGAACAAGTCATTGTTGTTGGCTTCTTATCTTAGCGAAATTGGTGACAATGAAGCCTTGCTGGCAGATGGCTTTGTAAATAAACAAAGACTGGTTGATGTTCAACGTAACAAAGATAGAACAGAAGGTGAGATAGAAGAAAATCAATCTCGTATTGAAGGGCTACAAGTTCAAATTGAAGAAACGCGATTGCAAATATTGCAGTACAACAGAGAATTTCACCGTGATGTTTCTATCCAGCTCTCAGAAACACAGTCTCAAGTATTTGATTTAGAAGAGCGTATTTCAACCATTGCGGATAAAGTAAAACGTACCGATGTTTTAGCGCCTAGTAGCGGTATGATACTGGGATTAAACATACATACAGTTGGTGGTGTATTGGCACCAGGTACGCCGATTTTGGATATTGTTCCTGAAGGCGAAAGGCTTATTGTAGAAGCCGAAGTGTCAACTGCTGATATTGATCGTCTGTCTATTGGGATGGATGCAGATATTCGTTTTAGCTCTTTCAAAAGTGCAACAACACCTATGATTGATGGCCGTTTGATTACGCTTTCAGCAGATAGTTTATTGAACGAACAGACGGGGCTCAGTTATTACTTGGCTAGACTTGAAGTTACGCAAGAAGGTATGGATAAACTCGGTGAACTGCAGTTATTGCCAGGTATGCCAGCTGAAGTGTTGATTAATACAGGATCACGTACCGTGCTTGAGTATTTACTGCAGCCAGCCACTAATGCCATTTCTCGTTCCATGATTGAAGAATAAAGAGGCTCATTCTTGAAAAAGTTACATTACGCGTTATTAGTAACGACCTTAATAATTGGCCAAAGTGCGCATGCGGTTGATCTCTTAACCTTGCATGAAGAAACGCTTTCCTCATCACCAAGTATTGCCTCTTCTGCAGCCGATGTAGAGATGAGTAGAGCTCGTGCTAGACAGTCGCTTGGGGATCTTTTGCCCCAAGTGTCTTTGACTGCAAAAGGGACAATTACGCATTATGAGACGGCGACAACGGAAGAGGATTATAATGGTAAAAGATACCAGTTAAGCCTAACGCAGGAGCTGTTTAATAAAGCTAAATACAATGACAAAAAAGCGTCGGATAAGCGTGTAGAAGAAGCAGAAGAATACTATCTGGCCTTAGTAGCAACGGTTTCTGTAGATTTGTTAGATCGCTACACGGCTGTTCTTGCCGCTGAAGACGTTCTTGAGCAAATTACATCAGAAAAGAAGCTAACGGTGAGTGAGCTAGAATCTCAGAAATCCAAATATGAGCGCCAGCTGGCTTTGTTGACAGATGTACTTGATCTTGAAGCTCGATTCGACCGATTGGTAGCAGAAGAAATTGCTGCAGAAAATGCAGTTGCGGTTGCTCGTGCGTCATTGGGTGAGTTGGTTGGTTATGATGTGACAACGTCGTTATCTGGCTTTCGTGAAACTTTTGATTACGCACCTTTAGAAGGTCTAGACAAAGACTATTGGGTGTCTCAAGGTCTGCGTTTCAATCATCAATTAAAAGGCTTAAGAAGCAAAATCCAAGCATCGGAAGAGAGTATTAAAAGTGCTACAGCCGCGCATTTACCAACCTTATACCTTCAGTTAACGTCCAGTCGAAGTAATATAGGTTATGAAAACGCGCTCACATCAGAGTACGAATCAAATGTCGCCTCTATTAACCTAAATGTCCCTCTTTATAGCGGCGGTAAAACCAACGCAAGAGTGAATCAAATGGAAGCCGACTTTAATAGAAACAGTGCTGCCTATGAAGAAAAGAGACGACAAATATCAAAAAACATTCAGGAAGCCTATTTGAACGTTTCGGCTAACGTTGTCAGTATTAAGGCCTCTGCTAAAGCCATTGAGTCCGCGAAAAAGTCATTTGATGCGATGGAGAAAGGTTACAAATACGGTACAGCAACGGTGATTGAAGTACTCGATGCGAGAAGAGAAGTGCTGAAGCAGCAGATCGAATATCGCAAGAAGCAATACGACTATGCAGTGAACTACTTGAACTTATTAAGCTTAACTGGTCAGTTTAATAACGAGTCGATTAATCAAGTGAACAGCTGGTTAGAGAAGTAATTAATCTTCCATGACACTGAAGGTTGTTGTTAATGTCTCTTCTATATCACCGCCATTGGCGGGCATTGGCCGTTATAGCCGGTACTTAATAGAATCCCTTCTGACGAGTGACGCTGTGACTCAGATCGAAGGGGTTACGCCATATCGTACAATAGACAGAAATGGCATTCAGAAACAGTTACGTGTCTGTGATGACTTCACTCATATTCAACAGACGCCTTCTTTATCATCGAAAGTAAAAGGGGCGATGAAGCGCCAATTACAAGGCTCATCGACCACATATCAGCTGCGCAGGTTGGCCGAAAAGTGCGCACAGAAAGTGCGTACTAATTACGTGCGCACTCACTATGATACGAATAGTGTTTACTGGGACCCTGGTTTTTTACGGCTTCCGATCGACTTGCCTGCGCTTACGACCGTCTACGATTTATCCCATATTGCATACCCTGAATGTCATCCGCGAGCACGGGTTGAGTTGCTTGAGAAACAGCTTCACAAAAGCATCGAGCAATCTCAGCGTATTGTTACTATTTCTGAATTTAGCAAACAAGAAATCATCCAAGCATTTGGTGTGGATGAAGACAAAATCGCGCTGGTTCCTCCTGGCGTCAGTGATAGCTTTCGACAGATTCCAAGTACTGAAAAGCTTCTTTCTGTACGTCAACAATACTCCTTACCAGAGCGGTTCATCTTGTCTCTATGTACATTAGAGCCTCGTAAGAACCTGATTAGTTTAATCCATGCTTTTCGATTATTACCCAAACCAATAAGGCAAGCTTACCCTCTGGTGTTGGTCGGGGGGCGAGGTTGGCACAATGAAGAGATGGATAAACAATTAGATGACATGGCGCGATCGGGTGAAGTGATCTTAGTGGGTTATGTTAGCCAACATGATTTGCCTCTTTTCTATCGATTGGCCACTATGCTTGTGTATGTTTCTTTATATGAGGGCTACGGCATGCCAATCGCTGAAGCAATGGCGTCTGGCACACCGGTCATTGCCTCTAACTGTTCATCCATGCCAGAGGTCGCCAATGGCGCTTGCCTTCTGGTAAACCCATTAGATGAGAAGATGATAAGCCAAGCAATACAAGAGCTCATAGAAGATAACCGGTTGAGGAATAGCAATATTGAACTAGGGCTAGAAAACTCAACAGGCTATACGTGGCAGGCATCGTCTTTGAAACTCATACAAGCGATGAAAGCGTTATGTTGATTGCTGATCTTTTTAAGAAAATGGCAGAGCAAGATAAAGTCCTACACATCCAATACAGTGCAGGCATTATGCTAGCCAGTTATGTATTGCTGCCAATGACATGCGCAATTCTTTTTACCTTTATAGTGGGGTTATTAAAAGAATGTTGGGATCACTATTACGGTACAGGCTTTTGCTTCTATGACATGCTGGCCAATTTGATTGGTATTTTAGGTTCGGTTTTTTTATTAAGCAGTATTCTTTTTATCGTCTGACTTTACTCTGTTGAAGGCTTTATAGCTTCACTCAAAACAGGGTGAAAAATACTTGATTGGTTGCCAATTTTAGTAATGATAAAATTGGCCATTGCTGTAATTTTCTATTGGAAACAGGGTTATTATCTTAATGAAGACGGTTTATATCGATTGTACACATATATCACAAAATAATACTCTCAATACTGGAATCCAACGAGTTATCCGTCGAGTCATTGAAAATTTTGAACCGCTTTCCGCTGAATCTGAAGCGTTCAACGTGGTGCCTGTTTCCATTAGTGGCGGGCAATTTACCCCTTTAGCAACAAGCGATTTATATGCGATAAAAGCCAAGAAGGTAAGTTCGCCTAAACAGTTGTTAAAGCGCATTTATCGAGCGGTAAGAGAACTAAGCTGTACTCTTATTCCTTCTGTTCGAGTTAGACAGTTTCTCTTCGCCCATCCAGAAAACTTTGGCTTAAACTATTTAATACGCCGCACTTTAATCCAACCTGTTAGAAGCTTGAAAAGATGGGCTAAGAGCGAGAGTGCCGCGTCGCCTGAAGAAAATAAAAACCACTTCGATGCAATCAAAGATGGCGATGTATTGTTATTAATTGATGCAACTTGGCATGCCAACATCTGGGCGAGTGTCGCAGAGTGTAGAACGCGTCATGCGACTATTATTGCTGTTATTTATGACTTAATCCCCATTACTCACAAAGAATATTGTGACTCCTACCACAGTGAAACATTTAAGAATTGGATTGATGATTCAATCCAATACGTCGATCGATACATTGGTATTTCACAAACTGTGAAGAATGATTTGCTCCGCTACATGGGTGATCTTTACCCAGAAAAAATAGCAGATAAGACGTTCGATTATTTTTTGTTAGGCGGTGACTTTAAATATCAGACAACAAACACAGGAACTGTACGAGAAGAGTTAAAAAACAAGCTTGCTATTGGCTCTAATTACTTAATCGTATCGACCATAGAGCCACGTAAGAACCATCAGCATTTATTAAATGCCTTCGATAAATTGTGGGAAACGTCAGAGGACGTTAATTTGTTTATCGTGGGGCATGTAGGCTGGAAGGTTGAAAAACTCATGCAGCGAATCAAACATCACAAGCAATTGAACATCCATTTATTTGTTTGGAATGATTTGAATGACCTAGAACTGCAGTATTGTTATAAGCACGCAAAAATGTTGTTGTTCCCTTCCTATGTAGAGGGGTTTGGTCTACCTATCGTAGAAAGCTTGACGAATGGTCTTCCAGTAATGGCAAGTGACACGCCAATACACAGAGAAGTTGGGCAAGATAAAATCGGTTACTTTTCACTAGATAACCCACTCGATCTTGCTGAAAAAATAGAAGACATAGAGCAAAACGGCATTGCACCTGAATTACAAGTAGAAGCCGATTATGAATGGATAGATTGGCGTGAAAGCAGTGTTATGTTACTTGATAAAATTATGCCGAAATCATCGACCTAACAAAGTTTCTTATATAGGGCGAATATTATAGTGACTAGCTGGCCTATCATGGGCAAAGCAAACACTCGATATTTACGCAAAGAAGGAAGGCCTTGATCAGAATCTTCAAAGCGTTGTTTGCCTTCTTCTGAATAGCGAAGGAAGGCGATAATCGCCCTAGGATCGTAGCCTTTTTTAAGCTTCCTCAAGTAGTGATTAATGCTTCCTTCATCGGCTTCTCGACCTAATATTCGGCAGAAACATGCTTCAACAAAAAGCTGATCTTGTAGACTTAGTAATTGCTCTAACGACAACTTGAAAGAGCTAGGCATAGGCTCAACAAACGCCTTGAAGTCTTCATCCTGCGTTTTGAGTACAGCATTATCAATGCGAAGCGCTAAATCATCAAAGTCGATTACTTCCGTATTGTGGACCAATTTATTGGACATGCTTTACTGCTCCTGCCGTAATCCTATCAACACATCATCAAGTAGCTCATCAAGTGTCACCTTGGGAGACCATCCAGTGAATCGCTTTAGTTTATCCGCACTGCCACTGGCTTTTAGAATATCGCTTGGCCTTTGTTTCTCTGGGTCGTTTAACACAGCAACATCAACATGCGACTTTGCTAATAGGCGATCAAGAACAG
This sequence comes from Marinomonas algae, assembly GCF_047525555.1. Taxonomy (NCBI): domain Bacteria; kingdom Pseudomonadati; phylum Pseudomonadota; class Gammaproteobacteria; order Oceanospirillales; family Oceanospirillaceae; genus Marinomonas; species Marinomonas algae. The sequence goes on along the minus strand of NZ_JBLIXK010000016.1, from coordinate 17,997 downwards.
ACTGAATAGCCGTTGCTTGATCAGATACGATATTAAATGCTTCCCCAGAAGCTATTGTCTGTTCATTGAGTAGAAGCGCAATGTAAGCATCTACGACATCATTTACATGTAAAAAGCAGCGTTCAGCGGTTAAGTTGCCAACCATTAGTTCAGGGGGTTGTAAGCCTTTTTCGATATTCACAATTTGCTTGGCAAACGAAGGGATTACAAAATTACCAGATTGACCTGCTCCGCTGTGATTAAAAGGGCGGGCACGAATGATCTTCAATTGACCTTGATGGCGATAAGAAAACGCCGCAAGGTCAGCTGCCGCTTTACTGGCTGAATAAGGGTTCATTGGCATAAATGCCGTGTTTTCATCAACCGGGCTTTCACTCGCAAAAGACTGGCCGTAACAATCCCCAGAACCCACTTGAAGAAAAGTACAAACGGTATTGGTGTTCACCAAGGCATTGAGTAGATGCAAGACACCGTACAGGTTTACGTTCCAAGTTAAATCAGGATTATCACAGGCGGTTGGTATATGAGATATGGCCGCGAGGTTGATAACGTAGCGAGGCTGGATTTCATCAATCAGTTTTTTGATTTGCTCTTGGTCTGCAAAATTGCAGGCTCTATAGGTGACATTAGTAAGTGAGTCACCAGATAGATTTGTCGTCCGGTCATTATAATAAAGACCAACAATGTCAGCAGTAGGGAAGGCAATCGACAATTTAGGAAGCAACACAGAACCTACAAAACCTGTAGCACCGGTTACTAAAATAATGTCTTTCATTTGTCGTCCCTAACTTATTTAAAAAGGTTAATAATGGCTCGTAATGGCGATGTTATTTTCCCTGATGACTGATCAGCTTGGTCTCTTCTAGCAATTTCTTGCGCTCTAGCATCGAGTAAATCTTCTTGTTTTTTCACTAAAGCAGCATGCTCGTTTAATTCCTTTCTGAAGAAATCTATTTCAGCGGATTGCTGCTTATAATGACTAACCTGATGACGTAACCCAGTGATTTTCTGCTTTAAGTATTGATTCTCTAACGCTATGTTCTCTTTCAAAGAAATGATGTGGCCAGCAAGGTATAAGTAATCTAAACCAGACTCGAAAAAGCCCTTGAGCGCATCCTCAGCAGAACAAACAATAGGCTCTTCGTGAACATTAAAGGAAGTATTCACGATCGCAGGTTTACCACTCAATGCTTTATACGCACTGAGCACATCATATATAAAAGGGTTCGTTTCTTGCGTTACCAGCTGTGGCCTTGCGGTATTATCACAGTGAACCACAGCAGGGCATAACGTCTGCATCATTTCGGTACAGTCTAGCGTTACCGTCATGAATTGAGCGCTATGCGCCACGGCATCAATATTATAAAAACAGGAGTTAGCATCATCCTTTAAGCACATTGGAGCAAAAGGCATGAACTCGGTTCGATTCAGTTTTTCATTGAGGCTACGGTTAATGTCCGTGTCATCTGCATTCGCCAATATAGAGCGATTGCCTAATGCCCGTGGGCCAAACTCAGATCTCCCCTGGTACACAGCCACAATAGAACCATCATCTAATAGCTTAGCGACCGTCTCAGCAGGGCTTAGTGACTCATCCAATGTCATGGTTTGAACATTCTTACTGGCAAGCAATGCTTCAATTTCATGATCAGAAGAAACAGGACCTAAAAACACATGATCTGCCCGCTTCGGTGCAAACGCTTCACCTTGTGATGCGACGTGTAGCGCGGCGCCTAAAGCCGTGCCGTCATCTGCCATAGGAGGTGATACAAAAAGGTTTTTGAAGCCTAATTCACTGATTCTCTGGTTGACCTTAACATTGGCAAACAAACCGCCAGAGAGGCAAAGATTACCAAGCTCTTGACCTGTGCTTTGCCAGCTTTTAAGGATCTCAATCACATGCTGTTCCGCCAGTTTTTGCACAGCAAATGCTAAATCTTCACGGCTAACCCCAACTAAGTCTTGCTTTAGCGCTTCAATTTTCTTGATGCTCGCCGTTAGTTTGGGCACTTCCGTAGTACTGTACATATTTTCCCAGTGCAGCAAACCATCTAAGCTTCTAGGCTCTAATAACCAGTGTTTAAGTACACGGTCGCAATGTGGATTGTCTTTACCATAGGCTGCGAGTCCTGTTATTTTCCCTTCGTGTTTTAAGGGAGAAAAACCCAAAACAGCAGTCACTGCTGTATAAACAGCCGTGACATTCGCATAACGCTGGGCACCGAAACGATCAATGGCTGTGATGTTGTTCGCACGGCTAGCGTCAAATAAGCCGCCAAACCATTCTTCATTCGCCATACCGCCATCGTAAACAAAACATAAGGCTGTTTCGAAATCACTTAACCAAAACGCGGATGCGGCATGACTCACATGATGCGGTACAAAGCAAAGTTCTTTGTTCAAGTGTTTTAAGTGCTCATAAAAATCATCCTTGTGAGCCCGATCAAATGCACTGTAGTTCGCCAATGGCAAAGGGTGATGTGTGCTTTGGGCATCAATCTCACAATGGTATGACTCTTCTACAGGCAAGGCTATTTTGTCTATCTTGTCCCAAGGTATTTGATCCAAAAGAAGTTGAGGGAAGCGACCGTCTTGCTTCACTCGGGAAAGACGTTCAAGAGACACGGCAAAGATTATCTCACCACTTGGTGAAACGATCGCAATAGAGGAGTCGTGCATACCACTATAACTAAGACCAAGGATAGAGTGGGCTGGTACATCGGGAATATTGAATTCAGCAGTCATGTTATAGATTCTTACTTTTTTGCTCTATTGTGATGTTTTGATCGAGCCAATTACTGCCTTGAAAGGGCACCTTATTGGCATTAACGACGTTAAAAACTAAAGACAGATCTTGCCAGTCATAGTTGTCTGATAAATGGTTCTCTTGGCCATGAAGTGCGATAGAAACTGAGTAACTAGCCACGCCAAAATTGGCTGGTATATGAATATTAAACTGATACATCTCGCCAATATTCGGCTGTATCAATGCTTGCCCTGAATACCAGGTATTTGTGCCATAACAGACCTCACCAAGACGATCTTTTATGGCATATCCCATAACAAGTGATGGAATTTCCTCTATTATTTGGGCGTCGACACAAATACGAATAGGCTCATTAACCGCCACCGTATCTGTCTCTTGATGCTGGTGATGAAAAAGTCTTACCGATTTAATAATGGCTTTACCACTTCCCGAAGATGTCTTTAGCTTACCTTCGTTAGTAAGAGATTGCTCGATTCTTTGATCTTCTTTCTTAGTAAGAATGGCGTTATAAAGGTCGAACACTTCTTCCGGCGGACCATCTTTAATAAGGGTGCCTTGGTCAATCAAAATAGCGCGATGACACAAGCGTTGTATGGCGCTTTTATCATGGGAGACAATCAATAAGGTTGTCCCCAACTCTTGGAACTCTTTTATCTTCTGAAAGCTTTTATGCTGGAAGTAAGTATCACCAACAGACAACGCCTCATCAATGATCAATATGTCAGGCCTAAACGCGGTGGCGACAGCAAATGCAACACGTACTTGCATACCACTAGAGTACACACGAGTCGGTTCATCAAAGTAATGTCCTATCTCAGCGAATGCTTCAACTTCAGCCATTACTTCTTCTATCTGCGGAACAGAGAACCCCATTAATCCTGCGGAATGTATGACATTTTGTCGCCCTGTTAATTCTGGGTTGAAGCCCATTCCAAGCTCTAAAATAGCGGCAATGCGACCATTAACCTGAATGACACCCTTTGTTGGTTTTAGAGTCTGAGTAATCATCTTTAAGAGCGTACTTTTCCCTGCACCATTTTGGCCAATAATGCCAATTGCTTCACCTGCACCCAGAGTAAAATTGATTTCTTTCAAAACCCACTTAGCTTGAGTCTTTCGAGTATTAAAACCGAACCAACGGGCAAAACGATGAAGCTCAGATGAATAGGTAAAAAAGGCTTTTCCTAGGTTTTCTACCTTAATCAGACTCATAGTACGTCCGCCATTTCTTCTGTTGCTCGACGGAACAAGAACAAACTCAGTACTAGTGAAAGCAGAGCAATACAACAGCCCCATATTAAGCCAGTATCAAAAGATGGCGCTTGGTTATAAACAATAATGGTTTGATAGGCTTGGGTAATAGAAAACATAGGATTCAGCAGCATCAACCACTGATGGTATTTCTCAGGGATAATCGCAATAGGGTAGACGATCGGCGTGAACCAAAACCAAACCTGTAAAACAATGGGCATGATCTGCCCAATATCTCGCAAGAAAACATTAAAAATGCCCAAAATAAGCCCTAAGCTCAATGCTAATGTCACTAACAGAAGTGTCAGCGGAATAAGCCAAAACAGCATCAAAGAAAAGCTATGGCCTAAGACGACAAAAATAAGCATCATCGCAACGAACAACAGGACGTTATTTAATATCGATGAGCCTAATGCAATGATGGGCAGCGTGATCTTAGGGAAGTGCATCTTCTTCATCAAATTGCCGTTTTCAATGAAAACATTGAGACAGCGATTCATGATTTCACTGAATAAATTCCACGCTAATAATCCAGCCATAAGGTAAATCGCATACGCATAAGTGCTTTCAACTTCGGGAATTTTAGCGGCTAATACATTGGATAAAATCAGGGCATAAATCGCCACTTGGCTTAAAGGATTAATAATAACCCATAGCCCACCTAGCTTACTGCGCACAAATTTAGTCACCAATTCATTACGAATAGAGCTGAATATAAAATGCTTATAGAGAAGTAAGCTGCGAAGTGTTTCCAGCATTGGAAAAATCCTACGAGTATATCAACCAACAACAGTCTCTAATAATCACCTTAAATGGCGACCTTAAGAAACTGTCGTTAGTGAAAGAGTGCAAACCATGAATGGGTTATTCAACACGACCATAGCGGTCTTCAAAGCGCTGAATATCATCTTCACCGAGATAAGAACCAGATTGAACCTCAATGACTTCTAATGGCACCTTTCCAGGGTTTTCAAGAGAATGAATTGCACCAACAGGGATGTAAGTTGATTGGTTTTCAGTCAGTATTTTTTCTTCACCATCGCAAAATACTTTAGCCGTGCCAGAAACCACAACCCAATGTTCCGCTCGATGATGATGCATTTGCACAGACAGCTTAGCGCCAGGCTCCACACAAATACGCTTCACCTGATAACGATCTCCGCTATCAATCGAGTCATAATGTCCCCAAGGACGGTAAACTTCACGATGGCAATCGGCTTCATTTCGGTCTTGCTTGCGAAGATAAGAAACCACTTTTCTCACGTCTTGAACATGATCTTTATGAGAAACAAGCACTGCATCTTTGGTTTCAACCACAACCAAATCCTGCACACCGATCGTACTGACCAAACGGCTTTCTGAAATCACTAAGGAGTTCTTTGTTTCCTGCGCAATGGCATCGCCGCGTAGGCTATTACCATTTTCATCCTGTTTTAATACCTGGCTTAAAGCATCCCAACTGCCAATGTCGCTCCAGCCGACATCTAACGACACAACGGCTGCTAGATCCGTTTGTTCCATGACCGCATAATCCACGGAAATATCAGGGCAATCTTCAAAAACATCTGCAGGGATACGGTGGAAGTCTTGATCTCTCTTCATTGCATTGAAGGCTCTTTTGCAATGATCAAACACATCTGGCTGGTATTTCTCCAACTCGGCTAAGAAAACGCCGGCTTTGAACATAAACATCCCAGAATTCCAAAGATGCTCCCCATCATCCAAATAGCTTTGTGCTGTCGCTAAATCAGGCTTTTCAACAAACGCATCGACACGATGACCGTTCTCGTCAATTTTTTCACCGCATTTAATATACCCATAACCGGTTTCAGGCTGATCTGGAACAATACCGAAGGTCACCAAATAATTGTTCTCTGCCATCAACTGAGCTTTGGCAACAGCTTTCTGAAAACCGTTAATATCAATCACATTGTGGTCAGCAGGTAAAATCAGCAAAACATTTTCTGGCGAGGAGCTGGCCGCCATAAAAGAAGCGATCGCAATAGCCGGAGCTGTATTTCGACCAAATGGCTCTAATACGATTTTGCTCTTAGCAATCTTAGATTGTCTAAGTTGCTCGGCAACCAAAAATCGATGTTTCTCACTCGCCAATAGAATAGGTGAGCTATGGCTAGTGCCTTCTAAACGCTCTAAGGTCTGTTGTAACAGACTTTCTTCAGAGGTTAAGCTGAGGAATTGCTTAGGAAATTCTTTACGAGAAAGAGGCCACAGCCTAGTACCAGAACCGCCAGCCATTATTGCAGGTATAAACATGAGTATGCGTTGCCTTCTTAAATTGTACGCTCTTAATTGTAGGGTTTAGTGAGATTAAGACGCATTAAATGCCAGCATATTAACACCACCCCACATTCGATCATAGAGAGGTTGCGCGTTTAAGTGTCTATATGATAAGAATACGCCCCTTCAATCTTGACCTTTTTGTGCTATAGTCTCGCCTTTTTTAAAACCTCTATTTACTGGGATATTATGGACGTTAGAACGGCTTTCATTACTGGCATTACGGGCCAAGATGGTGCATATCTAGCTAAACTCTTAATCGATAAAGGCTACAAGGTAGTTGGCGCAAACCCTAGACGCAGCTCAAACGGCGTTAATTTTTGGCGTCTTGACTCGCTTGGGATTACAAATGATGTGATTCTGGAAGACTGTGACCTTGCGGATATATCGAGCTTAATACGCATATTAACGAAACACCAACCTGATGAGATCTACAACTTAGCGGCGCAGTCTTTCGTACAAACATCTTGGGTTCAGCCCCTATTAACAAGCCAAGTAACTGGTATGGGGGCAGCCCACGTACTAGAAGCAATGCGCTTGGTGTCACCAAAAGCCCGTTTCTATCAAGCGTCTACATCTGAAATGTATGGTCTTATACAAGAGCCATTGCAATCAGAAAGCACGCCTTTTTATCCTCGATCGCCTTACGCCGTTGCCAAACTTTATGCTCACTGGATGACAGTGAACTACCGTGAAAGTTTTGATCTTTACGCTTGCAGTGGGATCTTATTCAATCATGAATCACCATTGCGTGGTTTGGAGTTTGTGACCCGCAAAGTGACCGACGCAGTCGCTCGCATCAAGCTTGGCCTACAAAACGAACTACGTTTAGGCAACATAGATGCAAAACGCGATTGGGGTCATGCGAAAGACTACGTTCAAGCAATGTGGCTTATGCTGCAACAAGACACACCTGATGACTTCGTCATTGCCACAGGCCGTACAACAACCGTACGAGATATGTGTAAAATCGCGTTTGAACATGTCGGACTCAATATGGACGACTACCTAATCATAGATCCCGAATTCTTCCGTCCAGCAGAAGTTGACGTACTTTTAGGTAACCCTGCCAAAGCGAAAGAAAAGTTAGGCTGGAGTGCAACAACCACACTAGAAGAAATGATCACAGAAATGGTTGATACCGACCTAAAACTCTTATCAGAGAAATAACCTTCTCATATTTCTAGCGTTTCTCATTCCATTACAAGGATGGCTTATCCATAATAAGCCATCCTTTGTTACCAATGAGACCCAGCATGCCGGCCAAACCACAATCGAACGTTGAACCTGCTCATCCATCACAGAGCTTTCGAGACGCTAACACATCGTTACAACTGGCTTTCATTGGTGACCTGACGCCGAACAATCAACCGCTGACTTTACTCAATGCGCTGTACACACTGCGAGCTATGCAACAACAAAACATTTGCTTGCAATGGTTCACCCATTCGCCAAAAAAAGCGTATCTGACAGAAATTCAACAAAGCATTACGAACTTAGGCTTAACGCAAGCAGTAGACATTGTTGATCTCGACAAAACAGCACACTCAATCAATGACATATTGAATAAAACCGACATCTATACTTGCTTATCGGATCAGCGGAACGACGGCTTGCTTTATTCGGCACAAAAGAGAGTGACAATTGTTGCCTTACACACACCAGAGCAAGACAGCTCATACAATCAGCTTGGCCTACGGACACAAAGTCTAAATGCAGAACATTACGCCGCGACGTTACAACAAGTAATCATCAATCCAAGGTTACGCAGCGCTTTAATTAAAGCCGCGCTTGATACCGTCCAACCAACCAAAACACAAAGCCAACTTAGCGTAAGAATAGAAGGGCCGTACGATTCCAGTTACAGTCTCGCCATCGTCAACCGAGAATTTGCCAGAGCATTACATCAATTAGAACCAAACCGTATTGGCTTGTATTCAACAGAAGGTGGGGGTGACTTCCCTGCCAATCCAGCGTTTTTACAACAAGACCCTGAAATAGCCCATATCGCGGAACAAAGTCTCACACAGCCAGAGGTAGAAACCTGCTTACGTCTACTGTACCCGCCACGCGTCAGTGGAATGCAAGGCATCTATAATGGTCTGAACCTATATGGCTGGGAAGAATCCTATGTGCCGAGCGACTATATAGATGACTTTAACCAGCATCTGCAGTTTGCAACCACCATGTCACACTATGTCAGCCGAACACTGCGAAACAACGGTTGTAATATACCGCTCTTTACCACGGGCATCGGTGTTGATCACATACTGCAAACAGAAGCAGATGACAGCCTGCTACCAATCGAATTACAAAAAAAGCAACAAGAAAAAAAAGAGAAACTATACCTACTGCACATTTCCTCATGCTTTCCACGCAAAGGGGTCGATGTCCTCTTAACAGCTTACGCGAATCACTTTAATGGTGAGGATCAGATATGCCTGATCATAAAAACCTTTACCAATCCACACCATGACATTGCACAACAACTGCAAGCGTGGAGGGAAGCAGCAGACAACGCACCAGACATTATTTTAATAAATGAAGACCTCCCCACCGGGGCCATTAGAGCGCTTTATCAAACAGCAGATGTATTAGTGACACCGAGCCGAGGGGAAGGTTTTGGTTTGCCTATGGCAGAAGCCATGCTACATGACCTTCCTGTCATCACCACAGGCTATGGTGGGCAAAGTGATTTTTGCACGGACCAAACAGCTTGGTTAATCGACTATGAATTTCGCCGCGCAACCAGCCATATAAGTGGCAATAATTCTGTCTGGGTAGAACCTTATGCAGATCATTTAGGAAGCCTATTAAAAGACTTTTACCAAGCTTACCAGGAACAAAACCTCGATACGTTTTGCCAGGCGAAAGTCCAAGCCGCGAGAGCCCTAATAAACACCCAATATCGCTGGCAACACATTGCACAACGTAGCCAAGAAGCCATCGCCACATTGCCAACACTCCCAATACTCAGTCCACAGCCTAAACAAGCCATTGTGACAAGTTGGAACAGCAAATGCGGCATTGCCACCTACAGCAAGCTATTAATGCAACCCGCACTAGCCGACACCTTAGTATTAGCAAGTAAAGAAGAAAACGTAACCTGTGAAGATGACGCCAACGTAATACGCTGCTGGCAATCAGGTGGGCTACCAGGTATTGATAATCTGGAAGGATTGTTTAGCGCCATTATGAATAACACGATTGAACAAGTGATCATTCAATTCAACTTCTCGTTCTTTGATCTAGCCGCATTGAAAAAGCTATTAAAGAGATTGCATGACAGAAACATACAAACATTTTTAATACTACATTCTACAAGCGATGTGTATTGGGGCGCAGAACGGAAAAGCCTGCAAGACTTACAAACACAGCTTCAACAGGTTGAACGAATATTGGTACACAGCGTAGCGGATTTAAACCAACTAAAGCGTTTTGACCTTATTCATAATGTGAGCTTGTTTCCTCATGGTGCGAAACAAGCCGAGTTATTCGAATTGGAAGCCGATACTCCGCAACACAAAATGCGACAAACATTAAAAGATAAAACCGTACTCGCAAGCTATGGCTTCTTACTGCCTCATAAAGGGATAGATGTATTAATAGAAGCCTTTCGTTGTTATTTGCAAAAGCAACCTAACAGCCACCTTTTGCTTATTACGGCAGAATATCCAGCAGACATTTCCCGTGAACATTTAAAAGTCTGCCAACAAAAAATTATTGAATATCAGCTCACGGAACACATTACATTTATAAGTGACTTCTTAACCGATAAGGAATCCCAAGCCTGGCTGTCTTTAGCTGACTGTATCATCTATCCATACCAGCAAACGCAAGAATCTTCCAGCGCAGCAGTTAGGTGGGGATTAGCGTTACAAAAACCGGTATTTTGCACCCCATTGGCTATTTTTGATGATGTAGCAAACGCCGTTCACTTCTTATCAGGCACAAAAGCAGAGCAAATAGCAGAAGATATTTACAAAGGGTTAACAAATCAAAGGGTATTAAAAGGAAAAGCAGAAGCACAAATAGAATGGTTAAAAGAAAATGACTGGAAACGACTTTCTCATCGTTTAAAACACATTTTATCTGGCGTGTTCTTAGAAAAAAAGCTATAAAGAACAATCTCAAGTCTAATTTTTAGACAAATCGAGGTAGGCAAAAAAGCGTTTTTTTACAAATTTTTTGAAAAATACGCCCAATATGTCAAAAAAAAGCGGTTTTAGCCTTAATAAAACCTTATATAGGCTAGGCTAATCATGCTATATGCTAGATAATGTAAAAGCTGAAGTTTTTTCTTCAGTCGTACGCTGAATGGAAGAAATACATTAAAAAACGCTTGCAAATAAAACATTTATCAATGCTTGATTTGTATAGTATTCGTTACAAATTAATGTATTATTCTTTTTGGCAAAAGGATACCCGTGCAATCTTTTGGATTGTGAACCGACGGGTTCGGTGCTTAGCACGTTAAGACGGGGAAACCTCAGTCGATTCGACAATTTTTTGTATAATGGAGATAATATCAATATGGCTACCGTAGCTGAACAAGTTCAACAATTATATATCGGCCTTTTGGGCTATGCAGCAGACTCTGAAGGCGCTGCATACTGGGAAGAGCAAATCGAAGCAGAAATCGATACTCTTGCAACTTTAAACGCTAGCTTGGTTTCAACTGATGCGTATTCTGAAGGCCTAGGTTCACTTTCTCGTGAAGATGCTGTAACTGAACTTTACAATCGCATGTTCGGCCGTGACCCAGAAGACGCTGGTCTTGAATACTGGACAACAGGTGAAGGTAGCTCTGTAGCCATCTCTGACCTAGCAATTACTTTCCTAGACGCCGCTCTTGACGACGACGCTGTTACTCTTGAAAACAAAGCAGAAGCAGCTATAGCTTACACAGCAGCAGCAGGCGATTCTTACTCTGAAACTGAAGCGGCAGCATTCCTTGCTGACGTTGATTCTACTGACAGCTCTCTTGATGACGTTCTTGAAGCCATTGAAGAAGCTTACCCAACAGTAGAAGAAGAAGGCGAAACAACTGTATTGACTGAAGGCCGTGACAACATCACTGGTACTGACAACGCAGACGAATTCCTAGCATACGTTGGTCAAAACTCTGACGGTGCACTTTCTAACGCATTGGCAACTGGCGACATCATTGATGGTGGCGCAGGTACTGATACATTAGAAGCAACTTTAATCAAAGACGGTACAGTTGATGACGGTACTGCTTTTGATGTAACTCCAATCTTGGAAAGCGTTGAAAACATCCGTATCGAAGCACTAGAAGATGTAACTCTAGACGCTGACCACATCGAAGAAGAAGAGCACTACGCATCTGACAAATCTGACGCTGACTTGGTTATCACTAACATCGATATCGAGTCTACTGAAGTAACTCAAGACGTTACTTTCGAAATGAAAGATACTGAGCAGTTCTCTGACTTAGAAGCTTACTTCAACGAAGAAGATCTAGTTGCTGAGCCAGACGAAACTTCTGGTAGCGCAAGCGTAACTATCCAAGTAGCTGACGGTGCACAAGCAGTAGGTACAACAACACCTCTTGCTAACATGACATTCGACATGAGCTTCGTACAAAACGGTACGACTTACTCTTTCGAAGACATCGAATCAACTGACGGCACTTATGCTGGTTTGGTTACAGCGATCGAGACAGCATTGTCTGAAGATGGCCTAACAAACTACGAAGTAGAGCTAGACGGTGAATTCACTACGTTCGAAACAGACAACGCTGACTTCGATCTTAACTACACTGGTTACTACATCACTATCACTGATACTGATGGTAACGAGTTTGAAGACATCACTTTTGCTCCAGAGCAAAAAGCGGGTTCTGAAGTTGCTATCTTGTTAGCACAATCTGAAGTAAACGCTGAATCTACAACAACTTCATTCGTTGTTGAAGCTGACGTTATCGTTGACAACGTTGGTCGTGGTTCTAACGGTGGTGAAATCATCATCGGTTCTACTTCTTCTTCTGATTCTTCAACTGGTGTTAACACAATCAACGTTATTGTACGTGATAGCTCTGTCATCTCTGACATCTCTTCTACAAACGATGCATTGGAAAACATCACAATCACAAACGATGAAGGCTACGAAGGTGACTTCGTATTAGCTAACGCAGACTTCGAAGATGAAGATGCAGATACAACAGACTCAGACAACTACTTCGGTAACGTTGACCAAGAGAACCTACTAAAAGAAGGTCTAGACACTATTACTGTGACTGACTTCACTGGTGATGTTGTATTGGGTCGTGACAACGACATCGTTGACCTAGGCACATTGTCTGCGTCTTCTGGCGTAACAGGTGACGTAACATACAATGCGACACTAAACGACGACGCTTACGTTGCAACGACAGGTTCTGGTAACGACACGCTTGACATCACTCTAGATGACAACCGTATCGAAGCGAACACTGACAGCGATACTTCTATCTCTATCTCTACTGGCGCTGGTAACGACACTATCACTGTTGACGAAACAGATGATGCTGTAGAAATTACAACAGCAACAATCGATTCTGGTGCAGGCGATGACGTTATCTACGGTAACGATGTTACTGTTGACGTTGAAGCAGGCGCAGGTGATGACGTTGTTTACGTTGAAAACACTGGCACTAACGCATTGCTAGTTGTTGCTACAACTGCGATGTACACAACTGGAACAGCAGCTACAGATACGACTGCTTCTACAGACGGTGAGATCCACTTCTTGGATGGCCGTGAAGTAACTGTGTCTATCTCTACAAGCGGCCTTGCTGCAGACGAGTTGAACACAACTTTCGAATCTGAAGCGATCGAAATCACAGCATCTACTGGCACAACGTTGACAACTATTGACGACTTGAACGAAGCCATCCTAGAAGCTGTTAATGAAAACGAAGTGTTGAACAAAATCGTTGAAGCTTATGTAGATGAAAACAACAACGTTGCATTCAAATACCTAGTAGACGGCGTACAAAACATTGCAGGTATTGAAATCACAGTATCTGACCAAGAAACAGCTACCGTGACTTCTTCTATGGAAGCAGATTACGAAGAGTTGTTAAATGACTCTACTGCTAGTGCACAAACTGCTTATGACGCTGTAGATGCATTGGGTGAAGAAGTATTCGTTTCTGCTGATACTCTTTACGAAGGTTCTACTATCACGCTCACTGCTGGCACAGCTGGTAATGAAGTGACTGTAACAATCGGTGATGTAGAAGTGACTTACACAACAGCAGCAACAGCAGCTGCGGATGGCATTGCGTTAACAGCAGCACTTGTTGAAGCAGGCTTCTACGCAGCTGATGATGGTGCAGGTGTCGTTTCTGTTGTGACAGAAGATGAGATCTTGTTCTCTGATGATGCAGCAGGTGGTACAGCATCTACTGCAGTTATCGTAAACGATACACTTCTTGATGCTGCTGATGTTGGCGCGCTAGGTACTGACTCTGTTGATACTGATAACGCAAACACTGTGAACGCAGGTTCTGGTGACGACGTAATTGTCTTGGGCTCTGAAGACACTGCAACGGATACAGTAGTGTGGACTGGTTACAACCAAGGTGACGACACTATCGTTCACTTCGTATCTGGTACTGACGAGTTAGACTTCACGTCTTACTTGACTGGTACTGTTGAATCGAACAACTCTGGTTCGACTTCTGAAGAGTCTGAAGTAGCATTGACTAACACTGTTGATGCTTCTCTTGACTTCACAGCGAACAGTATCAACTTGGTTGATTTCGGTGATCTAAGCGGCGTATCTGCAACTCAAACACTTGAGACTTTGACAACAGCTGAATTAGAAGCTGCTCTTGAAGCTGCAGATGCAACAACGACTCTAAGTGCTACTGCTTCAACTGTCGGTGACTTGTACCAGGACGACGGTGTGTCTATCTTGATCATTCAAGATGCTGATAACGCTGGCGGCGCTGTAACAGGCGATGATACTGACCTTGGTACATACTCTGTGTACGAAGTAACATACGAAGATGCTACTTATGTAGCAGGCGATGCAAACCTAGACTTCTCTGTTACTTTGATCGGTACATTCGACCTAGGCGACGATGTATTAGCTACAGGTGACCTAACTCTTTAATACTCTTGCTTGAGGGAGAGCCTAACGGCTTCTTCCTCAAATAAAGTATTAATAGGTTCGATAACCTCATACCTAAAAAAGCCTTGGCTTAATAAGGTATGTAAAAAACCCAATATCCTTTGGATATTGGGTTTTTTTTATCACTGTAAACCATCTTATTTTTTAGATCCCTATTCTGTCTTTTTCATGAATGCTGGTTGTCTGCTGCTGCTCGGTGTAAAATACCTCCCACCTCCTACCGTACAATGCTGTTGTACTCATTTTGCTCATTGCTAGTTTATTGCTTAGGAACTCTTTTGAACGTTCTACATTTTTATAAAACCTACTTCCCCGATACATTCGGTGGCATTGAGCAGGTCATTAGTCAATTAGCAAACAGTACTGAAGCTTTGGGTGTACACAGCACCGTTCTTTCACTGACTCCTAATAAGCAAGTTGAAAGCCCGATCAAGGTGGGCAATCAAACGGTATATCGAAGCCACAGTGCGTTTGAATTAGCCTCTACGCCTTTTTCTTTTAAGGTGTTTAAGCAATTTAAAGATTTGGTTGATCGAGCGGATGTCATTCACTATCACTTCCCTTACCCTCTGGCCGACGTGCTGCATTTTATGTACGCCAGGAACAAGCCTTGTGTGGTGAGCTACCATTCAGACGTGGTAAAGCAAAAAACCTTGCTGAAGCTTTATAATCCGCTTCAGAATCAATTTTTACGCAGTGTTGATCGTATTGTGGTGGCCTCCCCTAATTACTTGAACAGCAGCGATGTATTGCCGCCTTATCGAGATAAGATTTCTATCATTCCTTACAGCCTGGAGCCGACCTCTTACGCGAGCCCAAGCCAGGAACGACTCGACCATTGGCGCGATATATTGGAAGAAAAGTTCTTTTTGTTTGTTGGCGTTGCACGTTACTACAAAGGGCTTCATGTGCTGATCGAAGCCGCCAGTCAGTTGTCTTATCCTGTGGTGATTTTGGGATCGGGACCATTAGAAGATGCGCTAAAACAGCAAGCAAAAGACGCAGGCGCAGACAATGTTATTTTTCTCGGCGCTTTGGATGATGAAGACAAGACCGCGCTGTTAAACCTGTGTTACGCGTTTGTGTTTCCATCTCACATGCGGTCAGAAGCTTTTGGGATCTCATTGTTAGAAGCGTCAATGAATGGCAAACCCATGATCTCTTGCGAGATTGAAACAGGCACCAGTTACATCAATATTGACCAGGAAACCGGCTTGGTCATCCCACCGAATAATGCCCTCGCCTTACAGGAAGCCATGCAAACTTTGTGGCAAGATGAAGCGCTTGCTTCACAGTTTGGCGAGCAAGCCAAAGCGCGTTTCTACGAACTGTTTAGCCGAAATAAAATGGCGGCAGGTTATTACGACTTATATCAAGAAGTCTGTAAGGAAAAAGGTGTTTTTAATACCTCTTCAACGGAACTAAATAACTAAAATATTAAGTCACTTCCTATCAATTTTGATAGGAGAAACCATCGTATAGACATGATCAACTCCAGGTGACACCACCGAATTTTCGCTAAAAAAACCGCATTTCCCTCATATCCGCCCTTCTAGGTTGCACGAAGAAATCAACCTAGAAGGGGCGTGGTTATTGGGATACAGGGGGTTCACTTTACAGTTTCCGCTTTACAGTTTCCGCTTTACAGTTTCCGCTTTACAGTTTCCGCTTTACAGAAACATTATTTTATATCGGTGATGATGGTCGTTTTATATTTGTTGATTAAAGAATCATTTTAAAAAGTGTTCGGCATGCCGAACACTTTAAGTGTCTGAAGCGTTAAAAAAGAAGGTGGTTTGCATGTTCCATGAAGGGGAAGTCACGATGTTTTTTGAATCAAAAAAAGCCTCTTAAAGCTGTTTTTTCATCGGCTTTAAGAGGCTCTGTTAAGTCTAATTGGTCGCGCTGTATGCTCAGACCTGTTCTATGAAATCACTCAAAAACGTCTGTTGACTCTCTGAGTTTGTGTTTTAAGTAACGCCCTATTGGCACCATTCCGGCTTTTTGTTTCAGTGTTTCATATTCGCTGGCAGAGATTCTTAGGCTGATCACTTTGTCGGCTTTTTTCACTTCTGCTGTTTTTGTCTCGGCTTTTTTTTCTAACAAGCTGATGTCGGTTTCATCCGGCAATTTCTTTTCTTGTTTGATTTTTAAACTCGATAGATCGTTCTTACCCATGATTATGTTTACCCGTATTAAAGTCCAATGTGTTGGTAGATGTCTTCAAATTGCACGGCAACATCACGATAGCTGTATTTTGCCAGCGGATTTTCGGCCATCATTTGTTGGATGGATTTTTGCTGCTCAAAAATGCTGTCGAATACTTTAGAGAATTTCAAAGGCAAAACAGGTATGTCGTGTTCAGGGAATTTCTCGTGTACGGCGTTTGCAATGTTTTGATAGTCACTGCTTTGTCGCCAATCTCCCGTGAAGGTTTCACGCTTGCCTTTTTGTAGCTTGGTGGCCACTACGATGATGTTTTGGTTGTATTGCTGAATTTGGTGAATGGTGTTTAATCCTGCAACCAAACTTTTGTATTCATTGTAAATAGGAACAATCACGACATCGGACATGGTTAGCGCGGACGTAATGCTGACAGCCAGCTTGGAAATGGAACCGGCAAGATCAAATACAATATCTACGTCCATGTCTTTTAATTCGCTCGGAAAGGGCTCTTCTGTATCCAGAGCAATAAGCTGATCGTCTTCAATTAGGCTGTCGTAGATATGGAAAGCTTCGTTGGTCCCAACACAGAAGTTCTTATCAAGTGCGATATTGGTTGATATTGGGGTTTTACCAGCGGAACCTTTGGAACTATAAATGGCTATTTTCATGATATTAAGGGCTCAATCCTTCAGCGGTATTCATTCTTATATTGCCCGACTGAATAAGGAATGAAAAGCTAAAATCAGACTTTTAGTAAACATATAGATAATGTTTACATCTAATAAAAGTTTTCAAAAACGACAGGAAAACTAAAGTGACAAGTAAACATTATATTTTTCATATACTTATATAAACCGTAAATATTTAAAAACAAACAACACAAGATTTCTTGTAGTAAAAGTTTACAAAACATACAAGAAAACAAAAATTCGCGACTTAGGAATAAAACAAAGAGAAGTGGCTTATGATTCCCGATCATCAAAACAAATGTAAACATGTCATTTTTGAAAACAAGTTTTCACAGTAAACAGAGAAATAAAAGAATAAGATGGCTTAGAAGAAAACTACAAGTAAACAAAACATAAAAGTAAACTTAATTTACATGAAAACATGTAGTTCTTGTAAACTCGTGCAATATCAATCAGTTAATAACATCTCATAGATGTCGCTTTGGTTTAGTTGTAGTAGGTGAAGGTATGGAGAAGAAATTAAACACAAAACCACCACAGAGCCCGTCAGGTCACTTTTCACCAAACACCACGTTTTACATGGAATTTTACAAAAATATCGCTAAATGGCTCCACAGAGCCTCTGAGCGGCATTTTTTCACTATTCAACAAAAAAATTTTCGATAAATGCGCAAAAGAGAATGA
>NZ_JBLIXK010000015.1:22336-52978 GCF_047525555.1 Marinomonas algae | reverse complement strand
AGTCGGTAGAAAGTTATAATAAGAGTCGGCCACATATGGCCTTAAAATACAAAACGCCCGATGAGGTTCATCGAGCGTTTTAGAACCTGAATAAGTGTCAACCTATATCAGGACTAGTCACAGAAATTAAACGTTTATATCAATCGCCATCGTACGCACAAAGACTAAAAACAGGTACGTCACTTTCACGTAATTTTTCACTACCACCTAAATCTGGTAAATCGATAATTGCAGCGACTTCTTTGATTGTCGCACCTTGTCCAGTTAGCAATTTAATAGCGGCAAACAAAGTACCACCAGTTGCAATTAAATCATCGAACAAAAGTACATTATCACCAGCTTTTACCGCGCCTTCTTGTATTTCAAGCTCAGCTTCACCGTATTCTAAAGCGTAAGCTTGAGAAACAGTTTTACCTGGAAGTTTTCCTTTCTTGCGAATCAGGATAAGAGGCTTTTGCAGCTCATAAGCCAATACTGCAGCAATCAAAAAACCACGAGCATCAATACAAGCAATATGAGAAATATCAGACGACATGTAGCGGTGAACGTAGGCATCAACGACCATTCTCATTCCTTTAGGGTCACTAAAGATAGGAGTAATATCACGGAAGCTGATGCCTTCTTTTGGCCAGTCTTCTACTGTTTGGATTAGTGACTTAACGTAAAAATCATCGTAGAGCATATTCAGTAACGCCTTAATTTATTTATCAAATGTTGGCGATTTTACCACAATCACTCGCAAT
Source organism: Marinomonas algae (assembly GCF_047525555.1). Lineage (NCBI taxonomy): Bacteria > Pseudomonadati > Pseudomonadota > Gammaproteobacteria > Oceanospirillales > Oceanospirillaceae > Marinomonas > Marinomonas algae. Next base: position 52,235 of record NZ_JBLIXK010000015.1, on the reverse strand, counting down.
CCCAACGAGTTTTTGCATTTCAGGGAAATTGACTATCTCAATCTCTTTACCATCAACATGAATTAGCTCATTTTTTTGAAAGCGAGTAATCACTCGACTCACAGTTTCAACGGCTAAACCTAGGTAGTTTCCTATCTCTCCACGAGACATAGAAAGTCGAAACGCACTAGCAGAGTAACCACGTTTTTTAAACCGATTGGATAGATTTAGTAAGAAGGATGCGACTTTTTCATCGGCATTTTTCTTTCCTAGTAAGACCATCATCTGTTGGTCATCCGATATTTTTCGACTCATTACCTTAAATAACTGATGTCTCAAAGAAGGGATTTGGGCAGATAGTTCTTCTAAATGAGTAAAAGGAATCTCACAAACAGTTGTGGTTTCAAGCGCTTTGGCAGAAACTGGGTAGGTATCTGAATCCACGCCACTTAAGCCAACCAACTCACTAGGGCAATAAAAGCCTGTGATCTGCTCTTCACCAACGGACGTTATGTTAAAGGTTTTCAATGTACCTGAACGTACAGCATAAACAGAATCAAATTTTTCACCTTGGCGAAATAAAAAGTCACCTTTTTTTAATGGCTTTTTGCGCTCAATAATTTGATCTAGTTTATTAATATCCTCATCAGCTAAAGCGATCGGAAGGCAAAGTGCACTTAGGCTACAATTCTGACATTGAGACGTAAGTGTACTGTTAAATCGTGTCTGTGCGTGTGTTACTGACATGTGAATCTCCCTGACCTGATGTTATATAACTTTTGAGTATTTTATATTGTTGTTTAGGTACTTATCGAAAACCATACAAATACAGCGAATAAGTAATCTACCACGTTCTGTCACTCGGATAATGGTCTGCATTCCATTGTCCTGTATTTCAATCATACCGTCTTCAATCATTGAGGTAAGATTATCTACCTCTTTTGAGAAATATTCAAAAAATCTAATATTATTCTTTTGCTCAATTGCCGTAGTATTTAATTCAAATTGAGAAATAAGGGTCATAATAACTTGATGGCGAATACGGTCATCAGAATCACTGATATAGCCTCGACTAATCGCCAATTGGCCTTTTTCAATACTACTTCGATATAGGCTTAAATCAGTATGGTTTTGGATGTAAACACCACTTAGATCACTGATGGCAGACACACCAAATGCTACTAAATCAGTTCCAGCGTGAGTTGTATAGCCTTGGAAGTTTCTTTGCAATAAGCCTTGCTTTTGTGCTTTTGCAAGACTGTCGTTAGGTTTTGCAAAGTGATCCATTCCTATGTACTCATAACCCGCATCGATAAGGTATTCAATGCTCATTCTCAGCAGTTGCACTTTGATGCTCGGAATAGGAAGGCTATCTTCTGGTATCCTTTTTTGTGATCTAAATCTTTCAGGTAGATGGGCATAATTAAACAAAGAAATGCGATCGGGCGATAATGCAATGACTTTATCTAGGGTATCTCTGAAGCCCTCAAGAGATTGATAGGGAAGGCCGTAGATCAAATCAAAGTTTATAGATTTAATGTTCATTGCACGGGCGTCTTCAACCAGTTGAGAAACGGTTTCAAGAGATTGAACTCGATGAATCGCCTCTTGTACTTTGTTGTCAAAGTCTTGAACGCCAATGCTAATTCGATTTATGCCCATTTCAGTTAGCAGCTTTAACTTAGAGGAGGTCACTTCTCTTGGGTCGATTTCGATGCTGTAATCTTGTGAGCCATCACTCACTAGGTTGAAATACTGGTTTATTGTTTTGAATAAATCTCGAATCAGATCCTCTGTCAAAAAGGTAGGTGTACCTCCTCCAAAGTGCAATTGTGTAACTTTTTTAGAATGGTCGAGCATCAGACTGCGAAGCCTCATTTCCTCACCAAGAAGTTCGACATATTCTGCGCCTTTTTCATACTGCTTCGTCACAATCTTATTGCATGCGCAGTAATAACAAAGATGCGCACAGAATGGGATATGAAAATAAAGGCTCAACGCTTTATCTGAAGGCATCATCATCTTGTCTATCAAGGCAATCTTACTGATACCAGAATCGAACTGCGGCGCCGTTGGGTAGGATGTGTATCTAGGTCCTGCCAAATCGTATTTATTAATAAGAGAAGAATCCCAAATCATGTTGTATTCCTATTAAAATTTCTAATAGCAGTTTACTCCTATGGTCTGGGGCTTTTTCTGACACAGGTCAAGATATGACATCTCTGTAAAAATTAAATCATTTCCTAAATAAGATTGGATAAGGCCTCAAGCGCTCTTATAATCACGATAACTTAATTTTTAGTACATAAATTCATGAAAAATATACCTTTATATCTCGCTCACGGTGCTGGTGCGGGCCACAGCAATAGCTTCTTAAATGATCTAGGTAACGCGATTTCAGCCAAAATGAATCAGCCCATTATCCCCGTCACTTTTTCTTATATGCGAGAAGTGGAAATCACTGGAAAGAAAAGGCCACCACCGCCTTTTAAGCGTCTTATTCCAGAATTCTCCGACTGTATAAAAAATGAAGTTGCTTGTGTTGTTGCTGGGAAATCAATGGGAGGACGTGTTGCTGCACAGTTGTCGAAAGAACCTATGGTAAAGGCGGTTGTTTGCTTTGGTTTTCCTTTTTATCCCGCTGGTAAGCCTGAAAAACACAGACTTTCTTTCCTTGAGAATATGGAAGTTCCTTGTTTGATTATCCAAGGAACACGAGATCAACTTGGTTCTTATGATTGGGTTAAGCAGCAATCACTGCCTGAAAATGTCAACATTGTTTGGATTGAAGGTGCTGACCATGATTTTAAAGTGCTAAAGAAATACAATAAAACAGCCACCGAAACCATTTCGAATATGGCTGATATTACACAAACTTGGCTTAACGATATTCTGTAAGCCGCTTTACATTTAACCTATTTGAAGAAGAGCGATAAAAGAGGATTTATATGGAACACCAAGCAGTGTTTGATGCAACAGGCTTACTTTGTCCAGAGCCAGTAATGATGTTGCATGTCGAAATGCGAAAAATAGGGGCGAAAGATGTACTTAAAGTGATCGCTACTGATCCATCAACAACACGCGATATCCCAAAGTTTTGCCAGTTTCTAGGTCATACGCTGGTCAATCACGAGCAAGAAGGTGACACCTTTTTCTACTGGATAGAAAAGAAGTCGAGCTAAAAAATGCCTTCATATTTTTATATGAAGGCATTTAAAGAGCAAAAACCACGTTTAAATGTTAAGGAAGGTACGAACAAGTCCACTGGCTTCAGCGTGTGAATAAACCTTTATAATTCGAGGCAAGTTTCGCAGTCCAATATGAACATATTGGCAAGAAGCTTAACAAAGAATAAAAAGTGTTTAGCTCACGCCCTTCGGGTCTTTCAGAACAACGGCTTCTCTTCGTTAAGAGTGATTGAAAGGTATTAACATTCCTACTCACTCTTGCCTTGATAGACCGTTTCTCTGATAAGACTGAAGTTCAGAAGACTTATTCGCACCTTCCTTAAGCAACTTTAAGTCTTTTTGCTTGAAACTTTTGACCTAGAATCGCGCTGTGGTATGTGTGCTCGAAGCTAGAAAAAGCAACATCAACGTCTAATCTCAACTGACGCACAATGTCATTAGATGAAATCAAACCACGAATTGTCTTTGTGTTTTCATCAATAACTAACAAGTGCTGAAGAGGGTTTTCTCTTTGGCTGTATAAAAGAGACTCTATGTCTGAATTTTTTAGGGATGAATAAGACAATGCAAGTAGCTCTTCTTTTGGCCTCATTAAGTCAGCAACCATAAGCTCAGATCGTTTATAGCCTTCAGCAACCATTTTAATAAGAGCGTCTTCAGACAAGTCTTCTAAACTAATAATACCAACAAAATGGTTGTCTTCATCAACAACGATTTTCATGCGGACATGTTCTTTCTTCATCAATTTAACAAGTACATCTGCACGAGTATTTGCTTCAATCACCCTTGGGCCGGCTTTATCAAAGTCCGTAAATACAGATAGTGCAGATGAGTAAATAGTAATATTCTCGATTACTGCAGGCCAAGTAAGATCGTTAACGCTTTTTGTAGAAACATAAGTAAGTGTTTTCATAGTAAAACCCCATTAAAAAAATAAATGAATGTGAAATATGGGTGAGTTATATCAATGAAAACGGGGGAGCCCTTGGACTAATATTACTATTAATGCTTTCTTTGTTGGGAAAGTAATAGTAAGAGGAGAGTGTATTAGTAAGTTCGAAAAAACGTTTTCTAATACTAAAAGATGAAGCTATAAAATTATTGTCAGAGTCTAACTCTTGATCTGGCGCAATGACTTCATTAAAACGCTGCTCTACACTAGGTTCTAACCATCGAAACTGGCTTACTTCCTGAGCATTCGCACGCTGAGATATCGTCAATAAAGACGATAAAATCACGGCAATGATCATTAGAAGTTGAGCAGTCATAGTTATGGCAAACCTTTATATGTTAAGTAGAAAACTACTTCATTTAATATATGCCTGCCGCTTTTTAAATCCTAGTTATTTTTTATAAATGACCTTTCTTTCCACTTTTAATGTTAAAACTCAACGCCTTCTTATTGCTATAAAAAGAAAAAAGAGCCCAAAAAGGCTCTTTTAATGCATATATCTATATCTTGTTAAGCAGCTGGAAGCATGATCGTTGCTTCACCTGTAACAACAACTTTACCTTCGCATTCACAAACTGTTTTAAGAGTAGCACGGCGTCGACGCTCATTGATGTCTGTTACCGTAACGGTGGTGACAACTTCTTGGCCGACAAAAACAGGTGAGCGAAATTTCAGTGTTTGCTCAAGATAAATACAGCCTGGCCCAGGTAGCTTTGTGCCAATAGCGGCAGAAATAAAACCAGCCGTTAACATGCCATGAGCAATAGGCTGCCCAAATGATGTTGTTGCCGCATACTCAGCATCCAAGTGAACAGGGTTAGTGTCGCCCGTTACATCTGCAAAAGCTTGTACGTCAGCCTGAGTGACGATTTTGCGGTACTCAACACTTTGGTCAATGGAAAGTTGTTCTAATGTGTATCCAGAAGTCATTACCTATCCTTATATTGCAATTTAACGCTATGGTACACTTTCGCCACATTATTCTTAAGAGGTATCTATGGTTAAGTTGGTGATTTTTGATTGGGACGGTACCTTATATGATTCTATCGACACAATTTGTCAGAGTATGCTGCACGCAGCGCAATTAGCTGGCGCACCAGACCGCAATAAAGAAGACGTTAAAAACATCATTGGTTTATCTCTTGATAAGGCGGTTCAGGTTATTTGGCCAGAATTACCCGTTGTTGAGCGCAATACAATTATCGAGCATTACAAGCAAACTTATGTGGCAAAAGATCAAACTCCGCCCAATGCGTATGAAGGTGTTATTGACACCTTGAACAAACTCCAAAACACCAATATTAAGTTAGCCGTTGCGACGGGAAAAAGCCGTCGAGGCTTAGAGAGAGTAATGGGGCTCACAGGAACCAAGGATTATTTCATCGCTACTCGATGCGCAGATGAGACGCAATCAAAACCTCACCCTCTAATGCTAGAAGAATTATTGGCAGAACTTAAGTTAACACCGGATCAAGCAATCATGGTTGGAGATACGGAATACGACCTTAACATGGCGACAAATGCTGGGATGAAAAGCGTAGGAGTCACTTATGGCGCTCATGAATCGGCCCGTTTACAAGCTTGTCAGCCACATGCGCTAATCAGCAACTTTAATGAACTATTAGATATTTTAGGACTATAGAAAATGGCTTGGACGGAAGACGAAGATCAAAAAAAAATTCACGAGCAAGATATAGATAGCGCTCAAAAAAAAGAAGCTGAAAAACCTAAAGAAACGGTAGAGGCCACTGAAAGCCAGACCGATCCAAATAAAGAAATTTGGTCTCTACTTGAAAAAACCTTAAGCGAAAACATTGTTGAAAAGCGTAGAGCGAGACGTTGGAAAATATTTTTTCGATTATTCGCTTTGGCCATTACGATCACGGTGATATCCACGTGGATTATGCGGTCTAACCTACCGGAAGTGGGATTTGAAGGAGATGTTGTTGCTGTTATTCCGATGCGCGGTGTGATCGGAGCGGATTCGGATATAGAATCGTATGAATTTGTAGGCTTGATTGATAGTGCTTATCGTAACCCACGATTAACAGCCGTGGTTATTGAGATGAACAGTCCTGGTGGCAGTCCGGTACATTCCGGCATTATTTATGATGCTATTCAAGAGAAAAAGGAAAACTATCCGGACACGCCTATCATTGTCGTTGTTGAAGATATGGCAGCGTCAGGAGGTTATTACATTGCGGCGGCCGCCACTGAAATCTATGCAAATAAAGCCAGCCTTGTGGGTTCTATTGGGGTAATTTCTTCTGGTTTTGATGCGAGTGGCTTGCTTGAAAAAATAGGCGTTGAACGTCGTACTTTTACCGCAGGCAGAAACAAAGCCTTCCTTGATCCTTTTGTACCAATGACAGAGGAAGCAAAGGATAAATGGCAAGCCGTGTTAGATGAAACTCATCAACAGTTCATTGATGCGGTCAAAGAAGGTCGCGGTGATAGATTAACCATCACAGACGATGTGTTTAGTGGAATGGTGTTTACCGGCCAGCAAGCGGTCAAAATCGGTCTTATTGATGGTTTAGCAAGTGTGCAGAATTTATTGAAGCAGCGCTTTCCAAATGCCAAACCTGTTGTATATGCGCCTAAGCAAGAATCTTGGAAAGAGCTTGCGAAAGAATTGGGCGTTGAAATGGCAACCAAAATAATCAACACAAGCAGCATTCAATAAATTCTAGCTGCAATAAAAAAAGCTCCTTCGGGAGCTTTTTTATTGTCTGTTGCTAACCACAGCCTAGTACCAGGTTTGTCAGTTTAATTTGTTAGAGAAAAAGACAAGCAGAGGGACACAAACGTCAGTAAGTTTTCATCAAAAGATATATTTGATAAAATAATTATCTCATTTATTTTTAATTAAATTTAGGCAATTCCATGGCCCGAAAAGCGAACATTTCGAATGAAGAAATCCACCAAGCATGCTGGGAGCTTCTTGAAAGAAACAGTTTCCCAAATATTCCAAGGATCGCAGACTTCTTCTTAACCAAAGACGGTCGACGCTGTTCCAATACAACTCTCATGAAGGCGATTGCTGAATGGGAAGTCATATACAAAGAACAGCAAGAGCATGAGTTTAAAGATTTAGATGAAGTGCTACTGCCAGCCTTTAAGAACTTCTCAAGAAATTTAACCAAGAGCTTTAGAATACTTCTCGATGAAAAAGTCGCAGACCTTGAAATACATCAAACACAAAAGCAAAACGCCATAGAAGGTGGTTATTTATCGCTGTCTAGTGCCTTGGTTGAGCTTCAGCAAGCATATGAAGAAATTGAAGAACGGCACGCTAGTGCAGAACGAAAAGCCCTTGAACTTGAACAGCAAGCTTTATTGCTCGAACAAAAAAACCAAACTCTAGTGGCTCAAAATCAAGTACTAACAAAGCAACTTGAACAAGAAAGAGAGGAGAGCGCTGAGCTTCGACTTAACTTATCACAAAGAGAAGTAGACCTAGCCAAACTGGACAACAAACTGACCCAAGCACTGGAAGAAAAGCAACAAGCATTCAATGAGATCACCTGCTTAAAAGAACAATCCAATAAGCAGGAAGAGCGAAATTGGGCGCAAATCACGAACACATTAAAAAGCTTATCCTCGTCTGTTCAGATTCTTCAAAGCCAAGCAGAGGAACACAAAGATAGAGGCACAGAGAAATAGTCGCTATAATGCGCCCTTTATATTTAGCGCATTCTTATTAAGAGAGAACATGAGCAAAAATCAATCAGCTATTCGTGATTTATCAACAATCAAAGACTTTATCCGGTGGACATTCAGCCGTTTTCAGAATGCCGACTTATTTTACGGGCACGGTACAGACAACGCCTGGGATGAAGCGGTTCAGCTTGTCATGGGAACCCTAAAACTACCGTTAGACTTTGATCGTGATATGCTAGATTGCGCACTCACTATTGATGAAAAAAAACGCATCTTAAAATGTGTGCATACTCGCATAACAAAACGAGAGCCATTGCCTTATATATTAGGCGAAGCCTGGTTTATGGGACTGCCATTTAAAGTCACCAAAGACACATTAATTCCTCGCTCTCCTATTATGGCGTTATTAGAAAGTGAGTTCTCTCCATGGCTGAAAAACTACCCATTAAATATTCTAGACATGTGCACTGGATCTGGCTGTTTAGGTATCGCAGCAGCATTAACTTTTGATGATGCTCAAGTGGATATTACAGACATAAGTAAACAAGCCTTGATTATTGCCAATGACAATATAGTGCGTCATCAGGTGGAAGACAGAGTGAGCGCGATTCATTCTGACATGTTTACAGGTTTGCCAGATAAGCAATACGATTTAATTATTTGTAATCCTCCGTATGTTGATGCAGATGATTACGCCAGTGCGCCAGAAGAGTTTCATAACGAACCTGAATTGGCGTTAACATCTGGACATGACGGACTGGATTTTGCTCATAAATTTTTATCTCAAGTGGCGAATTATCTGCAAGATGACGGTATATTAGTGTACGAAGTGGGAAATACAGAAAACGCATTACAAGAAGCCTACCCGAATACACCGTTTATGTGGGTAGAATTAGAGCAGGGTGGAAATGGCGTTTTCATTCTAACAAAAGAAGAATTAAGCAAACTATTACAAGAGCAAAAATAACTTATGTCAGGCAATACATTCGGAACTCTTTTTAAAGTTACCACCTTTGGTGAAAGTCACGGTCTAGCATTGGGAGCCATTATTGACGGTTGCCCTCCAGGCATTGAAATTTCAGAAGCGGATCTACAAAAAGACTTAGACCTTCGTAAGCCAGGTACGTCCAAACACACAACTCAACGTCGTGAGCCTGACGAGGTTAAAATTCTTTCTGGTGTTTTTGAAGGCAAAACCACAGGGACACCAATCGGTCTGTTAATTGAAAACACAGATCAGCGCTCAAAAGATTATGGCAACATTGCAGATACTTTCCGCCCAGCTCATGCCGATTACACTTACGACCAGAAGTATGGCTTTCGTGATTATCGTGGCGGCGGCCGTTCTTCAGCAAGAGAAACCGCAATGCGAGTTGCAGCGGGCGCTATTGCTAAGAAATATTTAAAACAACAATTTGGTATTGAAATTCAAGGGTTTCTGTCTCAGCTTGGTCCCATCAAACTGGAAGTGAAAGACCTCAGCCAAGTTTATAACAATAGCTTCTTTAGCCCAGATCCAGATGCGGTACCGGCCTTAGAAGAATACATGACCAATTTGCGTCGCCAACAAGATTCCGTTGGTGCAAAAATCACTGTAATCGCAAAAAACATCATGCCTGGATTGGGCGAACCGGTTTTCGATCGTTTAGATGCGGATATTGCGAAAGCCATGATGAGCATCAATGCGGTTAAAGGTGTCGAAATTGGTGATGGTTTTGATGTCATTGAACAAAAAGGCAGTGAACACCGTGACGAAATGACGCCAGAAGGCTTTTTAAGCAACCATGCAGGTGGCATTTTGGGTGGTATTTCATCAGGCCAAGATATTATTGTGAACATGGCTCTCAAGCCAACCTCAAGCATTACGATTCCTGGTAAAAGCATTAATCGCAATGGCGAGCAAATCGAAGTAGTTACAAAAGGTCGCCACGATCCTTGTGTTGGGATTCGCGCAACGCCTATTGCTGAAGCAATGTTGGCCATTACCTTGATTGATCACTTAATGAGACACAGAGCACAAAACGCAGATGTCATTTGCTCAACACCTATTATTAAAGGTCAAGTTGATTAAACATATCATGCTTGAAAACAAAGCCGCATCTGTTTGAATGCGGCTTTTTTATTCATTAAATAAACCGTTTTTAAAAAGGCTTTTATAATGACGGACACCATCCATATTATTGTTGGCTCACAAAACCCTGTTAAAATAAACGCGGCTAAACAGGCGTTCAGTGCTGTTTTTAAAGACTCAATCATTGAGTGCTCGGGCCAAGCTGCGCCATCCGGTGTGCCAGAGCAACCTTTAACTGAAGCGGAAACACGATTAGGCGCACAGAATCGTGCAACCTTTTGCCATAGCAATCACGCTATAGAATCTAATCGTATTTTCTTTGTGGCAATGGAAGGTGGCGTGGATAAATTTGAGGAGGGCGCGGCAACCTTCGCTTATGTGGCTATCGTAGACTCAAACGGTAAACTCTTTACAGGCCGTTCCGCAAACCTTCCTCTTCCACAGAGTATTTACCAGCGCCTGCAAAGTGGTGAAGAGTTGGGTCCCATAATGGATGAATTATTTAATACCTCAAATATTCGACAAAAAACGGGAGCCATTGGCTTACTCACGAACAATGCCGCAACAAGAGAGAGTATTTACACCCAAGCTCTTATTCTGGCTTTAGCGCCTATCTTACACCCAACACACTTTTAACTGATTCAACACATGATAAAGAGATAATTAATATGCCGTATCAATGGGTTCTATTTGACGCCGACGAGACATTATTTCATTTTGATAATTTCTCCGGTCTACAAGCCATGTTTTTGAAGTACGACATCAGATTCATTCAAGCCGATTTCGAAAGCTACCAAAGCATAAATAAGCCATTGTGGGTGAAATACCAAAATCAAGAAATCACAGCCGACCAGCTTCAAACACAACGCTTTGAGCATTGGAGTCAAAAGCTTGGCGTGAGTGCAAACACACTCAATAATGAATTTTTGGACTCTATGGCTGAGATCTGCCAACCACTAGAAGGCGCATTAGAACTTGTCCAATACTTAGACAGTCAGAACATTAAAATGGGGATTATCACTAATGGTTTTGCGAAGCTACAGCAAATACGCTTAGAACGAACCCATTTTAAACCGTATTTCTCATTGTTGGTTATTTCTGAATTAGTCGGCGTTGCCAAACCTCATAGAGATATTTTCCAGTACGCTCATGAGAAAATGGGATTGCCAGTTAAATCCAATGTGCTCATGGTTGGCGATACATTAGAGTCCGACATCCTAGGGGGAAATAACTTTGGCTTTGATACTTGCTGGTTGAACACTCATAACAAAGAACAGGATGAAAAAATCCAACCAAATCTAGAAGTAAGCTGTTTAGGCGATTTGTTGGTGCATTTTAAAAGCCTATAAACAGTTAAGAAACTTAGGCGAGCAAGAGTTGAATATATTGCCTTTTAATTTCCGATAAATGTTATTATCGGAATTAGTATAGTAAGAGCTAATAGCCCTTTATGGGTAAACTTCTATTTAAAATCTAGGATAAATTAACCAAAGGTATCTTAATAAATAACGACGCCCTTGGTTCTATGATGAGATGTTTACAGACTATTCTGCAATAACTGAGCGGTTGCGACCTTCTCGTTTTGCTTTGTACAGAGCTTCATCGGCCGATGAAAGTGTTTTTTCGATAGATGCTGATTCGGTTGTCCAAGAGCCCACACCAATCGACACTGTGATATGCCCAATGTCTTCAAATGCCTTATCGGCAATCGTTATGCGTAAACGCTCCGCATAAGAAAAAGCATCTTTTATTGGGCAATCTTTTAGAACCAATATAAATTCTTCGCCACCAGTTCTGGCAACCATATCGCCATCTCTGCAAGCAGACTTCATGATTTGAACCATTTCTTTCAAAACGTCATCGCCCGCTTTATGTCCATAATTGTCGTTAATTTTCTTAAAGTAATCGATGTCTACAGCCAGTATGGAAAATGGCGTATCCAATATCGCAAGCTGCTCAAGCTTTAATTGAAATGCTCGGCGATTACTTGCGCCAGTTAATGGGTCCGTTTTTACATCATGCTGTAATTGACCTATTTGTGAATTAAGTAATTTCATTCCACTTAAAATGGCTTTTTTAAGGCTCAAACTCTCAACATACCAAGAGTTTATTTTTTCAATATCGCTACCCGCTGATGGACTATCAAGTTGCTTTGTTTTATCTGCCAATTGTTGGAGTGGTCTTGAGATTGCTCTAGCAAATACCCAAATGAAAAGAAAAACAGCCAAAGCCATTGGCAAAGTACGCATCAGTACTTTTTTCATAATACCTGTAAGCGGGAGTAATGTTGACTCAATGGGGCTTTGAGTAATGATAGTCCAGCCAGAGCTTGGGATTTTTGCATACCCAGCTAGCATCGTCTGCCCTTGAGAATTTTGAAGCAACAAACCACCCTCTTCACTATTTAAGATGTCATCCATCTCTGGATAGCTCGTAGCATACGTTCCAATTAATGCTTTATTTGGGTGATAAAGAAATTTCTTATTTGAGTCGACAACATAAACATAAGAGCCATTTCGATAGTAATGCTGACCTAATATTTTGCTAAGTAGATTATCTGTCTTAAGGTAAATAGTTCCTGCTACATAGCCTAAGTAATTTTGCCCCGAGTCAAAAATTGGCTCAGACAAAACGACTAATAAATTATCAGATTGAGACACGAAAGGATCGCTGATCGAAGAGGCCTGTGCCTGTAACGTTTTTAATGTTTGTACTGATTTCAGTTGCTTCCCTAATAGGTTTAGCGTTTCTGGGGAAACTGAAAGTACAACCCCTTGATTGTTTACAATCACAACAGAGTCAAAAGTATCCGTTTGATTTCTTAGTAAATGCGCATTTTCAGTAAGGCGTTCACTGTTTGTGATATAAGCTGCAGATCTATTGGCAATATAGGTCAGCTGTTGTTGGGAAGAATTGATGAAAAGCTCTGTAGTATCAGACAGTTTTTTTGCATATGCCGTATTTATATTCATAGTCTGCTGAATGAGTTGCTCTTTTTGAACTTGATAATTCGAATAAAGGCTGTTTATGAAGGTAATTACAGTGGCGGTTAGAGCTGTAAAAAGTATTAACCTATTGAGCTTTAAGAAATTTCGTTTTAACGCAGTCACATGAATACCTATACAACTTAAAATGTATCATGATGGTTTAACTTAACCATGACGTAGATGAAAAAAGAATGCTTTCGACCTTAGCTAACTTTCCTATTAATGAAAACCATTAGTAAAGCAAAAAAGGATAATAAAGCAGCGAACATCGGCAGCCATTCATAGCTAAAACCAATGCTAATGACCAAGCCACCTACCGCAGCACCAACAGCATTACCTAAGTTAAACGCACCTATATTAATAGATGAGGCTAGTCCTGGTGCCTTTTCTGCTATCTTCATTACTTGCATTTGTAATGGCGGCCCACTTCCAAAAATTACCGTTCCCCATAATAAAGTGGTAATCCCTGCTCCGATTACCGACGTAGCCGAAAAACGGAACATCAGCAATACAAGGACTTGTAGCCCAAGAAAAACAAATAAAGCCATATCTGGGGACTTATCCGTAATTTTGCCGCTTATGTAATTACCCAATGTGAAACCGATTCCTGTCAGCATTAACATTGATGCAACAGCATTATCTGAAGCCTGAGCCAAAGTCTGCATAATGGGTGTGATGTAGGTATATAGAGTGAACATTGAGCTTGCACACATTACTGTTGTCGCAAATGCTCTTAATGCAGCCGGTTGCATAATGGCATTTAACTCACTTCTCACATTCACTTTTTCGGCTGGAGGCATGGCAGGCAAACTGCGGCTAATACCAAATATCGCAACTAAACCTAAAACCGCTGTGACAGCAAAAGCCACACGCCAATCAAATGTTTGACCTAACCACGTGGCAATAGGAACGCCCACAATGTTGGCAATGGTTAATCCCAAAAAGATAGATGCAACTGCAGAGCCTTTTTTGTGATATGGCGCTAAATTCATAGCAACAACCGCGCCAATACCAAAAAAAGCACCATGAGCAAGACTGGTAATGACTCTTGAGAACAGCAGCGTTTCATAATTGATCGCTAAAGCAGACAAAACATTACCCAATACGAAAACAGACATAAGCGCCAGCAATGCCGTTTTGTGACTGTACCTGCTTAAAAACAAAGTCACTAAAGGCGCACCAAACATGACACCGATTGCATAAGCACTGATTAATAAACCTGCAGTTGGAATCGATGCGTCAACACCATCAGCAATAACAGGAAGTAAGCCCATTGGCATAAACTCGGTTGTACCGATACCAAAAGTACCAAGGGCAATGGCGAATACTCCCCACTGATAAGCAAGCATAATTACTCCGATATAATAAAAAAGGAAAAAGCATTTTGTATTGAGGCTTTAAGTCGAGTAAGTACAAGTAAACTTCGACCTAATTTTTGATGGCGGTATATTACAGCAGTTGAGAATGAATTACTTCTAAAAGGCCGCTAAAGTAGATGAAAACGAGAAAGCAAAAAAAAGCCGAAATAGAAATCTCAGCTTTTAAATGAAGTAGCAAAAAGATTAATGCAATTTCAATTTCGGCTTAACGACTTTCCCTATCTTCTGTGCTGCCATAATGACCGTTGCTTTAAACCAACCATGAATAGCGATTAGATGAAGTCGATACAAGGATACATAAACAAAACGGGCAATACGCCCTTCAATAAACATAGAGCCTCCCATCAAATTCCCCATTAAGTTTCCTACCGTGCTATAACGGCTCAAGTTAACCAATGAGCCATAATCTTTGTAAGTGTATTCTTTTAAAGGCTCACTCAAGAAAGAAGCTTTGATGTTATCAAAAACCAAAGACGCCATTTGGTGAGCGGATTGCGCGCGAGGTGGAACAAAAGAACCATCTGCTTGTTTGCATGCACAGCAATCACCAATGACATATAAATTGTCAAACGTCGTTGATTGCAGAGTGCCTTTAACAAGTATTTGGTTGGTTCTCGTTGTCTCTAAACCTTCTATATTGGCAACAAAGTCCGGTGCTTTTACACCTGCGGCCCAAATCATTAAATCCGCATCAATCGTTTTCTCATCAGCTGTTTGAAAACCACCATCGTAAGCTCGTACAACTCGAGTGTCTTGGCTGACAGTTACGCCCAATCGTTTCAATTCTTTAGTGGCCAAGAAAGCAATGCGCTCAGGCAAAGCAGGCAGAATACGAGGACCTGCCTCAATTAGTTGAACATGAACGCGTTTCCCTGACATTTCTGGCATGCCATAGGCTTTTAACATATCCGCCACATGAAAAAGTTCGGCTGACAATTCCACACCGGTTGCGCCACCGCCAACAATCGCAAGCTTCAATTTTGCGTCAGAGCCTTCTTGATGAACTCGCAAGAACTGATTCAACAAAGCTTGCTGAAAACGCTCGGCTTGTTTGTGAGAGTCTAAGAAATAGCAATGATCAACCACACCTGACGTGCCAAAATCATTACTGACACTGCCAACTGCCATAATTAAAATGTCATAACTGATCGTACGTTCAGGTAAAACAATATGCCCCATATCATCTGACAAAGAATCCAGTGTTAAGGTTCTTGCTTCTGGGTCTACTCCCATCAAATTACCGAGTTGAAACTGATAATGATGTTTAGCAGCATGAGCTCGGTAGTTGAGCCCGTCGTTATTGATGTCTAAAGAGCCTGTCGCTACTTCATGCAATAATGGCTTCCAAATGTGTGTTTGACTTCTATCAATCAACACCACTTCTGCTTGGCGTTTTTTACCGTATGCATGTCCTAGCTTGGTTACCAACTCCAAGCCACCTGCACCGCCGCCTACCACTACGATTTTTTTCATATGAACTCACCTAATAAACGTTGAATAATCTGGAAAATATTCATAGAACACTTTCCAGATAGATCTACGTCAAAAATGGAAAACCAAAACCTACTTTATTCTTTGTGCTAATAGTTTATCTAATGTATTGGCAAATGCCATTCGATCTTGTTGACTGAAAGATGAAGGCCCACCCATTTGCACGCCCGACGAACGCATCTGCTCCATGAAATCTCGCATTCCAAGACGCTGCTTAATATTTTCTTTAGTATAAAGCTCGCCACGAGGGTTAATGGCTAAAGCGCCCTTTTCTATGACATCAGAAGCCAAAGGAATATCAGCAGTAACTACCAAATCAGTAGAATCAATATTATCGACAATATAATCGTCTGCCACATCAAACCCTGAGCTTACAACTCTACGTTCAATCCATTTAGAAGGCGGAATGGAAATCGCTTGGTTAGCAACAAGAATACATTGAATTTGCGTACGTTCGGCTGCGCGAAAAAGAATGGTTTTTATCACATTTGGACAGGCGTCAGCATCAACCCATAAGCGCATAGTGTTCCCCTTTTTGGTAGGGCATCATTATTAATCAGGCTAATTCTGAAATCCAGTGATGAATGTGAACAAACAGGTCACATGCTCGTGACCTGTTTTCTTTAGATACTATTTTGAGTCATTCCTATCTATCTTTAGCTTCTGAAATGCATCGCTAAAATTCAAGAACAAACACCTTTATTACATATTTGGATAGTTTGGCCCACCAGAACCTTCCGGTGTTACCCAAGTAATATTTTGCGCTGGATCTTTTATATCGCAGGTTTTGCAGTGAATGCAGTTCTGAGAGTTAATCTGAAAAATTGATTCACCTTCCGACTGAACCACCTCATAAACCCCTGCTGGGCAATACCGTTGAGCAGGCTCATTAAATTTCATCAAGTTACTTTGAATGGGAATATTGGCATCTTTTAATTGCAAGTGACAAGGCTGATCTTCTTCATGGTTTGTATTGGATAAAAACACAGAAGACAATTTATCAAAGCTTAGCAAGCCATCTGGCTTTTTATACTCTGGCACCTTATGTGTATCAGCCGACTCCATACAAGCATAATCAGGTTCCATATCATTAAAGGTGAAAGGTAAGCGACCAGAGAAAAGATTTTGGTCTAGCCAGTTGTAGGCTCCGCCCCAGAATGTCCCTAATTTATGCATTACAGGAACAAAGTTACGCGCTTGTTCTAATTCTTCACCTAACCAAGAATTGCGTAATACTTCATCAAAATGAGCCAATTCTGCTGGTGGCGTTTCTTTTTGCAAGGCATCGAAAACAGTTTCTGCGGCTAACATACCGCTCTTCATGGCTGTGTGCGTTCCCTTGATTTTTGCTGGGTTTAACGTCCCCGCATCACAACCAATAATTAAACCGCCAGGGAAACTCATTTTAGGCAAAGACGACCAACCACCTTTGGCAATCGCACGAGCGCCATAAGAGACACGCTTCGCGCCCTTTAAATGCTTTGAAATGAGTGGATGATGCTTGTAACGTTGAAACTCGTCATACGGGCTGAGGTGTGGATTTTTGTAGTTCAAATCAACAATCAAGCCAACAACCACTTGGTTATTTTCTAGATGATATAAAAAGCCACCACCGCCAGCTTCTTTGCCTAATGGCCAACCAGCCGTATGAATCACAGTGCCAGGTTTGCTTTCAGACTCAGGCACATCCCAAAGTTCTTTGATTCCAAGCCCATAATGCTGTGGCGCTTTATTCTTATCCAACTCAAAGCGAGCAATCAGCTCTTTGCCAAGATGACCTCGGCAACCTTCTGAAAAAATGGTGTATTTTGCTTTTAAAAGCATTCCCGGCATGAAGCCGTCTTTTTGTGAGCCGTCTTCTGCAAGCCCCATATCACCAGTAATGATACCTTCAACATTGCCTTCTTCATCATAAGCGAGGTGAGCCGCAGAAAAACCGGGGAAGACTTCAACACCTAACTCTTCTGCCTGTTCAGCTAACCAACGAGAAAGGTTTCCAAGACTAATTATGTAATTTCCATCGTTATGTAATGTTTTCGGAATCATCCAATTGCTTAACTGCTTAGAGTCAGACTCTGAGTTTAACCAATGCAACTCATCAAGATTAACCGCTGTATGCAAAGGCGCTCCCATTGCTTCCCAATCAGGGAACAACTCAGCAAGGGCTTTTTTATCAACTACAGCACCAGATAAGATGTGAGCTCCAATCTCTGAGCCTTTTTCAACGAGACAAACACTGATTTCTTTCTCTTCGGCTTTTGATCTTTGCATAATTCGACAAGCTGCCGACAACCCTGCTGGGCCGCCACCAACGATCACAACATCAAATTCCATTACTTCTCTGTCTGTCATACTGCCTCCTAAAAAAACGGCATTATTATTTTTATAATGTGTCGTGCTATTTATCTGTTGAAACTGTTTTCATCTAAGTCGTCTATAGATGACTGACCACGCTCAATGGAATCAAAATATGCACCAGCTCTAGGTAAAATATGATCACAGTAAAATGAAACAGAATGCTCCCAAGACTTTTCCTGAGTGTCATCTAATTGGCTTCCTTCCTGTTTACTAAGCTGTACTGCTCGTAGTTGCAACCAAGCACCAATTAAATATCCCATTAACATCATGTAAGAGTAAGCCAAGCCTGTACCTAACACTGGATTCTTTTGCATAGAGGATAAGCAATATTCAGTGGCACGCTTTGCTTGATGCAATACCGCTTTGACTTTATCTGTATAAATACTAGTTGACTCTTCTAACTCTGCTTCTATTTCCTCAAGTAAAGATGCCATGGCCTTACCTTTATCTGAATACAGTTTTCTACCAATCAGATCGATCGCCTGTATACCATTGGTTCCTTCATAAATAGGCAGAATTCGAGCATCACGAGCATGCTGTGCAACACCTGTTTCTTCAATAAATCCCATGCCACCATGAACCTGAATCGCTAAGGATGTGATTTCTTGAGCTTGCTCAGTAATCCAGCCTTTTACGATTGGAGTATACAAAGCCGTTCTTTCAATCGAATCTTGCTTCTGCTCACCTGTCGCAAAATGGGACAAATCGTTTTCAACTGCAGCAACATAAATTAATGAACGCATCGCATCAATTTGTGACTTCATCGTCATTAACATACGAAGAACATCAGGATGTTCAATGATCGCTGCTTTTCCTGATTTATCTGCTTTCATGCCTTGCTTGCGCTCTTTGGCATAAGACAATGCTTGCTGATAAGCGCGCTCTGCAATCGCCAAACCTTGTAAACCGACACCTTGGCGCGCATTGTTCATCATGGTAAACATGGCTTTAATGCCTTCGTTCTCTTGACCAACAAGGTAACCAACAGCACCCTCTTTTTCTCCGAAGCTCATAACACAAGTTGGCGACGCATGAATCCCCATTTTATGCTCAACGGAAACCACTTGAACGTCATTTCGTTGAGCAGGTTCACCGTTATTATCTAAGATAAATTTAGGAACAATAAAAAGAGAAATGCCTTTTACGCCTTCAGGGGCATTAGGCAATCTCGCTAAAACCAAATGAATGATATTGTCGCTCATTTGATGATCACCCCAAGTGATGAATATCTTTTGACCTTTTATGCGATACACATCACCATCCGGAATCGCCTTACTGGCGATAGCAGCAAGATCTGAACCTGCAGCAGGCTCTGTAAGGTTCATGGTTCCAGCCCATTCACCTGCTAACATTTTAGGTAAGTATTGATTTTTTAATTCATCGTTAGCGTGAAGGCTAATTGCTTCAATTGCCCCCAAGCTCAATAAAGGGCAAAGCGAGAAAGCAAGGTTAGCCGCTTGGACGCCTTCATTAACTGCAGTGGCAACGCAAGAAGGAAGCCCTTGTCCGCCATATTGAGGATCGCCAGAAAGACCAATCCAACCACCTTCGGAATATGCTTTAAAGGCTTCTTTAAAACCTTTAGCTTCGTAGACCTCTCCAGACTCAACGCGTGAACCTTCTTGGTCTCCACTACGATTAATAGGTGCAATTACCTGTTCAGCAAGTTTTCCTGCTTCACCTAAGATGGCCTCCAAAAGATCTGAATCAATCGCGTCTTCTAAATAAGGGGTGAGTCGCTGAATGTTAGCCACTGAAGACAAGCTAAATAAAATGTCATTTGTAGGATATAGGTATTCGCTCATTTTTTATTCTCCGGTTAATTATCCGAGCGGATGTATACCTATAGAATGAAAAAATATAGCGTATCTCTCAATAACAATTCAGGCCTATATTTCTGACAAAAACATTCAAGGCCTGATTATTGATGATTAAAAATGTGAGGGGTTAACGCTTCAAAGCTATGACTGCTTTATGGATTTGCCAAACTTCAAATACTCTTCGCTTTTACGGTATTCACCTGGTGTCATCCCTGTCCACTTTTTAAAAGAACGGAAAAATGCACTTGGCTCATCAAACCCCATTAAAGCAGCAATATCATTAATACTGAGTCTAGGCGCGTTCATATAAGTAATAGCAGCCTCTTTACGGCATTCGTCTTTAATGTGCTGATAAGACGTATCCTCATCATTTAAGCGGCGACGTAAGGTTGATACGCTCATATTCAGAGCACTGGCGACTTCATCTGCACTGGGCATTTCTCTTGAGAAGTCTTTCCCTAACATAGCCATCACTTGTGATTTAAGACTGTTGTCATTTTCAACCATGACCATCAATTGATAAGGCGCTGTTTTTAAAAAGCCCCTTAAGCTGTCTTCGGTTTGCACAATGGGCATATCTAAATAACTTGCAGGAAAAACTAACGCGTTCGCATGTTGGTTAAACTTCACTTCTGACTGAAACAGGGTTTTGTAATATTCCACATCGTCTGGTCTTTCACTGGTGAAGTAGGCAGCCTTAAGACTTAAGCGACGACCAATAAGCCAACAGATAAAATGATGCCACATAGAAAGCGTGGTTCGAATCTGTTCTTTTGATTCTGCTGTAACTAAAGAGTTTACGTCTCCCACTGATGCATCAATCGGAGCAAACGTCACCAGAGCAAATCGCCCTTTTTTGATCAATACGGGCTTAACGGTTGGACCTCGACAGATTTCATAAAAGTCACTGCAACGATATAAGGCATGGGAAAGGCTCTTAGCGTGAATAATGCAAAGGCACATCATTCTAAATGTACCGTTTGGCACCTTACCGCCACTTAGCATACCAAAGGACTCATCTTGCATTAGCCACATGATTTTTTGATAAAGCATGCCATATCGATAGGCTGAAAATGAATCGTTTTGCTCTATTTCATCTTGTGTTATTTCCAAGCTATCAAGCACCGCTTGGCGATCTAAGCCTTGATCTTCAACAGCCTTAAGCAGATAACGAACACTCGACATAGGAACAGATGCTTTCACAGTCACTACCTTATATAACGTAATCGATTAATCTTTAATAACAGGTACTTTTTTAACATAAAAAAAGGCCACATACATATGCAGCCTTTTCGATAATCTATTATTTACTTAGATTTCTTCACTGAAAGCAGATAATAATTCATTAACAGACAACTCTTCAGTATCAGGGTTGATGCCGTTTGACAGCTTCATTGCTTCAGCTTCTTTCTTTGCCTTCTCTTCTTTTTCATCCACTGGTTTTACAAAAACAAATCGGCGTGGACGAACTGCTGGAGCCGCTTCTTCTTTTGCAGGAAGCAAGCCTAGTCTTTCAAGCTTTTTATGAGCTTGCTCTTTGCGTTCTTTCGCTTTTTTGGTTGCGAAACGACGAGTGGCAGAAGCTTTTCGAGCTTTATTCTGCTCCTTCATCATCTCTTTTGAGCCAGTTTTACCAAGTTTTCCGCGCATACTGCGCGATTTTTTAACACGAGCCATATTATCCTCTCTTTATCGCGCGCATTGTAGCAGTGAATTTAAGCTAGGTCATCTAGCAGCGTTAGCAATCTTCTTTAAAGGCCCGATGACCTATGTTTCTTTGTTCGCCAATTCGGCCAAATAACCTTCTAACTTCCGCGGAATCATTAGAAGCCAAAGCCACTTCCAAGTTATTAAATACTTCAATTGTGTCATCTAACACTTTTTTGTATTCAGCCGTCTTCTCTTCAAGCTCAGCACCTTCAAGGTGATCACTGCTAAATTGATGCGGAATCACATCATGAGACTTTTCAAGGTACCCAACAATATGATCGATTCTACCTGCCGCTTCATCATTGTTTCCCGCTTTCACATCTGAAGACAAGAGTTTCAATTCATCTTTAATGCCAATCATATAGCCATGTAAATCTGTATGACCACATGCACCATGAGCAAAAGCGCTTGATGAGAATGCCAGAGACAAAGTCGCTGCTGCAAAGAAAGCTTTATTCATAGAACACTCCATATAAAAAATACAAATAAGATGGCTTATTTATCTGGAAAAATATTATCTAAAGTAGCACGATATAGAAAATATACACTTTATACTGTCGTTATTAGCTACTTTCCAGCATGAAACTTTTTATGACACCATCAAGATTATTGTGTTTCATGTATCCTTCGACTTTCTTAGGATAAAATAATTCAATGGTTGTTCACAGGAGTTTAGTATTTTAAGTTCTAAATGTATTTTAATTTTCGTAACATGCTTAGGATTTGCTAACTTCGCATTCGCAGAATGCGCTGACTTTGATGCAAAACAGGCGTCAGATAAAAGCGCTCAAAGCTATGTCGGTGGTAAGACGTTTCGAAGTGCACTGATACTGAAAAAGCATTTGCCAAGCAAACGCAAGGAAGTGGCGAGTTATGTATACGTGAAATCCAGTGATTTGTATTACACGGTTTATTCACTAGTAAACTCAGATTGTGAAGCCCAAGTAATCAAGAGAACCAATGGCAAACATTAATGGATGCCATTGGTTCTTTGATGGATTTGAACTAACGAATTAAGACGTAATGTTTATTTCTTAGATTGTTTCGATTTTGCCTCTGATTCAGAATCGTCTTCTTCAGATTCTTCCTCTTCTTCACCTAAGTTGGCAATTTCCTCTAAACGCTCAATCACTTTGGCAGACAAGCTTCCTTCTGGGTACTCCCCCTCATCGTTTGCCACACCAGGCTCAATACCAGTCAATAAATGCAATGCTTCATCCGCTGTGGAAATCGCATAAACATGAAACTGCCCTGCTTTCACGGCGTCGATGATTTCATCGTTTAACATTAAATTGTTGGCATTTGATTTAGGAATAATAACGCCTTGATTTCCAGTTAGTCCTCGTGCATTACACACATTAAAGAAACCTTCTATTTTTTCGTTCACACCACCAATCGCTTGGACTTCACCGTATTGGTTTAATGAACCAGTGATAGCAAGATCTTGGCGTAATGGAACTTGTATCAATGCTGAAAGCAAGCAGCAAAGCTCAGCGGTAGAAGCACTATCACCATCAACGTAACCATAGCTTTGCTCCATCGCGATGGAAGCTGAAATATCTAAAGGAAAACGCTGAGCATATTTATTCCCCAAATAACCGGACAAGATCAAAACACCTTTAGAGTGAATGTTTTGCCCTAGATTCGACTCTCGTTCGATATCTATAATGCCTTTGCCACCTGGATAAACCGTTGTTGAAATACGAGCTGGCGCGCCAAAGCTGCTGTCACCAATCTGCATAACGGTTAAACCATTGATTTTACCAACGGCATAACCATCGCTTTCTAACAGAACCGTTCCTTCGATGATTTCTTCAATGATTTTCTCACTGACTCGACCAGTTCGGTGTTTTTTGGCTTTCAGAGCACGGTTAATATGCGTCGAAGTGATTTCAGTATCCTTGGCCATTTGACGGACAAAATCCGCTTCGCCTAGCAACTCAAATACATCTCCGATCTTTGCGGCCATTTCCCTTTGGTGCTCAGCTAAACGACTACTGTATTCAATTAAAGCGGCAACACCGTCTCGAGTGACATTGGCATACTCTTCTTTATCAACACGGTCTTTCATTAAGCGAGCAAAGGATAATTCAGATTCTTTAGAGCGTTTTAATGTATCGTCAAAGTCCACTAGAACACGAAACATCTCCTGAAAATCTGGATCCGCATCCTGCAACAAATAATAAATATCGCGCGCACCAATCAAGACAACTTTCACTTGTAACGGCAAGTCTTGTGGTGACAATGTCATGGTATTCATTAAGCCCATATCAGCGTATGGATGTTCAATTTTTAATGTTTTACTCTTGAGCGCACGTTTTAGCGCTTCCCATAGATAATGATCTGTTAGAAGCTTCTCAGCGTCTAAAATCAAATAACCGCCATTGGCTGCATGCAAACTTCCAGATCGGATTAAGCGATAACTGGTAATCAGCATACCTTGGTCACTGCTGTGCTCTACTTGGCCAAAGAGGTTTCGATAAGTTGGGTGAGGTTCATAAACAACAGGCTGTCCGCCGTCCGTCTCATGGCGCATGGCGATATTCGGTAAATACAAATCTTCATAAAACTGGCGACGACCAATTTCATCACGATTTTCCGACGCTTTATCATCAGCCATCTGGTCAATGATCGTTTTGTCTAAATCCGCTCTAAGCTCTGTAAGATAAGCAGTGATTTCTGCATCGTCTTTGTATTTTCCAAATAAACCAGAGGTTAACGGATCTAATGCTTCTTTGACTGTGTCTAAATTGAGCTGACGAATTTGCTCATAAGTCGCACGTTTCCACTGAGGTAGACCTAATAGTTCTTCGTTAAGCAAGCCTTCAAGCGTCGAAACACCTTCTTGGAAAGCATCTCGCTCTTCATCTGTTAAAGCGGCAAATTCGTTCTCTTCCAGTGCTTTGCCATCTTTCATTGGCGCAAAGCTAACAGAGGAAGCATCACGGAACATGGCCACACCAATTTTCCCTGATATTCTCTCAACCTTGTTAATAGCCGCTTCGTATTGATCATTGAACGCTCTATCGATCACACTCTTTTGCTGCTGATACGAAGCATTTTCAAAAGCGGCTGGAAAAGTTGCCATTAAGCCATCAATCAAGGTGCGAATTTCTTGTTCAAAAACACTGGCCAGGCCAGGCGCAAACTCAATGGCTTTAGGGCGGTGGCTTTCCGTAAAATTATTAACGTAAGCCCATTCATTAGGCGCTGGGCGACGCTTTGCTTCACTTTTTAAATAATTGAGCACATAAGAAGAGCGACCCGTTCCTGAGTCGCCCATAGCAAAAATGTTATAACCAGGGCGCTGCATCGCCACACCAAACTGTATTGCTTCTACAGCGCGCTCTTGGCCTAAAATACCGCTTAGCGGTTCAATGTCGTTTAATGTTTTAAAAGGCAAATGGTCATTCGGGACTTTGGCAGAAAGAGCTTGGTATGGAAGAGAGGTAACCATGTTCGACATCAATAAGTTTCCTTTTATTTTAGACAAGCCATAGACAAGACAAAGCGGCCTGCGAAAGGAGGGTTTTCTCCTTTCAATATTATTTAATAAATACAATATGTTGAGACTAACACTCCTATCGCATTTCGCCTACGCTGGAAATGCGATTCCTCAAACATTATTGATTAAGCTATTTAGTTGCGTTCCCACCAATTATGCGTGAATTTTTAATTGATTCTCTGGTAACGCTCTTTTGAAAACACGTTGGAAGTTCTCTGCTGTTGCTTCCAACAAAGCTTCATAACGGATTCCTTTTAAATCCGCGACGTATTGCGCCACTTCTGAAACGTACTTAGGCTCGTTTTTCTTACCACGATAAGGAACCGGAGCCAAATAAGGCGAATCGGTTTCAACAATAAGTGATTCCAATGGGAGTTTTCTGACTGTTTCTTTTAGGTCTTCTGCGGTTTTAAAGGTCACTATGCCAGAGATAGAAATAAGGTAGTTTTCATCTAACGCTGCTTTGGCCATGTCATAATCTTCAGTGAAACAATGCAGAACCCCAGCAGTATTACGATTGCCATATTGCTTAATTAAATCCAATGTATCCTGTTTTGCGCTGCGCGTGTGAACAATCACAGGAAGATCTAATTCTCCTGCCAACTTCAAATGATGCATGAAGCTGACTTTTTGAGCTTCATGAGCCTCTTCAGACGTTTCATAGAAGTAATCAAGACCTGTTTCCCCAATAGCAATCACCTTCCTGTCTTGAGCGTATTTTCTTAGAACCGAATCATCAGTAATCAAACCTTCTGTTTGCAAAGGGTGCACACCACAGCTTGCATAAACCCCATCGCGTTTTGTGAAGCCAAGGATGGTATCCATTTTTTCTAAATCAACAGAAATACTTAATAATTGTCTAACGCCTTTCTCGTAAGCAGCATCAATAGCGCCATTAAGGTCGTTGTTATAAGGTGTCAAATCAAGCATATCAAGATGACAGTGGGTGTCGATTAGCATAGTTGTTCTACCATTGATTTAATTCGTGTGTAAGTTGCATTATGGGGTTCAAATTTGTTTTTTGAAGGTCTGACTTCAACTTTTGCAATGCTTGATAGCGCGTCATTAAGCCTTGAATACCAAGTCTCGCTATCAGTATCGAATAAATTTGAGACAGGGATTCATCAAGCTTCATTCCTGTCGAATGGCAAATGCATTGGTGCACAATTGCCGCCAAGCCATTGCAATAGTCTTCAAAATTTTTACTGTCTACCCCCTTTAGGACATCATTAATTGAAGCGGTGTTTTCAAACATGTTTTGCAGCTGTTCAAGCAAATTACTATAAAGCTTCACCTTTCCTTGCTGTTGAATAGCCAAAAGCCTGTAGGGTTGTGTTGTCAGCCAAAATAACCTGCTGGCCTCTTCACCATCCGCTTGAGACATGAGCCACTGCTTCACTTCTGTCAAACTAGGTGTTGGCACATTAACCAGTAAACATCGGCTTCTAATAGTCGGTAAAAGGCTCGTAGAGTGAGAGCTAGTCAAAATAAAGTAAGTACCGGCAGAAGGCTCTTCCAATGCTTTTAATACTGCATTCGCCGCGTTGATATTCATGGCTTGGGCATGAGTAATCAATATGACTTTACTCTTTCCAACCTGAGGTTTTTGGCTGATTTGAGTGACTAACTGACGAACTTGATCTACTTTGATGCTGCCAGCTTCACCGTCCAATATACGAAAGTCAGGGTGTGTATCCGCCGCCATCAACTGACAAGAATGACAATAACCACAAGCACTACCTTGATCACTTTCACACATTAAATCTTTTACAATCTCCTGCGCAAGCTGCTCTTGCCCTACACCATCAGCACCTGTAACCAATAAAGCATGCGACAGAGTTTTGGACTTTTTAAGCACTTGCACTTGCTGTAAACAAGGTTTTAACCAATGCGGCAAGTCAGTCATTTATTTTCACCTGACCACATTGTTTGTAATGCAACTAATTGGGTTTCAATTTGCGTCTGTACCGCTTCTAAAGGAAGGCTTGCATCAATAATTTTGACTCGCTCTGGCTCAATTGCCGCACGCTCTAAAAAGCCATCTCGAACTTTTTGGTGAAAATCTGCAGATTCTTTATCTAAGCGGTCTTGGTGCTTACGTTGCTGAACTCGCTCTTGTCCCTGCTCCACAGAAATATCCAGCAACAATGTGGCATCAGGTTTATTCTCCCCAACCACCCATTCAGACAGTTGGTCCAGTACGCTTGTATCACCGCCACGGGCTTTACCTTGATACACATAGCTAGAATCTAAAAAACGATCACTGATGACCCAAATGCCCTTTTCTAAAGCTGGGCAAATCTTTTCTGCCAAATGCTGGGCTCTTGCAGCAAAAACCAATAAGAGTTCAGTCGTGTCATTCACGCTTTCTTCTCGTGGACTTAAGATAAGCTGACGAATATCTTCTGCCAAAGGCGTACCGCCAGGTTCGCGAGTCATTAAATAGGGAATGTCTTGCGCTTCAAGCCATTCTTTAATGTATTGGATAGCCGTCGTTTTACCGCTGCCTTCCCCACCTTCTAATGAAATAAATTTGCCTCTCATTTTTAACACCTCTATTTCACTGCTTCTGGAGTAGAACGATAGTCTTCACGACGCTTAAACTGATATTTTCTAACGGCACGATTATGCTCTTGAAGTGTATTAGAAAAGGCATGTGTGCCGTCTCCTTTAGCAACAAAGTACAAAGCTTTAGTGGCTTCAGGATTTAAGGCTGCTGCAATGGCTTCACGACCCACATTGGCAATAGGCGTTGGCGGTAAACCATAAACGCGATATGTATTATAAGGCGATGAGTCCTGTAAGCCTTTGCGTGTTAAATTGCCCGAAAAAGCATCTCCCAAGCCATAAATTACCGTTGGATCTGTTTGTAAGCGCATGCCTTTTTCCAAGCGGCTGATGAATACTTGGGCAATCAAACTCCGCTCTTCAGGCACACCTGTTTCTTTTTCAATGATTGAAGCCATAATCAAAGCCTCATAAGCATTTTTATAAGGTAAATTTTCTGCTTTTTGCTCCCATAACTCATCGAGTGTTGAACGCAACAAAGCATGAGAGTGTTTCAATATGCTGACATCCGTATCACCTTCATGATAACGGTAAGTATTGGCAAAGAACTGTCCTTCTGGATGAGATACGTCTAAACCGACTTTTTCTGCAATCTCTTCATTTGATAAACCAAGCAGCGTCATTTTAATATTGCCTTTAGCTTCCATGGCACCAAGAAATTCTTGAGTGTTTTTGCCTTCTAAAAGCGTGATCGAATAGAAAATAGACTTACCAGAATCAAACAGAGCCATAATATCAAGCAGGTTCATTTCAGGTTCAATAGCATATTGCCCAACCTTTGGAGTCCACTCAGGATGCAATTTAGAGACGATACGAGTTAAAAAAGGATACTCAATCAACTCGCTGGCATTCAATTTGTAACCTAATTGATAGAAAGTATCCCCCGCCTTTACTTCAAACGACTTTATGGATGTTTCACCAATAGGAGTGGTTACAGAGGAATAAAAATAGCCCGCTGCGACAGCAGCTAAGGTGACGAAAAGAAAGACAACACGATAAAACCATTTAATGAACTTCATGCCCATCCTTAGCTTACATTAAAGTTTGTAATTTTCGGGTATCCATTCCAATTGGAAAAGATTTCCCCGCGATATAAGTGACAGGCACAATGCCCATTAAACTGTTGGTGATGAACACTTCATCGGCGTTTAGTAAATCAGAGAGTGGAAATTGACCAATTTGAATTAAATATTGCTCTTGGTTTTCAATAAGATATTTGCGAAAAGTACCCTGAACACCGGATGTCGCAAGCGACGGCGTGTACAGAACACCCTGACTCAGCCAAAATATATTACTCTGAATGCATTCAACGACTTCATCGTTATTGTTTAGCATGATGGCTTCAAAATCACTTTTCATTAAAAACTGTTTTGCCATGACATTTTCTAAGCGATTCAAATGCTTTATTCCGGCTAAAAAACGATTCTCACTTACAGGAACAGGTGAAACGGATAGGCTAACGCCTTTTTGCCGCTGGGTTTCATAGTCTGGCGCAGGAAGGATACCGATAATAACAGTATGAAGACAATTCTCAGGAGGTAAATAACCTCTTCCCCCTTCACCTCGTGTGACCATAATTTTGACAACAGAGTCACTTTCGATCAAAGGTAGAATACTAGAGTACAAGAAAGTGCAGAGATATTGCTTTTGATCTTCCGAGAAAGGCATTCCTAGCTTTGTTAAACCACGATAAAGGCGAGATAGATGATCGTCGATGTGCAATAAAGATTTAGACGTTGCTGAAATGGTTTCAAAAACACCATCACCGTAAGCTAAACCACGATCAGTAACCGTAAGAGAGGTATCAGACTTGTAATTGACAAACCAAATCATGGCTAAAAACTCAAAAAAACAGGTTAGCTATGATAGCGTAAAAAAAGACATGCTTGAAACAAAAAGAAGATGGCGTCCCATAGGGGGTTCGAACCCCTGTTACCGCCGTGAAAGGGCGGTGTCCTAGACCTCTAGACGAATGGGACGTATTCAAAATACGGAAATGGAGCGGGAAACGAGGCTCGAACTCGCGACCCCAACCTTGGCAAGGTTGTGCTCTACCACTGAGCTATTCCCGCATTGCATGTTGCCCTACTCTATTCGGGTAACACATTGCTCTTTTATCAAAAAAGAACATCAAAATTAGTGGCGTCCCATAGGGGGTTCGAACCCCTGTTACCGCCGTGAAAGGGCGGTGTCCTAGACCTCTAGACGAATGGGACGCAAATCAGTTT
>NZ_JBLIXK010000015.1:0-22236 GCF_047525555.1 Marinomonas algae | reverse complement strand
TAACTGTAAACAAAGTATTTATTGCTTTATCAACACAAACAATAAAATGGAGCGGGAAACGAGGCTCGAACTCGCGACCCCAACCTTGGCAAGGTTGTGCTCTACCACTGAGCTATTCCCGCATTGCATGCTGCCCTACTCTATTCAGGTAACATATTGCTCTTTTATCAAAAAAGAACATCAAAATTAGTGGCGTCCCATAGGGGGTTCGAACCCCTGTTACCGCCGTGAAAGGGCGGTGTCCTAGACCTCTAGACGAATGGGACGCAAATCAGTTTTGACATAACTGTAAACAAAGTATTTATTGCTTTATCAACACAAACAATAAAATGGAGCGGGAAACGAGGCTCGAACTCGCGACCCCAACCTTGGCAAGGTTGTGCTCTACCACTGAGCTATTCCCGCAACAATAATACTTCTCACACAAAACCTTCTCATTCAGAGAAAACTAGGTAAACTAACAACCAACCGTATGAAAGGATGGCGTCCCATAGGGGGTTCGAACCCCTGTTACCGCCGTGAAAGGGCGGTGTCCTAGGCCTCTAGACGAATGGGACAACGTAACAATCTTGCTGTGTGAGCGGGTGCGTATATTACTGTTACTCATCATAAAATCAATAGTTTTTTTTATTAATTTAAGCAACTTAGAAGAAAAGTCGCTTTTAAAATCAATTGGATTGGAGCTTGTATGCTAAACAAACAACTTTTTTTAACCTTATCTCTTTCTGCTCTTTTATTAGCTGGGTGCTCCACAACACATTACATAAGCATTAGCCCACAACCAGAAATAAGTACAAACACCCTCTCCAACGATCGAGTGATCAACGTGTCCACCAGCACAAAACTAACCACAACAGTGGGCACTATAAAAACAGGTCTTAATGAACGTGCAGACATATATGCGAACAATGATGTTGCCGCAAGCGTAAAAGAAAGTGTCCTTAAAGGTTTACGTGATTTGGGCTTCACTCCAGATCAAGGTGTAATGCCTGCAGCTGATTTGCAAATCGAAATTACAAAGATGAGCTACACCACAAAAGTAGAAGCGTTAAAAACCATTGCTACTTTAGATTTTGAGCTAAAAACAACTCTAGCAGCCAAAGGTCAAACTTATAAAGCAAACTATGGCTCTCAAAAAGTTAGAGAATACGGCACCATGCCATATCAACAAGCAATAGAAGACGATATGAATGACCTTGCTAGCCAAACCGTTAACCGCCTTCTAAGTGATCCGAACATCATCACCTTACTAAAATAAGCTTCACACCTAAAATGCCTCTTCATGTATTGGACGTGAAGAGGCATTATTGTAACTTACAACTTAAACAGTCACTTCCAACACACTTAGACTCAGTTGAACACGACTTCTTCTGCTCAAATTTAATAAGGATTAAATGGTGCAAATTCTTAAATCAAACAAACTTGCCAACATTTGTTACGAAATCCGCGGGCCTGTTTTAAAAGAAGCCATGCGAATGGAAGATGAAGGCCAACGTATTTTAAAGCTCAACATTGGCAACCCAGCGCCATTTGGTTTTGAAGCTCCTGATGAAATACTTGTAGATGTCATTCGCAACCTACCAACATCACAAGGTTACTGCGATTCAAAAGGGTTATTCTCAGCCAGAAAAGCGGTCATGCAAAAATACCAAGCACTGGGAATCAAATCTGTCGATGTAAATCATGTGTGGATGGGCAATGGCGTCAGTGAATTGATTGTGATGGCGATGCAAGGTTTACTTAATGATGGTGACGAAATCCTCATCCCCGCTCCTGACTATCCATTATGGACTGCTGCCGCAACTTTGTCTGGCGGCTATGTAAGACATTACCTATGCGATGAAGGCGCAGGCTGGCAGCCAGATATCAACGACATTCGCGCAAAGATCTCCAACAAAACCAAAGCCATTGTCATTATCAACCCGAACAACCCTACTGGCGCGGTTTATGAAAAAGAAGTTTTAGAATCTATTGTTAATTTGGCAGAAGAGCACAACCTACTAATCTTCTCTGATGAAATATACGACAAAATACTTTACGACGGCGCACAGCATATTCCAACAGCCACACTCACCGAAGGCCGAGCACCTTGTGTAACATTTGGCGGCTTATCAAAAGTGTATCGGACGGCTGGTTTTCGTTCTGGCTGGATGACCATCACGGGCGATCGCAGCGGCATCCAAGATTATATCGAAGGCTTAGATATTCTAAGCTCAATGCGACTTTGCGCGAACGTTCCGGCTCAACATGCCGTACAAACCGCTCTTGGTGGTTATCAAAGCATTAATGAGCTTATCGTTCCTGGCGGCCGCTTCTATGAACAACGCAAAGTAGCGTGGGAAGCTCTAGATGCCATTCCTGGCGTCCACTGTCACAAACCAGAAGGCGCTCTCTATCTGTTCCCTCGACTAGACCCAAAAGTCTATCAAATACAAAACGACATGGATCTGGTACTGCAATTCTTACAGGAAGAAAAAGTTCTTATTGTACAAGGCACAGGATTTAACTGGCCGACACCTGATCACGTACGATTTGTCTTCTTGCCTCATATAGAAGAACTGGCTCCTGCTATGGAGCGCTTTGATGCATTTTTAGGCCGATTAAGGAAGCGTTAAACCTAGGGAAGGTTCGAATAAGTCTTCTGAACTTCAGTCTTATCAGAGAAACGGTCTATCAAGGCAAGAGTGAGCAGGAATGTTAATACCTTTCAATTACTCTTAACGCAGAGAGGCCGCTTCTCTGAAAGACCCGAAGGGCGTGGGCTAAACACTTTTTATTCTTTGTTAAGCCTCTTGCCAATATGCTCATATTGGACTGCGAAGCTTGCCTCGAATAATAAAGGTTTATCCACACGCTGAAGCCAGTGGACTCGTTCGCACCTTCCCTAGCACCCTCACCTCTTGAAATAATCCAATAAAGCCCTACTATGCTCCTTAACAGTTTATTAAGGAGCATAGCTATGCGCATCATTCTGTTTTTACTGACAAACTTAGCCATCATGGTGGTGGCAGGCATTGTATTAAGCCTTTTAGGTGTTAACGGTTATATGACCAGCAACGGTCTAGACTTTACATCTTTATTGATTTTTTGCGGTGTATTTGGTTTTGCTGGAAGCTTTGTTTCTCTTCTTCTTTCTAAGTTCATGGCCAAAAAAGGCTCTGGTGCTGTGGTTATCGAACAACCACGAA
The DNA here is from genome assembly GCF_047525555.1 of Marinomonas algae. Classification (NCBI taxonomy): domain Bacteria; kingdom Pseudomonadati; phylum Pseudomonadota; class Gammaproteobacteria; order Oceanospirillales; family Oceanospirillaceae; genus Marinomonas; species Marinomonas algae. The sequence continues at coordinate 19,048 of NZ_JBLIXK010000015.1, read as the reverse complement.
ACCATAAAGAGGTTTGGCTACTTGATACAGTGAAAGAGCTTTCAGACAAAGCGAACATTAAGATGCCTGAGGTCGCCATTTTTCCTTCCCACGACGCAAATGCTTTTGCGACAGGCTGGAATAAAAACGCAGCGCTTGTGGCGGTTTCTAGCGGCATGATGGACCGTTTCTCACCAGACGAGATTAAAGCCGTTCTTGGTCACGAAATTGGTCACGTAGCAAACGGCGACATGATTACCTTGTCTTTGATTCAAGGCGTGGTAAACACTTTCGTTATGTTTTTTGCTCGCATAGCAGCTTATGCGGTCGATCAATTCCTACGCAAAGACGACAACGAAGGCTCTGTAGGCTGGGGCTATTACATTGCTACATTTGTTTTCGAGGTCATTTTCGGCATTCTTGCCTCTATGATTGTCATGTGGTTTTCTCGTTACCGCGAATTTAGAGCCGATGAAGCCGGAGCAAGACTGGCAGGCAAAGGCGCAATGATTGCAGCCTTAGCGCGCCTACAACAAGAGCATGAGCAAACGCACATGCCAGACTCAATGCTAGCTTTTGGCATCCGCCGAGGCAAAGCACCAACACTAGGTGAGCTATTTTCTAGCCACCCACCAATTGAAGATCGAATCAAAGCACTACAAGCTTTGTAATAGATTCGTTATGAAAAACAAAAACGCCAATATCTGTGATATTGGCGTTTTTTATTTAAAGGGGTTGTGAACGACTAGAACTACTTAGTTTTATTTCGGATAGTTTCCAAAATATAGGCCGTTAGTGGAATGCCAGCTTCTTTCCCTACATCTAAGAAACGAATGCCATACACATAAAAATACTCCACTCCCATGCGCGCCAAGAAATCATTATCAACCATACTTGCCTGAACTTGCTCAAGCATCTGTATTTCTTGAGAGCGTATTTCACACTCAACCTTCAATATATGACTGTAAGGACCAACCTTCATATTGCACGCCAAACTCATAGTCTGGTTAACCGCACCAAAATCTTCTTTAGAAACTAATTTCGCCCCACCAAGGCTTAAATCAACAAGAATGGCAGATGATGCTTCTTTTATGGAGGTTTTCGTCTTATTGGGTTCTACGTTAGAGATAAGGCGCGTTTCAACCCTTGCCGTCTGACGAACTTCCGAAGTTTCAACATAGCTTGGGTAAGCAACATGAATATGAGCAGCAGGCTCAAGATAACTTTTTGCGATTTTACTGGCAAAAGCACAAACATGGGTACTTAACATTAGCCTGATATTAACTATCTGACTCTCTCGGACGAGAATGTTTTTGCCATTAATTCTAGGGCAAGACAATATCAATGAGTTTCCAGGGATATTGCCAAGAACTTTTACCGTATAGCGCCCAGGTGGTGATATGAACTCTATTTGTACATTTGTCCCTATTGGTACCTCTAGTTCACCTAGATCAACCTGCATTACTCCAGCCATGCACCTACCTTAAATTCTTTATTAATCGTTAATCACAAAACCGGCTGAGCCCAAAAGGCTGAGTACATCATTGTTGTCATGTTTGACAGAACAAGTATTGAACTCGTCTCTTTCTACATAACACTTTCGCAACCAATCAAATACGTTTTTTTCTTGCGCTTCTCGATATTTAAAGCGTAATCTTGCGTCGTCTCTCGCTACATCATATATAGCATGCATACTGCGAGCCAATACTTCTTCATCTGTACGACCTGTGGCTACCTCAAGAGAAGCACACCACCCCGAACTAATAGCGTCGTTCTCATCGATATCAGCTGCGATACCTAAATGTTTGCATAACGCTTTATACACCATCCAAGAGCCTTTCTCACGGCCTTGCTTACTGTAGCCAGCAATATGTGGTGTCGCAATATCAACAAGAGACACAAGCTCTTGATTAATATTGGGCTCATCTTGCCATACATCTAGTATTAGATTTAAATCGCCATCCAAACGCTCGTGAAGCTTGAATAAAGCGGATTCATCAATGACACCGCCTCGCCCCGCAGAAATAATGGTTACACCTGCATTGAGAGCATTTAGCTCTGCTTCACCCAACATACCTTGAGTTGGATGAGAACCACTTTTTGTGAGCGGTGCGTGCAAAGAAATAACATCACAAGCCAATACACCTTCTAAAGAAGTAAAGTTAATATCGCTATTTGTCTCTTCTTTAAATGGATCATAAACGCATACTTGGCATCCCATGGCGGCGAATCGACTGTAGACTTTTTTGCCTACATTACCATAACCAATGACACCGATTTTCTTACCCAGCCAATTAAGCTTCTTCGACAAATGCAAATAACTTAAACCACTAAAAACATAATCCGCAACAGCTTCCGCATTACACCCTGGAGCATTACTAAAGGCAATCCCTGCTTCTTGCAAATAATCCAAGTCGATATGGTCAACACCAATGGTGGCACTCCCGACAAACCGAACTCGACTGCCTTCTAACAGATCTTTAGTGACCTTGGTAACAGATCGAACTAACAATACATCAACATCTTTCACTTGTTCACGAGTTAATGTACGACCATTAACCAGTTCAACATTTCCTAAGCGCGAGAATAAAAGCGCAGCATTAGGCATGTTTTCATCTACAATAATCTTCATATTGTTGTTTTAAAAACTCATCAAAAATCGCATCAGGACAACGCTGAGACAATAAGTACATTGAAAATGAGCGAGCTCGTTGTGGTAGACCAGAAATCAAATAACGCTCGACCTGCGCCATAACAGCACACTCAAAATGCTGTGCGTCATAATCTGGCAAAGACAAATTATCAACACTAACTCTAAAACGCAGCCCTAAAACCCAATGAAAAATACACTCAATGGCCTGAGGTTTCACTTCTACACTTTCAAACTCTTTTTGAGAGAAGAGATCTCGGGTATCTGGATTATACCAATATCCGTAATCCTCTAACTGCCTTCTCTCGTGACCGGCGATACACCAATGACTTATTTCATGTAAAGCACTGGAAACATAATCACTGCGAAAATAAATAACAGCGGGAGCATTGGATTTCGCTGGAACATAAAGTGGCTCATCCGCCCCACCAACAAGACAGGTATTAAAACTTGAAAGGAAATAGGCGTCAAAAGCCTCCACAAGCTGTTTTGCACTTGCCAATGAAAGACTCCAAAAGGAAATAATTATCACATAAGAAATAAAAATACGCTATGTAAAGAAAACTTACATAACGTATTTTTATGATTCAGCTTTAAATGTGAGAAGCCGCAAACTTCCCACACCTAGAAAACAAAAGAGTGTTAGCCGCGGAAGTATCTTGATGGGACAAAAGGCATAGACACTTGCTTCAAAGGAATGCTTTTGCCACGAACACTGGCAAACAAAGGTTTCTCATCGCCTAGAATTTCAGTAGACACATAAGCCATGACTATCGGTTGAGACAAGGTTGGTGAGAATCCGCCGCTTGTCACAACGCCCTGCACTTCGCCTTCTGAATCGATAATTTCGACACCTTCACGAACAGGCGCTCGGCCTTCCACCAAATAACCGACACGCTTTTTCTTAGGCTTGCCAGCAAATTGCGGCAAAATAACATCGGCACCAGGAAAACCACCTGCACGCTCACCATCTAAACGGCGAACTTTTTGAATTGCCCAATTAAGCGACGCTTCGATCGGCGTTGTATTAGTATCAATGTCGTGGCCATACAAACACAAGCCCGCTTCAAGTCTTAATGAGTCACGAGCACCAAGGCCAATCCACTCTACTTCTTCAAAAGCAAGCAAAGCCTTAGCAAAGTCTTCTGCTTTATCATTAGGCACAGATACTTCATAACCATCTTCGCCTGTGTAGCCAGAACAGCTCACCCAAATTTCAACACCTTGCCAATCAAACTTAAGACTTTGCATAAATGTCATTGTGGCAGCATCAGGAACGAGTCGAGCAAAAACATCACGAGCTTTTGGCCCCTGAATTGCCAACAAAGCTCTGTCTTCAATCACTTCAACATCACACTCACCTAAAGACGATTTCAAATAGGCAATGTCTTGTTCTTTACAAGCAGCGTTCACCACCATAAAGACATCATCACCCCAGTTAGCAAACATAAGGTCATCGGTAATGCCGCCTTCCGCTGTTGTGAACATACCGTAGCGTTGCACACCAACAGGCAAATCTAAAACATCAACAGGCAGAATCTGCTCAAGTGCAGTTTTAACGTTTTCACCCTTTAAAATAACCTGCCCCATGTGAGACACGTCAAATAGGCCTGCATTTTCACGAACCCATAAATGCTCTTTCATTACACCCAAAGGATATTGAACAGGCATTTCATAACCAGCGAATTCAACCATTCTTGCACCAGAATCAAGGTGCTGATCATACAAGGCAGTACGTTTCATAGAAAAAACCTTAAATTGAATATTGATAGTGTTTGTTTCCGATTGGAAACAGAGTATCTAAAAACAAACCAACATGACAAGTATTCGAGCCCAGTTTAGTAGAGAAAACAATAAAAATACGGCTAAATACAGGCAAAACCTGATCGAACGGTTAAGTATTTCCAATAAAAAACTTAGCAATTCGATGCTAAGCGCTGTTTCCAATTGGAAACTTTTTTATTATGATAGCCTCAAAATGACGTAAACCGGACAATGACTGACGCTCGTGGAAAGATGATCTTTTTTCATCACCTTAGACTGCCATAGTGTTATTATATGCACGACTCATTGTCTTTTGGGCATACATGTTTATTTAAGAGGAATTTTCCATGGCCAACACCGAAGCCTTTTTCAGCCAAACCCTAGCTGAACGAGATCCAGAACTTTTCGCGACAATTGTTGAAGAGCAAGAACGTCAAGAAACTGGCATTGAATTAATCGCATCTGAAAACATTACCTCTAAAGCGGTTTTAGAAGCGCAAGGTTCTGTACTTACTAATAAGTACGCTGAAGGCTACCCAAACCGTCGTTACTACGGTGGTTGTGAAGCAGTTGATGTAACAGAGCAGCTTGCTATCGACCGTGCTAAGCAGCTTTTTAACTGTGAATTCGCAAACGTTCAACCACACTCTGGCGCTCAAGCAAACGGTGCCGTTATGCTTGCACTGCTTCAGCCAGGTGATACTATCCTTGGTATGTCTTTAGACGCCGGCGGTCACCTAACTCACGGTGCGCCACCAGCACAGTCGGGTAAATGGTTCAACGCTGTACAATACCAAGTAAACCCAGAAACACTATTAATCGATTACGATGCCATTGAAGCGCAAGCACTAGAGTGCAAGCCAAAAATGATCATCGCTGGTGGTTCTGCTATTCCTCGTGTTATCGATTTCAAACGTTTCCGCGAAATCGCTGACAAAGTTGGCGCTTACCTTTTTGTTGATATGGCTCACATCGCTGGTCTTGTTGCCACTGGTGCGCACCCATCTCCACTACCATACGCACACATTGTTACGACAACGACACACAAAACATTGCGCGGCCCTCGTGGCGGTATGATTCTTTCCAACGATCTAGATCTTGGTAAGAAAATCAACTCAGCGGTTTTCCCTGGTTACCAAGGTGGCCCATTGATGCACGTTATCGCTGGTAAAGCAGTGGCTTTCGGTGAAGCGCTTAAGCCTGAGTTTAAAGTGTACATTGATCAAGTTGTTGCCAATGCAAAAGCTTTGGCAGCTGTCATGATCGAACGTGGCTGCGACATCGTTACTGGCGGAACAGACAACCACTTAATGTTGGTTGACCTACGTCCAAAAGGTTTGAAAGGTAACGTAGTGGATAAAGCACTAGAACGTGCTGGTATCACTTGTAACAAAAACGGCATTCCGTTTGATACTGAAAAACCAATGATCACATCTGGTATTCGTATCGGTACACCTGCAGCAACCTCTCGCGGCTTTGGTGTTGAAGAGTTCGAGAAAGTTGGTCATCTAATCAGTGATGTTCTAGATGGTTTGGTTGCTATGCCAGAAGGCAACCCAGAAGTTGAAGCTCGTGTACTTGCAGAAGTAAAAGAGCTTTGCGCACGCTTCCCACTTTACCGCTAAAATCATATAGCCAAGAGCTTTCTCTCTTGGCTATTTTTTTATAAGAGGCAGAAATCTAATGAGCACTATCCCAGAAAATCTAAAATACGCTGACTCTCATGAGTGGGTATTAGACAACGGTGACGGCACAGTAACGATTGGTATCACTGATCATGCACAAGACTTACTTGGCGACGTAGTTTATGTTGAGCTGCCAGAAGTTGGCGCAGAAGTAACAGCAAAAGAGCAATTTTCTCTTGTTGAATCAGTTAAAGCCGCTTCTGACATTTACGCACCAGTAAATGGTGAAATTATTGAAGTAAATGAAGCGCTTGATGATGCCCCAGAGCTAATCAACGAATCTCCTTTTGAAGGCGCATGGATTGCCAAAGTTAAGTTGAGCGATAGCGCTGATCTTGACAAATTGCTTGATGCAACAGGCTACGCCGACTCAATCGAATAGTATCTCTGTATGCTCTTTTACCCTTTCGTAAAAGAGCATATCTCCCCCGTTTTTTTATATAGCTTCTTAAATAGGTAAAACTATGACTTCGTGCATCCGCGATTTGTTAAACAACGACGAATTTATGGCTAGACACATTGGCCCAGACGCTGCAGAGCAAGAAAAAATACTCGCAACCATTGGACGCAGTTCTCTTTCTGAATTAATAGACAAGACTGTCCCTCAAGCCATTCGTCAAGCAAATCTAGATTTATCTGCAGAACCCGTTAGCGAAAGCGATGCTCTTATTCAGCTGAAAGCCATTGCTGAAAAAAACAAGGTTGCACGTTCATTTATCGGTATGGGCTACCACGATACGCACGTTCCTTCCCCTATTTTAAGAAACCTATTAGAAAACCCAGGCTGGTACACGGCTTACACACCTTACCAACCAGAAATTTCTCAAGGCCGATTGGAAGCACTATTGAACTTCCAACAGGTTGTTATTGATCTTACTGGCATGGAAATCTCCAACGCATCTTTGTTGGACGAAGCTACTGCGGCAGCAGAAGCCATGACACTAATGAAACGCTCGAATCGTAAAAAGAGCGATTCCCTGTTTGTCGCAGATCATTGCTTACCACAAACAATCGATGTCATTAAAACACGAGCAGAATTACTCAACATTGATGTGATTGTGGATGACATCGCCAACTTTGCTAACCACGATGTATTCGGTGCTATTTTCCAATACCCAGGTATTGATGGTGCAGTAACGGATTTATCTTCTGTAATTGCTGACGCTCACGAACAAGGCGCGTTGGTTAGTATTGCTGTTGATCTATTGTCATTGGTTCTACTTAAGTCACCAGGTGACATGGGCGCAGACATTGTTTTCGGTAGCGCGCAACGCTTTGGCGTTCCAATGGGATTCGGTGGCCCACACGCCGCTTTCCTAGCAACAAAAGACGCATTCAAACGCTCTATGCCAGGTCGAGTGATCGGCGTATCTAAAGACAGCCACGGCAAACCAGCATTACGTATGGCGATGCAAACACGCGAACAACATATTCGTCGTGAAAAAGCCACATCGAACATTTGTACCGCTCAAGCCTTACTGGCCATGATGGCGGGATTCTATGTGGTTTATCATGGTCCAGCTGGCCTGAAAAAAATCGCAAGCCGCGTTGCCGCTCTAACAGATTGTTTTGCTAAAGCCGTTCAGAAACAAGGCCTAACAACTAACGCTAGTTACTTCGATACAGTTATTGTTAACACAGGAAGCCAAACAGACAGCATTATCGCCAAAGGCGAAACCAAGTTGATGAACTTCTATAAAGTGTCTGATGCGCAAATTTCTGTCTCTTTGAATGAAACCATTACACCAAACGATCTAATCGATTTAGCAGAATGCTTTGGTGCAACACTGACACTAGAAGACGTGATTGGCTCTAATGCTTCTTATGGCTTTGACATTTCTCTACTTCGCCAAGACGACATTTTGACGCACCCTGTTTTCAACAGTCATCACAGCGAAACAGAATTGATGCGCTACATGCACCAATTAGAAGTAAAAGACATCGCATTAAACCAAAGCATGATTCCACTTGGCTCTTGTACAATGAAGCTAAACGCAGCATCAGAAATGATTCCTGTCACTTGGGCGGAATTTGGTCGCATTCACCCATTTGCACCAAATAACCAAGTAAGCGGTTATCATGCTCTGCTACAAGAATTGATCGACATGCTGGCGAAAGCAACTGGCTATGACACCATCTCACTGCAGCCAAACTCAGGCGCACAAGGTGAATACGCAGGCCTAATCGCGATTGATAAATACCACAAATCTCGCGGCGACAATGAGCGAAATATCTGTTTGATCCCTAGCTCTGCTCACGGAACAAACCCAGCGTCTGCCGCACTAGCGGGCATGAAAGTCGTTATCGTGAAATGCGATGAAGATGGCAACATTGATTTGGTTGATCTGTCTGAAAAAGCAGAAAAACACGCAGAGCAACTTAGCTGCATCATGGCAACCTACCCTTCAACGCACGGTGTATTTGAAGAACATATTCGCGAAGTGTGTGACATCGTTCACAAATTTGGCGGACAAGTTTACATCGATGGTGCCAACTTAAACGCACTGGTAGGCGTTGCGCCTCCAGGCGCATTTGGTGGTGACGTTTCTCACCTTAACTTACATAAAACATTCTGTATTCCTCATGGTGGCGGTGGTCCTGGCATGGGCCCAATTGGTGTTAAATCTCATCTTGCGCCTTTCTTACCAGGTCATGCGGTTACACCTGTTATGGGAATGGAAGAACAACATGGCGCCGTTTCCGCCGCGCCTTACGGTAGCGCAAGCATTCTTGTGATCACCTGGATGTACATCAAAATGATGGGCGACAAAGGTCTGCGTGATGCAACCTACAACGCCATTTTGAACGCCAACTACATTGCTAAACGCCTTGGCGAACATTACCCAGTGCTTTACACAGGCAAAAACGACACAGTGGCCCACGAATGTATTATCGACATTCGCCCATTGAAAGCCGAGTCAGGCATCAGTGAAGAAGACATCGCTAAGCGTCTAATGGATTTCGGTTTCCATGCGCCAACCATGTCATTCCCTGTTGCGGGTACCTTGATGATAGAACCAACAGAATCTGAGAACTTAGAAGAATTGGATCGTTTCTGCGATGCCATGATTCAAATTCGCAACGAAATCAGCAAGGTTCAATCAGGTGAATGGACACTAGAAGACAACCCATTAGTAAACGCACCGCACACAGCGGATAGCCTTTTAGATATCGATTGGGAACATGGCTACTCTCGTAAAGACGCCGCTTACCCACTACCTTGGATTAAAGCACGCAAATACTGGCCACCAGTAGGACGCATCGACAACGTCTACGGCGACCGTAACTTGTTCTGCGAATGCCCACCGATAGACAGTTATGAAGACTAAAGCTTTATAAGCTGAAACTAAAAACGAGCCAAATGGCTCGTTTTTTATGCTAGCTCCAATGCTTTTTTGATGTTTTAGCAAGGAAGCTTGATGACTCACTATATTTCTCGGTTGAGCGCTCCACCAAGTAGGTAAAAATAGTTGCTAAAAGCTTGGTTAATAGCTTCACGTTGCCGCCCTTGCGGATAAAGTCCAGCTTTGGCTTCTTCTGAGTATTTGCTGCCTTTGACGAGAAATCGACTCGCTGGTTTGGCGTCTTCTACAAAGGCTTCAAACGCGCGGGCGCACATTTCTTCTGGTTTGGAGTAGTAGAAGATATTGTGTTTTTCGTCGATGCGTTTAGAAGCTTGAAAAAGCTCGCTGGTGTCGTTTCCATCTGAGCTGAGTAAGATGCTTTTAAAGCAGCCACCCAAAAGCGTGTTTAGCGGGTGAGATTTGATATTGCTTGCATCAGGTTCTTGCAACCAATTATTAGACGCAAAACTGGATGATGAAGCGAAGTGAAACATTTTATCGCCCATGTAATGATCGAAAGCGTGGAACCATTCATGGGCCAAGCTCCCTGCTCCAGCATTTTTAGCCAAGGCCAGTTGTCGAGTCGCTGGCATATAGTGAGCCGCTACACCTCGCTGTCCGCCTTTTCCAAACTGAAGCCCAAGTGTTCCTCGTAGAGAAATAAGATGTTCAGGACCTTGTAAAGCGTCCATCAAGTCGTGCAAAGCTTGGTGGAAATTGACCGCCGCTCGATCTCTTTCTTCAGGCGTCACCCAACGGCCCATCTCGATACCACGAAAATCAAACTGGCGGCGAATCGTAACGAAACTAAAATTGGGTGAATCAGATAACATGCAAAGTCTCGGAGTGAATAACCGTTTCAGCCTTTACTTAAAACTCAAGAGACGCTGAATTGTTGGTTAAATTCCGCAATTTTAGCACCTCGAATTTCTTTCAGCACGGCTATTTCTTGTTCTGCCCAATTCTTGGCGCTATGGATACGAGATTCATCGTTAGCCGAAACAGCCGATTCCAACTCGGATTCATAATGATCTAGCAAGGTGTCCAAATCATCTTGGTAAGCTTCTTCAATAAGAGTTAAAGCTAACTGATGCTGATGGCTCAAGGACTTATCCTGATGTTTTTGAACATAAGTCAGTGTATTTTCAAAATACAAACGCTTTAATGGGTCTTCTTGAAGGTCTTGTTTTAAGGTGTTTCTGCGATCATCTGATAACACCCTTGCTGGAGCTACTTCGGATTCATAGCTAACACTGGCTTGAATAACTCCAGCAGGCAATGTGTTCAACACTAAAATAGCGGTCAAAGATTGCAGTTTTCTTAGGAGTACTTTTTTCATAAATCTTGTCTTAATTCATTCGCTTTTTGTATGGTCTAGTTAAAACCATTCTAAAAGTCAGAGCAACAATGAGTGATAAAATGCACATTTAAATCTCATCTTTAGGGATTTACCAATAACCCAAAACTTTCCACCAAAGCCCACCAACAACACCCCAAACGAGTAAGTTAACAACACTCATGACAAAGCCCATTGCCCACCAGTTTTCCATGGACACATAACCTGAACCAAATACAATTGGTGACGTTCCTGTGGCGTAATGAGTAAGAGACATCATGAGAGAAGAGGCACCGGCTAACAACAACCCTAAATATAGAGGCGGCGCACCAAGCGCCAAACCTGCGGCATAGAAAGCTGCAAACATAGCAGTAATATGAGCTGTCGTACTGGCAAAGAAGTAATGTGCGTAGAAATACACGGCTACTAGAATCACCACAGACACACCCCAATCAAAACCAAAATGCGCAATATTGCTTTCTACAACAGAAGAAAACCAACCAACCAACCCAAGCGTATTTAAAAAAGTCGCCATCATTACCAAAGCAGAGAACCAAATGACTGTGTCCCAAGCGGATTTTTCCTTGAGCACATCTTCCCAACTCAAAACGCCTGTTATGAGTAAAATAGACAATCCCAAAAACGCCACAGCGGTTGTGTTCACCGCGTAATCAGAACCAAATAACATAGCAGGCACGCCAGCCCAGAGAATCAACAATAAGGAAAACACACCAACCATGACTTTTTCGCCATAAGACATAGGTCCCATTTCGGCCAGTTTAGATGAGGCGTAATCTTTTGCATCTGGTGTACTTTTAATTTCCGGTGGATAAATCGCATACACAACCAAAGGCACCAAAGCAATACAAACCAAACCAGGTAATAAAGCGGCCAGCGCCCATGTTCCCCAAGTGATACTTATGTTTGCGCCTGTGGCATCGGCAATAAGTTTAACCACCAAAGGATTTGGTGCCGTTGCAGTAATAAACATAGCGGACGTAATTGGGTTAATGTGGTAACTAACCAACGCGAGATAATGTCCAATTTTTCGAGATGTTCCATTATCAGGAGAAGAACCAAAGCTTGTGGCAATGGATTTCATAATGGGGTGAATAATGCCGCCGCCGCGCGCCGTATTACTCGGTGTCACTGGTGCAATGACTAACTCTGATAAAGCCAACGCATAACCAATCCCAATGGTTTTCTTACCAAATAAGGTAATGAAGTAATAGCCAATCCGATTCCCTAAGCCTGTTTTGACTAAACCTCTGGAGATAATGATGGCAATACCTATCAACCAGATAAGAGAATTGGAAAAACCACTTAAAGCATCTTTAATCGCTCCAGACGGGTTGTCATTGGTTACGCCAGTGAATGCAACAAGCGTAATAGCGAGAACAGCAATAGCGCCAATCGGCATGGCCTTGCCAATAATGGCGACCACGGTTCCAACAAACAAAGCCAATAAATGCCAAGCATTTTCGGTCACACCATCAGGTACAGGAACAACAAACCAAATAAGTAAAATAGTAGCAACAGAAATAAACCCAGGAACAGCACGAACATCAGAGACTTTCATTTTAATCATCCTAGTCATTAAACGATTCTCTTACTTATTTAAAGCACGAGAAAATGCGCCTTAAATAGCCTGACTACCATGTTACTCTTCCATTTTTTAATCAGTGATGACCTATATCATGGAAAACCAAAGGGGTTGAGTTGCACAAAAAAAGACCTGCATTGAGCAAGTCTTCTTGATTGATTTATAGATAGGTCTAGCGGATATGTTTTTTAGAAAGCTGAAACAAGCTTGTTATTCATCAAGTCTTGCCACTCTTTATCAAGCGGTGCTTCAAACAACATGCGTTCGCCATTCAACATAATGTCTAATCGCGTAGCATGTAGACACAAACGCTTAAAACCAAGCGCCTTTGTTTCTTTTAATGACTCTGCTGGTGAATACTTGTCATCACCAACGATTGGATAACCTGCATGCAATGTATGAACTCGAATTTGATGAGTTCGACCTGTCACAGGTTCACACTCAACTAAGCTGTAGCCTTCAAACTGACGAACTAATTTAAATCGAGTCAGACTCTCTTTGCCATCAGTGTGAACTTTCACAATACGCTCGCCAGATTTTAGTTCGTTTTTTAATAGTGGCGCATTCACCTGAAGTTTACGTTTTGGCCAGCTGCCATACACCAAAGCGAGATATGTTTTTTGCACGCCTTCTTTTTCTCGCAAAGCAGTATGCAGCTCTTTCAATACCGCTCGCTTTTTTGCAATCATGATAAGACCAGACGTATCACGGTCCAGTCGATGAACAAGCTCAACGAACTTTTCTAAAGGTCGCATTTGTCGAATGACTTCAACTAACCCAAAACTCAAACCACTACCACCATGAACAGCCAAGCCCGATGGTTTATTAACGACAATTAACCCTTTGTCTTCATAAACAATTCGTGACTCAATTTCGCTTTTTAGTCGTTCCGACAAAACAGGCTTTTCTGATTCTGGCGCAATCACAATCGGCGCGATACGAACTATATCTTCATTTTGAAGACGGTAATCTGGCTTAGTTCGCTTTTTGTTAACACGAATTTCGCCTTTTCTAAGCAAGTTGTAGATTTTCCCTTTCGGTACACCTTTCAAAAAGGTCACCAAAAAATTATCAATTCGTTGGCCCTCATTATTATCGTCAATTGTGACGTAGCGAACTGCGGGACGCTCTGCTAAATTCTGTTCTGAGTCCGACATAATCAAAGATTGGTTTCCTTTATAATTGAAGCACTTAGTTTTTACTGTTATATTCACATTCGCAAAGGGTAAGAGGCAACAAAACACCTCGAAGATAAGATGCAAGAATTGAATGAACACTGCCGAAGCGACACTTTGGCCCCTATCTTACCTCTGTAACAGTTAATCTTAAATAATAAACCGCATGATTCGGAAAAATCCGCTTCAGTGGAAGGAATTCTCATTATATTGCTCGACCGCGCGTTCGCGTTGTTTCATAAAAGCAAAGAAACGAGACCGGTTAAAAGAGACTATTTAGTATTCATCAAGGCAGCGAACCGCACAAAGCGTTTAATCCAAAAAAATAAACGAATCGCGTACTCCTCTTGCCAGAAAAGACTGAATGACTTGCTCTAAAGCTGAGTCAGATTGATTAATGGTTACCTATCGCTGCAGTGACTCTTTTCGTATCAGCGCTAACAGAGCTCACACATACAATGATTAGAATGTTAATAAATGCAACTCAACAAGAAGAGTTGCGCGTCGCCCTTGTAGACGGTCAACGTCTATACGATCTAGATATCGAATCCGGTTCTCGTGAACAAAAGAAATCGAACATTTATAAAGGCCGAATTACTCGTATTGAACCGAGTCTTGAAGCTGCATTTGTTGATTTTGGCGCAGAACGTCATGGCTTCCTTCCTCTTAAAGAAATCTCCAAAACTTACTTCTCTAAAAAATCCAATCACGAAGGCCGAGTTAACATCAAAGATGTGTTAAGCGAAGGTCAAGAAGTTATCGTACAAGTGGATAAAGAAGAGCGTGGCAACAAAGGCGCTGCACTAACGACTTTTGTTAGCCTAGCCGGTCGTTACCTAGTTTTGATGCCAAATAATCCTCGTGCTGGTGGTATTTCTCGCCGCATCGATGGTGATGACAGATCCCATCTAAAAGAAGCAATGTCCGGCCTTAATACACCAGAAAACGGTGGTTTGATTGTTCGTACGGCTGGCGTTGGCCGCTCTACTGAAGAACTACAATGGGATTTGGATTACCTTGATACACTTTGGAACTCCATCACCAAAGCGGCTTCAGAAAAGCCTGCACCATTTTTGATTTATCAAGAAAGTAACATTGTTATCCGTGCTATTCGTGATTACTTGCGCGAAGACATTGGTGAAGTACTGATTGATGAAAAAGACGCTTATCAAGATGCCATTAACTTTGTTATGCAAGTTATGCCGCACTTTAAGTCGCGCATTAAAATGTACACAGACTCCACGCCTTTGTTTAACCGTTTCCAGATCGAAACTCAGATTGAAACAGCTTTCCAACGTGAAGTACGCCTACCTTCTGGTGGCTCAATCGTTATTGACCCAACCGAAGCCTTGGTTTCTATCGACATCAACTCCGCTCGCGCAACCAAAGGCGGAGACATTGAAGAAACAGCACTACAAACCAACTTAGAAGCTGCAGACGAAATTGCTCGCCAATTGCGTCTACGAGATATTGGTGGCTTGGTAGTTATCGACTTTATCGATATGACGCCAGTGCGTAACCAAAAAGAAGTTGAAAACCGCATGAAGAACGCGCTTGAAGCTGACCGCGCACGCGTTCAGATTGGCCGTATTTCTCGCTTTGGCTTGCTTGAAATGTCTCGCCAACGCTTGCGCCCTTCTCTTGGTGAAACCAGCGGTATCGTTTGTCCACGCTGTAACGGTCAAGGTTTCATTCGTGATGTTGAATCCCTTGCCCTTTCTGTTTTACGTCTAATCGAGGAAGAGTGTGCAAAAGAGCGCACAGCTCAAATCCGCGCCGTATTGCCTGTTTCTGTTGCTACTTTCTTGCTAAACGAGAAACGTACTAACATCGCGAAGATCGAAAAACGCAATCACGTGCATATCATTCTTGTGCCGAATCCGCACATGGAAACACCGCACTTTGAAGTAGAGCGTATTCGTGATGACAGTACAGTTGTCTCTCAGAATGAGAACAGCTACACATTGGTTGAAACACCAGAACAGCCACCGTATGAGCCTCGTCAAACAAGTGAAAATGTTCGCCCACAAGCAGCAGTAACAAGTATTGCACCGAAGTTGCCGGCTCCAGCGCATACAGAAACACCTGCAGCGACACAAAGCAGTGCTCCTAAAGCGAAAAAGCCAGGTCTTTTCACTCGTATTTTGACAGCTTTGTTCGGGGATGCTTCTAGTAAGCAATCACCTAAACAGAAGAGCAAAACAAGCTCGCCAAAAGCAAACACGAAAACGTCTTCATCACAAAACGATCGCACAGCAAGTAAAACTACCGGCAATCGTAGTAACCGCAATAAGCGTAACGTGAAGCACCAAAACTCTGATCGTGACAATAACGCGACAGAAAAGAGCCAAAACCGCTCTACTCGCCAATCTCGCAGAGAACAGGCAGAAGCTGGCACGAAAGGAAACAACCGTCGAAATAACCGCAACAATAAGCAAGACAACTTAGATTCAAAAGTTGAAAAGCAAGAAGCAGCGGTTAAGACTCCTCGTCAGCAACCTAAGGCGAAAGACGTTCCTGAAGTAAAAGAACGCAAACGCGACCGCAACGATAACCGTCGTCGCAGTGGCAAGTTAAAAGATGAAGCTTTAGAAGCAGCAAAACTACAAGAGCAAGAAGATGCGGCTCTAATTGAAGCTGCTAAAAACACATTAACAGAAAACAATGAAAGCACTGATGAGCCACAACGTCGCTCTCGCCGCTCTCGTCGTTCTCGTCGTCCACAAAAAGACGAAGTAAACACTCAGGAAACAACTGAGAATACAAACGAGAAAGTTGAGAAAGAAGCGGATAACGTAACGCCAAAATCAGAATCTACTCCGGCTTTAGAAGCTAAAGTAGAAGAAACTGTTGCATCAGAAAAAACGGTTGAAGAATCCGCACCTGAGCCAGAAGCTAAGCCTCAAGCCAAAGCGACTAAACCTAAAATGTCGGTTAAAGCTCAAATGAGTAAAGTGGAAGCCACTCAGCAGCACAACGAAAAGACAACAGAAACTGAAGAACCTAAAGAAGCTGCAGCTGCTGTGATCGAAACTCCAAAAGTAGAAGAGCCAAAAGCAGAAACTACCAAGGAAGAAACACCAGCGCCTGAAGCCTCAAAAGCGGAAGAGGCTAAGGTAGAGGTTACTAAAGAAGAAGCCCCAGTAATTGAAGCTCAAAAAGCTGAAGAGCCTAAAGTAGAAGCTATCAAGGAAGAAGCACCTGTTGTCGAAACAGTAGGAACAGAAGCACCAAAAACTGAAACGCCTGTCGTTGAAGTAACTGAAGAAGCTTCTGTAAAAAATGCAGCAAGTGAGCCAGCCGAAACGACTGACAGCGCTCCTGCTCCTGTAGAAAACACTGTTACAGCTTCTGAAACTAAGAAGCCTGTTCGCACACCTCGTCGTGGTCGCGGAAAACCAGCAGCAACACCTACAGCTGAAGTGAAAGCACCTGTTGAACTACCAGCAGCCATTCTTGCACAGCAAGAAAAGCTACGCTTAGAGCAAGAAGAAAAGCGTAAGGCAAACACCTCTCGTCGACGTGCTAATACTGGTCGAGTGAAAAACGACCCAAGATTAGCCCGCGAAGATAACGGTGCAGAAACTACCTCAGGCTCTAATGTAGAATAATTTTCTTTATCTACTTAGACTGAGTAAAGAGCCCGCCCATGCGGGCTCTTTAGCAACTGAAAATAGATACTTCAATGTATTCATATGAACATACAGAATGCACAGGTAAAACCTAATGGTTATTGATTTTTCTCGATTTAAAGATTGGAACCTAGTTGGTGATTTGTTTGGCGGTGCCACAACAGCCATCGTTTCCCTCCCGCTTGCTCTTGCTTTTGGTGTAGCGTCAGGTGCAGGTGCAGAAGCCGGATTATGGGGTGCCATTCTGGTTGGTTTCTTTGCTGCTGTTTTTGGTGGCTCAACTAGCTTAATCTCGGAACCAACCGGCCCGATGACAGTCATTATGACAGCCGTGCTAACCAGCATGATCGCCAACAGCCCAGAAGGCGGGCTGGCAATGGCTTTTACGGTTGTCATGATTGCAGGATTATTTCAAATAACACTTGGTTATTTGAAACTCGGAAAATACATCACTTTAATGCCCTACAGTGTAATTTCAGGCTTTATGTCTGGGATTGGCGTTATTCTCATCGTATTGCAGTTAGCGCCTTTCTTAGGGCACCCTTCTCCAGCAGGTGGTGTCATGGGAACAATAAGCGCACTACCAAGCTTAATTTTAAACCTGCATTTTTCAGAGTTATTCCTAGGTCTATTAACTCTTGGTGTATTGTTTTATCTACCTAAAAAGTGGCGTCGTTATGTTCCCCCACAACTGGTTGCCTTAGTAGCCATTACGCTCGTTTCAATTATTTTATTTGATAACGATGATGTTCGACGAATTGGTTTGATCCCATCCGGCTTACCTTCTATTCAATGGCCGCATTTTGAAGCTTCCGTCCTAGTTGAAATGATCATTGATGGCTTGGTTCTAGGAACACTAGGCTGTATCGATACTCTATTAACTGCCGTCATAGCAGACAGCCTGACTCGTAAAGAGCACGATTCTAATCGTGAATTGATTGGCCAAGGAATAGCAAACTTAACATCAGGCTTTTTAGGTGGTCTACCTGGAGCCGGGGCAACAATGGGTACGGTTGTGAATATCCAAACAGGAGGTAAATCTCCTCTTGCCGCCATCACACGTGCGTTTATATTATTGCTTGTCGTACTTGGGGCTTCTCAATTAATCAGCCCAATTCCAATGGCTGTTTTGGCAGGCATTGCACTTTATGTTGGTCTTAACATTCTTGACTGGAGCTTCTTAAAACGCGCCCATAAGGTGGCTCTCTCCCCTACTATCATCATGTATGGTGTGATGGCATTAACCGTGTTCGTTGACCTTATGGTTGCTGTGGGTATTGGCGTCTTTATTGCCAACATCATGACTATTGAGAAATTAAGTCGCCTTCAATCTGGTAACGTCAAAGCCATTAGCGATGCTGATGATGACATTTTGCTCACAGAAGAAGAAAGGGAATTACTGGATCAAGCCGATGGTCGTGTTTTGCTATTTTATCTCTCTGGCCCAATGATCTTTGGGGCAAGTAAAGCAATCGCTAAACATCATAATAGAATCCACAATTATAAAGCTGTGGTATTAGACCTAAGTGCGGTTCCTATGATGGACCTCACCATCAGCTTAGCATTGGAAAATGCCATTAAAGATGCAGTAGAAGCCAACTGTGCTGTTTATATCTTCAGCCCTAACGGACAAACCACAGAACGCTTAGAAAAATTAGGCGTATCAAAACGTCTACCACATAATGCTTTTTGTGATTCTAGACACTCAGCTCTACTGCTTGCCGTTAATAACCTTTCTTAATAACCCCCTAAAAACACTGTGACTAGTCCTGATATAGGTTGACACTTATTCAGGTTCTAAAACGCTCGATGAACCTCATCGGGCGTTTTGTATTTTAAGGCCATATGTGGCCGACTCTTATTATAACTTTCTACCGACT
>NZ_JBLIXK010000014.1:0-72885 GCF_047525555.1 Marinomonas algae | reverse complement strand
GCTTGACGATCATAGAGGCGTTGAACCACCTGATCCCATCCCGAACTCAGAAGTGAAAAGCGCCATCGCCGATGGTAGTGTGGGAGATCCCATGTGAGAGTAGGTCGTCGTCAAGCTTATAATACTAAGAGCCCTACATAGCAAATGCTGTGTGGGGTTTTTTTATTGCAGATATGCATGTGAGAGCAGTCAATCGTCAAGCTTACATTTAAGAAAGCCCTGATAGCTAAGCTGTCGGGGCTTTTTTTCGTCTGTAGGAAATGGAAGGTCTGAAAGGGAATAGAGACAGGAACAGATCAGATTAGAAACAAGAGCGTCTTAGTGGTCATTTACTTGCGCTTGTTTCGTACCTCAACGCGTCTGCGTAAACGACCACGAAGACACTCTATTTCCTCTAAGACTTCTCTATATCACCTGACTTCTTCCTCGACAGGTCAGCGTAAATGACATCCAAGGCACTTTATTGCCTGCCGGTCTCACTCTTCGATGTGTTTACGTAAATTAAATCATCGCCTTATAACACCACACCTTTTCTCGCCAGTTTGGTCTGTCATATTGTCTATAGGTTAGGTTGTTTATAGAACATAGGTGTGATTTTTCGCCCTTGTGCTTGATAGGCTTTAAAGCGACCTAATAAAGCGGCAGGTAACTCTTCGGGCAATATCCTAGCAAAGCCATTGCGCGTATAAAAAGGAACGAGAGGGGTAAGGGCAAAGCAGTAGCTTGCTTGTTTGCTGAGTTCACCATGTAGACATTGAATGAGGTGGCCGCCTAATCCTTTATTACGGTAGGATGGCTCTGTCACCATAGCGGTAAGTAGTTGGACTTGGTCAAGTTGCTTTAGTCTTAATGAGCAAACGATTTTGTTGTTATCGCGAATTACCCAAATTGGGTCAGCTTTATTGGGTTTTCCGCTGGGATAATGTTCTTGATAGAACTTTTTGACGAGTGGAAACCAAAGTGAAGGAACAAGCTCTGCATCTGAGTAGGTTTTTTTCATGCTTTAATAGGTTTAAGTGATGTTGCTTTGATTGTAGCAAATTTGCATGGTTCATAGTGAGGGGCTGGTATGTGGAAGGGTTTTATCTTTTGGTGTGCTGTATTTATGGTTTTGCCAGCCTATGCAGAAAAACATGAGCACTTTGTTTTCAAGCCTGATGAGGTGTTTTCCGATTATGTGGCAAGGGCTGAGACGTATTTGCAGGCGAATAAAGTGTGGGTGAATGCAGATAATCAAATTCATGAGCTTGCTGCTGTGATGCCGTTTGAATTACTACCTGATGCTTCTCGTTGTGACGAAGATCAGAGAGTAGGAGTTTTGTTGTCTCATGGGTTATCTGATTCTCCTTTTTCTATGAGAGATCCTGCACGAGCATTGCAAGCTGCTTGCTATCATGTACGAGTGATTTTATTGCCAGGTCATGGAACTGAGTCGGCTAGTTTGCTGAGTGTGTCCAGGGAGGATTGGCGAGAGACCTTTTATAACGCAGCAAATCAACTTAAAGAGGAAGTGGATTCCTTGTATGTCGGCGGCTTTTCTACCGGTGGTGCATTGGCGGCTGAGTATGCCTGGAAAAATCCGGATCAGCTTTCTGGCGTGCTTCTTTTTTCTCCTGTATTTAAGGTGAATAGCAGTATTGACTGGTTGTCTCCGTGGTTGGCTTTGGTGAAGGACTGGCTCGACAACGAACCATCCGATGATTTTGCTAAGTATGCTTCCATTCCTGTTCCTGCTATTGCGGAGGTCTATAAACTGGCTAAAGAAGTGCGTGGTTTCGTTTTAGAGAATCCAAAGGAGCTTCCAGTGTTTATTGCTATGTCTGATGAAGACCAGACAGTGGACTCTTCTGTTACTTTGGAAGTATTTGAGCAGGGAATGGTTGGAGCGACTAGTCAGATCTCGCTTTACAGTCAAGATCAAAATAAAGTCAGTTCAGACCGCGTTAAGGTTTATAATTCCCATTGGCCTGAGTCGAATATTTTGGGGCTTTCTCACATGGCCGTTCATGGCGCCCCAAATAATCCGTATTATGGGGCGTTTGGAGAATATCGAATATGTGGTTGGTATCTATCTGACAAGGCTTTGTATGATGCTTGTCGAACCGATGAAAGTAACTGGTTTGGTGAGCGCTCTAAAGCCTTATCGGAAAAGAGCCCGCATGCTGCGAGAGTGTCTTGGAATCCCGAATTCGCGTCTTTGATGCAAGAAATGGTTACTTTCATGCGGTCAAATACATTGCAAAATTAAGAGGAAGTAAGGACTTATGTCTGCAGGTATCAAAATGCATTTACCTAACCTGACGTTGGCTCAACAACAGGTTGAGCAATATCACCGTGATGGTTATTTGATATTGGATTCCCTTATTTCTTCTGAAGTATGTGATGCGTTAAAAAATAGAATGTCAGAGTTAATTGACGGCTTTGATGCTGAATCTGTTCGCTCAATATTTACAACCAATGAGCAGACTCGACATACAGATCAATATTTTATGGACTCGGCCGAGACGATCTCTTTTTTCTTTGAAGAAGAGGCATTCGATGAGTCTGGGAATCTTAAGCAATCTTTAAGTGCTTCGATCAATAAAGTCGGTCATGCTCTTCATGTAAAAGATGATGCCTTTCGTCAATTTTCTTTGGCGACTGTTTGGGGGAATATGCTTCGTCAATTGGGCATGGCTGAGCCCCGCGCAGTGCAATCTATGTATATTTTTAAACAGCCAAATATTGGTGGCGAAGTTGTTTGTCATCAGGACAGTACTTTTCTTTATACTAGGCCCATGAGCGTCATTGGTCTTTGGTTTGCGATTGAGGAGGCGACGCTGGAAAATGGTTGTCTTTGGGGTGTGCCTCAAGGGCATAATGTCGGATTGCTGAAGCGATTCGAACGAGTTTCTCCAGAATCCATCGAAACAAAGATGGTGACGTTAAAGGAGCATCAGTGGCATCAATATGAATTAGTTGCTCTGCCTGTGTCAAAAGGGTCCTTGGTTATACTTAACGGCGAATTTCCTCATCTCAGTTATGCCAACCGCTCGGGTAAATCTCGTCATGCTTATGCTTTGCATGCGATAGATCAGGCTTGTGAGTATCCGAAAGAAAATTGGCTTCAATCTAATGTTAATAATGGTTTTCAGCTTTTTCATTTGTAGAGTTGAAACTTAGCTAAGTGGAAAAAATAATATGCAAACGGTTCTTGCGTTACTTAGTGACAATGAATTTCACTCTGGGGAAGACCTAGGGGCAGCGATGGGAATAACTCGAGCGGCAGTATGGAAAAAGCTGAAGAAGCTTGAGTCTATTGGCGTTACAGTGCATTCCGTTAAAGGGCGAGGTTATCGTTTGCCAACGCCTATAGAGTTGTTGTCTGAGTCGGCTCTTCGTGATGGCGGTGTGCCTGACTCTGTTCAACTGCAATTGGCTTTTGAAACAGAATCGACCAATAACGATGCAAAACAATATATTAGCCAAGGTGGTCAGTTGCCTGCGCTGTTTTCGGTGGAGCGGCAGACAAAAGGTCGCGGACGACGTGGGCGCCAATGGGAATCTGGTGTTGCGAAAAACCTTACCTTGTCTTTTGCTTGGTGTTTTGAAAATGGATCAAGTGTTGTTGAGGGTTTGAGTTTGGCTGTTGGTGTTGCCGTTGCCAGAGTGCTTAAAAAAGCGGGCATTCCCAATCCTGGCCTTAAGTGGCCAAATGATATTCAAGTCGATGGGCAAAAGATTTGCGGCATTTTATTGGAAATGATTGCCGACCAAGATATGTGTCATGTGGTGATTGGCATTGGGCTTAATGTTGAGATGGATGAAGCCTTCATGGCGAGTGTAGATCAGCCGTGGACAGATTTGGTTTCTAGGTTAGAGAATCGTCCTAGTCGAAACCGCATTTTGGCAGAGTTGACGCAAGAGCTTGTTGAGGTGTGTACGTTATTTGAAGAAGGTCATGGAATGAAGCATTTTCAGCATCATTGGCAAGCTTATGATGTGTTATTTAATCAATCTATTACGGTCAGTACGGTTAACAAACAACGTCAGGGCATAGCGAGAGGGATTGATGAAAAAGGTGCGTTGTTAATCGAAGAGAATGGTGAGATTTCCGCTCTCCACGGAGGCGAGATTAGTGTTCGTCGCAATTAATGTATTGGTGATTGATGCAGGCAACACAAGTGTAAAATTTACTGCCTTTAAAGGCGAAAAATTACTTTGGGTAGCTGCTGACGTGCTTAATGTTTTGGAATCAGGTTTTGTGCCAGATGCAGTTTATTTTGCTAGCGTTCGTTCCAAAGAGGAAAGTATTGTTGAGGTTGAAAGGGTTAAAGAGGCTTTTTCAAGCTGCGCTTGGCTTGAGCTTTCAAGTGAGAGCCAAGCGTGCGGTGTTGCGAATGCGTATTTTGAGCCGGCGCGGCTAGGCGTTGATCGCTGGCTTGGTGTGATTGCTGCCCATCATCTGTATAAAAAAGATGTGGTGATTGTGGATGCTGGAACTGCAATTAAGGTTGATCTAGTCAGTAGGGGCGGTAAGCACTTAGGTGGTTATATTGTGCCTGGCCTTTCTATGATGAAAAAAGCGTTGCTCTCCAACACTGCGCGCATTCGATATTCTACCAGTGAAGTGGTGGCGAGTAAGGGGCTTCCTAACTCGACCGCTAGGGCGGTAACAGAAGGTTGTCATGAGATGGCGTTGGGCTTTTTAGAGCGTATTTATCGTAACTACTCCGATAGTCAGTGGGTTGTGACGGGCGGGGATGGGCGTACTTTGTTGGATTTATTGAATATACCATTGGATAGTCAGCCTAATCTTGTGGCTCTTGGGGCTAGATTGGTTGGTGATGAGTTAATGAGAGGAAAGGAATGAAGTGGCTGTTTTTGTTTATAGTGTTAATTAATGCTGCGTTTTTAAGTTGGCATAGTTTTACTCAAGATAAGCCGCAGGTATCAAAGGAGCCAGTATATGGGCCACCTGTTAGTGAGAAGATTTACCTGTTGTCAGAAGAGGCACCAGTAACAGGATTAGAGCCTGAGAAAACAGTCGCGCGACAGGAAAGCTTTGAGGCTGTAATGGATAAGGTGGCTACTCAAGTTGAAGGTTCTGCAGAAAGTGCATTCTGTCCTCTTATTGAAGTAGAGCGTCAGGCAGAGAAAGAACAGATCCAGAAAGCTTTGGATGACCGTGCTTGGCCCTATGAAACAAATGAAACTTCAGGTAAAAGGACGAAATTTTGGTTATATGTTGCTGCTCCAGAGACGCAGGCAAAAGCGAGGGAAATCGTGAAGGATCTTGCGTCCAAATCCATTGATAGTTTTGTGATTAATCGAGAAGAGATGAAAAATCGTATTTCACTGGGTCTATATTCTTCGGCTGAACGTGCAAATCAAGCCAAAAGTCGTATAGAGGAAGTGTCTGGCTATACGGTGAACATCTATGAGCATATGCGAAATGTTTCGCTGCAGCAGATCAAAGTAGGACAAGCGGTTGATGAAAAAGATTGGGTGTTATTTGTTTCACAGTTCGATCTTACGCAGATGACAATAAAAGTGGAAAAAAATCCATGCTAGCCCTTGCATTTGCTAAAGCGATTCATATAATGGCTCCCACCTTTTGGGGTGTTGCGTTGCAGCGTTGAGTACGTGGAGGGGTTCCCGAGTGGCCAAAGGGAGCAGATTGTAAATCTGCCACGAAAGTTTCGGTGGTTCGAATCCACCTCCCTCCACCATTTGCGGGTATGGTATAGTGGCTATTACCTCAGCCTTCCAAGCTGAAGAGGCGGGTTCGATTCCCGCTACCCGCTCCAATGCTCATGTAGCTCAGTTGGTAGAGCACACCCTTGGTAAGGGTGAGGTCGGCAGTTCAAATCTGCTCATGAGCTCCAGCTATTCTGATGCAAAAGACAGGTGGTTTATCCGCCTTTTTTATTGTCTGTTTTTTGGGCAAGTACCCTTGCAAATTTAACTTTGTTAAGGTAGTATTCTCCGCCCATACGAATGTAGGCCAATAGTTCAATTGGTAGAGCACTGGTTTCCAAAACCAGCTGTTGGGGGTTCGAGTCCCTCTTGGCCTGCCATCTTTCGTATCCTATTTTTTAGTTTTTAGGGATCACCTGAAGTATGAGTTCGAGTGCTGAAGCTCAATCATCTCGCGGAGATGTATTTAAGTGGGCTATTGTTGTTCTGCTAGTTGCGGTAGGCGTGATTGGTAATAACTATTATTCTACTGAGTCACTATTGTATCGCTTGATTGCTATTTTAGTGTTGGCTGTAGTTGCTGGTTTTGTTGCGTTACAAACTGTGAAAGGTCGGTCTTTTTTTACTTTAGCAAAAGAAGCTAAAACCGAAATTCGTAGGGTTGTGTGGCCAACTAGACAAGAAACTGTGCAGACAACCTTGATAGTGTTGGCGGTTGTTATTTTTATGTCTCTTGTACTGTGGGGAGTGGATTCGTTCCTTGGTTGGGTCGTTTCCTCGGTAATTAGTTAGGAGTTGCTCGTGACCAAACGATGGTATGTAGTACAGGCGTACTCAGGGTACGAAAAGCACGTAATGCGTTCGCTAATTGAGCGAGTGCAGGTTATGGGGCAAGAAGAGAATTTTGGCGATATCTTGGTGCCTACTGAAGAGGTGGTTGAGATTCGCGAAGGTAAAAAGCGCAAGAGCGAAAGAAAGTTCTATCCAGGTTATGTTTTGGTTCAAATGGATATGAATGATGATTCTTGGCATTTGGTTAAAGGTACATCTCGTGTGCTTGGTTTTATTGGTGGTACGGCAGATAAGCCATCCCCAATAACGTCACGAGAAGCTGATGCTATTTTGCAACGCGTTAGTGACGGTGTCGATAAGCCTCGTCCTAAGACATTGTTTGAAGTGGGTGAGGTGGTTCGAGTTAATGAAGGGCCGTTTGCAGACTTTAATGGTGTGGTTGAAGAAGTAGATTACGATAAAAGCCGAATCAAGGTTGCGGTGCTTATTTTTGGGCGCTCTACACCAGTTGATTTGGAATTTAGTCAGGTTGAAAAGGCCTGATTTTGTTGAACGGGTAGCCTTCGGGCAGTGACCCATCTGGAGTTAAAAAATGGCTAAGAAAGTCCAAGCTTATATCAAGCTTCAAGTTAAAGCGGGTCAAGCGAACCCAAGTCCACCAGTTGGTCCAGCACTTGGTCAACACGGTGTGAACATCATGGAATTCTGTAAAGCATTCAACGCCAAAACTCAAGGTGTTGAGCCAGGTCTTCCTACACCAGTTATCATCACTGTTTACAGTGACCGTAGCTTTACATTCGAAACGAAATCTACTCCTGCGTCTGTTCTGTTGAAAAAAGCAGCTGGCCTTAAGAGTGGTTCTCCTCGTCCAAACACTCAGAAAGTTGGTACGGTTACTCGTGCTCAGCTAGAAGAGATTGTTGAAGCTAAGAAAGCTGACTTAACAGCAGCTGATATGGATGCAGCGGTTCGTACTATCGCTGGTAGCGCACGCGCTATGGGTCTTGAAGTTGAGGGTGTGAACTAATGGCTAAGCTAACTAAACGCGCTCGCTTGATCGCAGAAAAAGTAGAAGCAACTAAGTTGTACTCTGTAGAAGAGGCTGTTGCTCTTTTGTCTGAGCTTTCTACTGTTAAGTTCAAAGAATCTATCGATGTATCTGTTAACCTAGGTGTTGACCCTCGTAAGTCTGATCAGGCTGTACGTGGTTCTACTGTTTTGCCTAACGGTGCTGGTAAAGATGTTCGTGTTGCTGTATTTGCACAAGGTGCTAATGCTGAAGCTGCGAAAGAAGCTGGTGCAGATGTTGTTGGTTTTGATGACTTGGCTGAACAAGTTAAAGCTGGCAATCTAGATTTCGACGTTGTTATTGCTTCTCCAGACGCGATGCGCATCGTTGGTCAACTAGGTCAGGTTCTTGGTCCTCGCGGCCTGATGCCTAACCCTAAAGTTGGCACAGTAACTCCTGACGTTGCTACAGCAGTTAAAAACGCTAAAGCAGGTCAAGCACGTTACCGTACAGATAAAAATGGTATTATTCACGCAGGTGTTGGTTCTATCGAATTTACTGCTGAATCTATCAAAGGCAACCTAGAAGCGCTTTTGGCTGACTTGCGTCGTGCTAAGCCTGCTTCTGCTAAAGGTGTCTACATGAAGAAAGTGACTTTGTCTTCTACAATGGGACCTGGTCTACAAATTGATTTAGGCGCGTTAAGCTTCTAAATTATACGCTTTGGGGTCTGCCTTTGAGCAGGCCGTCAAAGACCGCAGGAGCCCCTTGAGGGTTTAATGAAACGTTGAAAAATGTTTGTCCTGCGCAGATGGTGTGGCCCGATTCAGATTAACTGGATCTAACTCACCAGCAAGTACTTCGAGCAATCGGAGAGTTGGTAAAAAATAGGGGAATTTATTCCCTGCTAATCCAGGAGAAAACCAATGGCATTAGGTCTAGAAGACAAAAAAGCCATTGTCGCCGAAGTTAGCGAAGTTGCTAAAACTGCGTTGTCTGCAGTCGTAGCTGATTCTCGCGGTGTTACCGTGAGCAGCATGACTCAGTTGCGTAAAGAAGCGCGCGAAGCAGGTGTTTATGTACGTGTTGTACGTAACACATTGGCTCGCCGTGCAGTTGAAGGCACTGACTTCGAATGTCTAGCTGAGAGCTTTGTTGGTCCTACGTTGATCGCTTTCTCTAACGAGCACCCAGGTGCGGCCGCTCGTTTGTTGAAAACTTTCGCGAAAGATCAGAAAGAGTTTGAAGTAAAGGCGTTGGCGTTCAACGGTGAGTTGATCCCAGCAGGCGACATTGATCGTTTGGCAACACTGCCTACATACGAAGAAGCTATTGCGAAACTGATGAGTGTTATTCAGGGCGCAACAAGCAAGTTTGTACGTACTCTTGCAGCGGTTCGCGATCAAAAAGAGCAAGAAGCGGCATAATACGGATTTCCGTAACCCTTCTTGATAATTATTTTGTTTTATTACCTTCGGGTAATTATAAAAATGCTAGGAATCTGAGTCATGGCTCTAACTAAAGAAGATATCATCAATGCAGTAGCAGAAATGTCTGTAATGGATGTTGTTGAATTAATTTCAGCAATGGAAGAAAAATTCGGTGTATCTGCAGCAGCTGCTGTAGCTGCAGGCCCAGCTGCTGATGCAGGCGGTTCTGCTGAAGCACAAACTGAATTTGACGTTGTTCTTACTGCCGCTGGCGATAAGAAAGTAAACGTAATCAAAGCTGTACGTGCAGCGACTGGCCTAGGCTTGAAAGAAGCTAAAGCTATCGTTGACGGCGCTCCAATGACTGTTAAAGAAGCTGTATCTAAAGAAGATGCAGACGCTCTTAAAGCAGCTCTTGAAGAAGCTGGTGCATCTGTCGAAGTCAAGTAATGATACTTGTATTTCCAGATTTCGACCAATAGTCGAAATGGCTGGTGACGTTTTTGTCACCGGCCTTTTTGGGTTTCTGAAACTCAAATAAAACTTAAAGAATTTTCAAGTGGGAGATAATGCTCCCATAAATGGTAAGGCCTGATTTGGGCCTTTTGCGTCAATGTGCACAAGCTGGGGAATGCTGATGGCTTACTCATACACTGAGAAAAAACGTATCCGTAAGGATTTCGGTAAACTGCCGCCCGTTTTGGATGTGCCATACTTGCTGGCAATTCAGCTTGAATCCTACCGTAATTTTTTGCAAGAAGGTAAGCCTCTTGCAGAGCGTGGGGAATTAGGTCTGCATGGGGCTTTTAAATCTGTCTTTCCAATGGTTAGTTTTTCTGGTAGCGCGGCGCTTGAATACGTCGATTACCGTTTAGGCAAGCCAGTATTTGATGTTAAAGAGTGTCAGTTGCGTGGTGTTACTTACGCGGCACCTTTGCGCGTTCGTGTACGACTTATCATTTATGATAAAGAGTCGTCCAACAAGGCAATCAAAGACATCCGAGAGCAAGAAGTCTACATGGGTGAAATTCCACTCATGACAGATAATGGTACTTTCGTAATTAACGGAACAGAGCGTGTAATCGTATCTCAATTGCATCGTTCTCCTGGTGTGTTTTTTGATCACGATCGTGGCAAAACTCACTCTTCAGGTAAATTGCTTCATTCTGCCCGTGTTATTCCTTATCGTGGTTCTTGGTTGGATTTCGAGTTCGATCCAAAAGATTGCGTATTCGTTCGTATTGACCGTCGTCGTAAGTTACCTGCAACTATTTTGTTGCGAGCTTTGGGTTACGGAACGGAAGAAATTTTAGAAACTTTCTTTGACACAACACGTTTCTACATGAGCCGAGATGGCTTTGAGATGGATTTGATTGCAAATCGTCTGCGTGGTGAAACGGCATTGTTTAATATCGCTGACGCTAATGGCGAATTGATTGTTGAAGAAGGACGTCGTATTACGGCTAAGCACATTCGCGTAATGGAGAAGGCTGGTCTTGAACGCCTATCTGTGCCGCTTGAGTACATGCTTGGTAAAGTAACGGCGAAAAACTTAACTCATCCTTCAACTGGAGAGTTAATTGCGGAAGCAAACACTGAGTTATCTGTTGATTTGTTAGAAGCTCTTGTTTCTTCTGGTATTACAGAAGTAGACACACTTTATACGAACGATCTAGATAATGGCCCATTCATCTCTGACACGCTTCGTATCGACCCAACAAGCAACCAGCTTGAAGCATTGGTCGAAATTTACCGCATGATGCGTCCTGGCGAGCCGCCAACCAAAGAGTCTGCTGAAGGTTTGTTCCAAAGCTTGTTCTTCTCTGAAGATCGTTATGACTTGTCTGGCGTAGGTCGAATGAAATTCAACCGTCGCTTAGGTCGTGAAGAAGATACTGGCGCTGGCATCCTAGACAATGAAGACATTGTTGCTGTTCTTAAAACATTGCTAGACATCCGTAATGGTAACGGCATGGTTGATGATATCGACCACTTGGGTAACCGTCGCGTGCGTTCTGTTGGTGAGATGGCTGAGAACCAATTCCGTGTTGGTCTTGTCCGTGTTGAGCGTGCTGTAAAAGAACGTTTATCTATGGCGGAAGCTGATGGCTTGATGCCTCAGGATCTGTTGAATGCGAAGCCAGTTGCCGCTGCGATCAAAGAATTCTTTGGTTCTAGCCAATTGTCTCAGTTCATGGACCAAAACAACCCGCTTTCTGAAGTAACACACAAACGTCGTGTTTCTGCTTTAGGGCCTGGTGGTTTGACTCGTGAACGTGCGGGCTTTGAAGTTCGTGACGTACATGCCACTCACTATGGTCGTGTGTGTCCAATCGAAACGCCTGAAGGACCAAACATCGGTCTGATCAACTCTTTGTCTACTTATGCTCGCACGAACAGCTATGGTTTCCTTGAGACGCCATACCGTAAGATCGTCGACGGTAAGATGACAGATGAGACTGTTTATATTTCTGCGATCGATGAAGCGAAATACGTTATTGCCCAAGCATCTGCAACAGTAGATGAAGAAGGCCGTTTGGTAGATGAGTTGGTTCAGGTGCGTCATATGCACGAAACCACTTTGATTCCAAAAGAAAAAGTAAACTTGATGGATGTATCTCCTCGTCAGGTTGTATCTGTTGCGGCATCTTTGATTCCGTTCCTTGAGCATGACGATGCCAACCGAGCTTTGATGGGTTCGAACATGCAACGTCAAGCAGTACCAACGCTTAAGGCTGATAAGCCTGTAGTAGGTACAGGTATGGAACGCAATGTTGCGAAAGACTCTGGTGTTTGTATTGTTGCTAACCGCGGCGGTGTGATTGAGTCTGTAGATGCAAGCCGTATCGTTGTTCGTGTTAACTCGGAAGAAACCATTGCTGGTGAAGCCGGTGTTGATATCTACAACTTAACGAAATACGTTCGTTCTAACCAAAATACCTGTATTAACCAGCGTACTTTGGTCATGAAAGGTGAAAAAGTAGCGTCTGGCGATATTATGGCTGACGGTCCTTCTGTTGATATGGGTGATTTGGCACTTGGTCAAAACATGCGTATTGCTTTCATGCCTTGGAACGGTTTCAACTTCGAGGACTCGATCCTAGTATCTGAGCGCGTTGTTGAAGAAGATCGTTTCACGTCTATCCACATTCAGGAATTAACCTGTGTGGCGCGTGATACTAAGCTTGGACCTGAAGAGATCACATCTGATATTCCTAACGTAGGTGAAGGTGCGCTTTCTAAGCTTGATCAGTCTGGTATCGTTTATATCGGTGCTGAAGTTGAGCCAGGTGATATTTTGGTTGGTAAAGTGACGCCTAAGGGTGAAACTCAGCTAACACCTGAAGAGAAACTTTTGCGAGCGATCTTTGGTGAAAAAGCGTCTGACGTGAAAGACACGTCTCAGCGTGTTAAGACAGGTACTCGCGGTACAGTTATCGATGTACAAGTCTTTACTCGTGATGGCATCGAAAAAGATGAACGCGCTAAGTCCATTGAGAAAGCACAGCTTGATCAAGTTCGTAAAGACTTGAACGAAGAATTCCGTATTGTTGAAAAAGCGACTTTTGAGCGTTTGGCTGAAGCGTTGGTTGGACAGCAAGCAGAAGGCGGCCCAGGTCTGGCGCGTAATGCAATCATTACGGAAGAATATCTATCAAATCTAGATCACCCTGAGTGGTTTAATATTCGCGTTGCAAACGAAGAAGCTAGCGAGCAGCTTGAAAAAGCGCAAGTGGCTTTGGTTGAGCGTCGTAAAGAGCTTGATGCGAAATTTGAAGATAAGAAACGCAAGCTGCAAACTGGTGATGATCTTGCGCCTGGCGTATTGAAGATTGTTAAAGTTTACGTAGCGATCAAACGTCGTATCCAGCCTGGTGATAAAATGGCCGGTCGTCACGGTAACAAGGGTGTAATCTCTAAGATCATGCCTGTTGAAGATATGCCGTACGATGAAAACGGTGATCCAGTTGATATCGTGTTGAACCCGCTTGGTGTTCCTTCGCGTATGAACGTTGGTCAGGTACTGGAAACTCACTTAGGTGCAGCCTCTAAAGGGTTGGGTCGTAAGATTAATGAGATGCTAGTCGTTGAGCGTGAAAAAGCAGAAGCAGTTGCTGAACTACGTGTTTTCCTAGACGAAATCTACAATGGCTACGAAGGCGACTTGCGTTGCGCGCGTACTGAAGATTTAGAAAGCTTTACAGACGAAGAAATTTTAACCTTGGCACAAAACCTAACAGGTGGTGTACCAATGGCGTCTGGTGCTTTTGATGGTGCAAAAGAAGCTGAAATCAAACGTATGTTGCGCCTAGCTGGTATCAACGAAAGCGGACAGGTTAAGTTGTTCAATGGTCGTACTGGTGATGCTTTCGAGCGCCCTGTAACAGTAGGCTACATGTACATGCTTAAGTTGAACCACTTGGTTGACGACAAGATGCACGCGCGTTCTACAGGCTCTTACAGCTTGGTAACTCAGCAGCCATTGGGCGGTAAAGCTCAATTTGGTGGTCAGCGTTTCGGTGAGATGGAAGTATGGGCATTAGAAGCATACGGTGCCGCTTACACGCTTCAAGAAATGTTGACAGTTAAGTCCGATGACGTGAACGGCCGTACTAAGATGTATAAGAACATCGTAGACGGTGATCACAGAATGGAACCTGGCATGCCTGAGTCCTTCAACGTATTGGTGAAAGAGATTCGTTCTCTTGGTATCGATATCGAGTTGGAAACCGAATAAGCACGAATCACATTTGACCTGCTGGGGGGCAAGACTCCCCGGCCTTACGAGTGGGGCGAATACACATGAAAGACTTATTAGGTCTTCTAAAATCACAAGGACAATCTGACGAGTTTGATGCGATCCGTATCGGCTTGGCGTCACCAGATATGATTCGTTCATGGTCTTACGGTGAAGTTAAGAAACCGGAAACCATCAACTATCGTACGTTCAAACCTGAGCGTGACGGCTTGTTCTGTGCAAAAATCTTTGGTCCTATTAAGGACTACGAATGCTTATGTGGTAAATATAAGCGTTTGAAACACCGTGGTGTTATCTGTGAGAAGTGTGGCGTTGAAGTGGCTCTGTCTAAAGTGCGTCGTGAACGCATGGGTCACATTGAGCTTGCATCGCCAGTTGCACACATTTGGTTCCTAAAATCTCTTCCATCACGTATTGGTCTTATCATGGATATGACTTTGCGTGACATCGAGCGAGTATTGTACTTTGAATCTTTCATCGTGATTGATCCAGGTATGACGACGCTTGATAAAGGGCAGTTGTTGAATGACGAGCAATATTTTGAAGCGCTAGAAGAATTCGGTGACGAATTTGATGCCCGTATGGGTGCTGAAGCGGTTCAGATGTTGTTGCGCGATTTGGATATGCCTGAAGAAATTAATCGCATGCGTGAAGAGCTAAACAGCACGAATTCTGAAACTCGTATTAAGAAGCTATCTAAGCGTCTTAAGCTTGTTGAAGCTTTCTATCATTCAGGAAATAACCCTGAATGGATGGTGCTAGATGTATTGCCTGTTCTTCCACCAGATCTACGTCCTTTGGTACCTCTTGAAGGTGGCCGTTTTGCGACGTCTGATTTGAACGACCTTTATCGTCGTGTGATCAACCGTAATAACCGTCTAAAACGACTATTAGAGCTTTCTGCTCCAGACATCATCGTACGTAACGAAAAACGTATGTTGCAAGAGTCTGTTGATGCATTGCTTGATAACGGTCGTCGTGGTCGTGCCATTACAGGTTCTAACAAGCGTCCTCTGAAATCTTTGGCAGATATGATCAAAGGTAAGCAAGGTCGTTTCCGCCAGAACTTGCTAGGTAAGCGTGTAGATTACTCTGGTCGTTCTGTAATCACAGTAGGTCCTTCTTTACGTTTGCATCAGTGTGGTCTTCCTAAGAAGATGGCGCTTGAATTATTTAAACCGTTTATCTTCTCTAAACTTGAGCTTCGTGGCATGGCGACGACGATCAAGGCAGCGAAGAAAATGGTTGAGCGTGAAACGCCTGAAGTATGGGATATCTTAGATGAAGTTATCCGTGAGCATCCGGTTATGTTGAACCGTGCGCCAACACTTCACCGTTTGGGTATCCAAGCATTTGAACCAATGCTAATCGAAGGTAAAGCGATTCAGTTGCACCCACTTGTGTGTGCGGCTTATAACGCCGACTTCGATGGTGACCAAATGGCGGTACACGTTCCGTTGACAATTGAAGCTCAGCTAGAAGCGCGTGCTTTGATGATGTCTACGAACAACATTTTGTCTCCAGCTAACGGTGAGCCAATCATTGTTCCTTCTCAGGACGTTGTATTGGGGCTGTACTACATGACTCGTGAGAAAATCAATGCCAAAGGTGAAGGCATGGCGTTTTCTGACATCAAAGAAGTACACCGTGCTTACGGCGCGAAACAAGTTGAATTGCACGCTAAAGTAAAAGTTCGTGTCAGCCAAGTTGATACAACACTAGAAGGTGAAAAAGTACCTTCTACTTTCGTTGCAGATACAACTGTTGGTCGTGCGCTATTGTTCGATATTGTTCCTGATGGCCTACCATTCTCTGTGGTTAACCAAACCATGAAGAAGAAAGCGATCTCTAACCTTATCAACGAGTGTTACCGTAAAGTTGGTTTGAAAGAGAGCTGTATTTTTGCCGATCAGCTGATGTACACAGGTTTTGCTTACGCAACAGCTTCTGGTTCCTCTGTTGGTGTTGACGATTTCGTTATTCCGCCAGAAAAAGCAGAAATCATTGCTAAAGCAGAAGCAGAAGTTAAAGAAATCGAATACCAGTATGCAGACGGTCTTGTAACGCAAGGCGAGAAGTACAACAAGGTAATCGATTTATGGTCTCGTACTAACGAAACTGTTACTGACGCTATGATGAAAAACTTGGCGAAAGAAACGACGATCGATAAAGAGGGTAATGAGGTTGAACAACAATCTTTCAACTCTGTTTATATGATGGCCGATTCTGGTGCCCGTGGTAGTGTTGCGCAGATGCGTCAGTTGGGTGGTATGCGTGGTCTGATGGCGAAACCAGATGGTTCCATCATCGAAACACCGATCACTGCGAACTTCCGTGAAGGTTTGTCTGTATTACAGTACTTTACCTCTACTCACGGTGCTCGTAAGGGTCTTGCGGATACAGCATTGAAAACAGCGAACTCTGGTTACTTGACTCGTCGTCTAGTGGATGTTGCTCAGGATTTGGTTATTACTGAAACTGACTGTAATACATCTAACGGTATCGTGGTTAATGCCATGATCGAAGGTGGTGATGTTGTTGTTCCTCTAGGTCAGCGTGTGTTGGGTCGTGTTGTGGCTCAAGATGTAAATGATGCTAAAGGAAACCTTGTTCTTTCTGCTGGCACTTTGATTGATGAGCATGACGTTCGTGCAATCGAAGCAGCTGGTGTGGACGAGATGATTATTCGTTCCGTTATTACTTGTGACACGCGTCATGGTGTTTGTGCGAAATGTTACGGTCGTGACTTGGCTCGTGGCCATCAGGTTAACATCGGTGAAGCAGTGGGTGTTGTTGCTGCTCAATCTATCGGTGAGCCAGGTACACAGTTAACCATGCGTACGTTCCACATCGGTGGTGCGGCATCTCGAGCATCTGCTGTCGACAGTGTTCAGGTTAAGAGTGCGGGTACTGTTCGCTTCCATAAGATGAAGAGTATCGAGCGTGATACTGGTCATTTGGTTGTGGCTTCTCGTTCTTCTGAGTTGGCGATTGCTGATGAAGCTGGTCGTGAGAAAGAGCGTTATAAGCTTCCTTACGGTGCGGTATTGAGTGTTCGTGAAGGTGATGCAGTTGTAGCGGGTCAAATCGTTGCAAACTGGGATCCACACACACACCCAATCGTTTCTGAGATGGAAGGTCGTCTTGAATTCAGTGGTATGGAAGAGAACGTTACTATCCGTCGCCAATCTGATGATATGACTGGCTTAACTACCATTGAAGTTATGGAAGTGAAAGATCGCCCTTCTGCAGGTAAAGATCTACGTCCAATGATTGCGGTAGTTGATGCAGAGGGTAACCCTGTATTGATTCCAGGTACGGATTCTCCTGTGCAATACATGCTTCCAGAAAAAGCTCTATTGAGCTTGGATCACGGTGCAACTGTGAAGTCTGGTGAAGTATTGGCTCGTATTCCACAAGAATCACAAGGTAACAAAGATATTACCGGTGGTTTGCCACGAGTTGCTGACTTATTTGAAGCGCGTCGCCCGAAAGATCCTGCTGTTATGGCAGAAGCAAGTGGTGTAGTGAGCTTCGGTAAAGAGACGAAAGGCAAGATCCGTTTGGTTATCACGCCTCAAGATGGCAGTGATCCAATTGAGACTTTGATTCCGAAATGGCGTCAAATCAATATCTTTGATGGTGAAGAAGTGGCGAAAGGCGAGATTATTGCCGATGGTCCTTTGAGCCCTCATGACATTTTGCGCCTAAAAGGTGTAGAAGCATTAGCTGACTACATTAGTAATGAAGTGCAAGAAGTTTACCGCTTACAAGGTGTTGTGATTAACGATAAGCACATCGAAGTTATCGTTCGTCAGATGCTACGTAAAGTGGAAGTGGGTGAGTCTGGTGATACAGATCTTATCCAAGGTGATCAGGTTGAGTTGACTCAACTTCTTGATGCAAACGAGAAAGCGGAAGCAGAAGGTAAATTCCCTGCTAAGTTTGAACGTGTGCTTCTGGGTATCACTAAAGCATCTTTGGCTACTGAGTCCTTTATATCAGCAGCGTCTTTCCAAGAAACAACTCGAGTTCTTACGGAAGGTGCGGTAACTGGTAAGAAAGATCACTTACGTGGCTTGAAAGAAAACGTTGTAGTGGGTCGTTTGATACCAGCAGGTACAGGCTTGGCTTACCACAATGAGCGCAAGAGAAAGAAAGAGCTTGCGCAAGCAGCAAAAGAAGGAAGTTCAGTGGTAAGTGCGTCAGATGTGGAAGAAGCATTGAGCGCAGCACTGAAAGACTAGTTATTTGCTGTTAAATCGTGAGGGAGGTGATTTTTTAGTCACCTTCCTCTTGACTGTTTTATAGGCGCAAATTAAACTTGCGCCTCCTTAATTTTGGCGATTTCCGCCATAAGAATTGGATTTGTGGAGCTTGTCTAATGGCAACCGTTAACCAGTTGGTTCGTAAACCACGTAAACGTAAAGTGGCAAAGAGTGACGTACCTGCGTTACAAGCTTGTCCGCAACGCCGCGGTGTCTGCACTCGCGTATATACTACTACACCTAAAAAGCCTAACTCGGCTTTGCGTAAAGTATGTCGTGTTCGCTTGACTAACGGCTTTGAAGTAACTTCCTACATTGGTGGTGAAGGTCATAATCTACAAGAACACAGTGTTGTACTGATCCGTGGCGGTCGTGTAAAAGATTTGCCAGGTGTTCGTTATCACACAGTTCGCGGTAGTTTAGATACTTCAGGCGTACAAAATCGTAAGCAAGGTCGTTCTAAATACGGTACTAAACGTCCTAAGTAAGTTAATACTGCTTAGATCATCGTTTAGACATAATTTTGTAATACAGTAAGGCCGAGCAATTGTTGAATTGTCTCGGGCGAACCTGAAGAGGGTATAGAAATGCCAAGAAGACGCGTCGTCGCAAAGCGTGATGTACTTCCGGATCCTAAACACGGAAGCCAACTACTCGCTAAATTCATTAACCACGTAATGGTTAGTGGTAAAAAATCTGTTGCAGAGAGCATCGTATACAACGCTCTAAACACTGTTGCAGAGCGCGCTAAAACTGAAGAGCCTATGGCTGTCTTCGAAAAAGCACTAGAATCTATCCAACCAATGGTTGAGGTTAAATCTCGCCGTGTTGGTGGTGCAACTTATCAAGTTCCTGTTGAAGTACGTCCAGCTCGCCGCGCAGCTTTGTCTATGCGTTGGTTGGTTGATGCTTCTCGCAAACGTGGTGAGAAATCAATGGCTCTACGCCTAGCTGGCGAAATTTTAGATGCTGCTGAGAATAAAGGTTCTGCTGTTAAGAAACGTGAAGACGTTCATCGCATGGCAGAAGCGAACAAAGCATTTTCTCATTACCGTTTCTAATCTCCTGGAGAGCTATACACAGTGGCACGTAAAACACCTATCAACCGCTACCGTAATATTGGTATTTGTGCGCACGTTGATGCAGGTAAAACGACGACAACTGAACGCGTTCTTTTCTATACAGGTCTGTCTCATAAAATAGGTGAGGTGCACGATGGTGCGGCTACTATGGATTGGATGGAGCAAGAACAAGAACGCGGTATTACCATCACTTCAGCGGCAACAACTTGCTTCTGGAGTGGTATGAGTAAACAGTTTGAACAGCATCGTATCAATATTATTGATACGCCTGGGCACGTAGATTTCACTATTGAAGTGGAGCGTTCTTTGCGTGTTCTGGATGGTGCCGTTGTTGTGCTTTGTGGCTCTTCTGGCGTACAGCCTCAGACTGAGACTGTATGGCGACAAGCGAATAAATATGAAGTGCCTCGTATGGTGTTCGTCAATAAGATGGACCGAACAGGTGCGGATTATTTTTCGGTTGTTGAGCAGCTTAAAGCTCGCCTAGGAGCGAATGCCGTTCCTATTCAAATTAACATCGGTACTGAAGATGACTTCAAGGGCGTTGTTGATTTGATTCTCATGAAAGCCATTATGTGGAATGAAGAAGATCAAGGTATGTCTTACGAATTGGAAGATATACCAGCCGACCTTCTTGAGACTGCTGGAGAATGGCGAGAAGAGATGGTTGAAGCGGCTGCGGAAGCAAATGAAGAATTAATGGATAAGTACCTTGAAGAAGGTGAGTTATCTATTGAAGAAATTAAAAGTGGCTTGCGTGCACGAACTTTAGCGAATGACATTGTTCTTGTTACTTGTGGTTCGGCCTTTAAAAATAAAGGCGTGCAAGCTGTTTTGGATGCTGTTGTTGAATACATGCCTTCACCGCTTGAAGTTAAAGCGATTGAAGGGACGCTTGAGGATGGCGAAACGGCTGTTACTCGAGTGGCTGATGATGAGGCTCCTTTCTCTGCATTGGCGTTCAAGATAGCAACCGATCCGTTTGTTGGTACTTTGACATTCATGCGTGTGTACTCTGGTATGTTGCGTTCGGGTGATGCAGTTTACAACTCTGTTAAACAGAAGCGTGAGCGTATCGGCCGGATGGTTCAGATGCATGCAAATGATCGTGAAGAGATCAAAGAGGTGTTGGCGGGTGATATTGCTGCAGCTGTAGGTATGAAGTACGTAACTACAGGTGACACTCTTTGTGATATGAACGATGTTGTTGTACTTGAACGTATGGAATTTCCAGAGCCTGTTATTTCTGTTGCGGTTGAGCCTAAATCTCAAGCGGATCAAGAAAAAATGGGTATTGCGTTGGGTAAGCTAGCGCAAGAAGATCCTTCTTTCCGTGTGGAAACGCATGAAGAGACAGGGCAAACAATTATTTCAGGTATGGGTGAGCTGCATCTTGATATTCTTGTTGACCGTATGCGTCGCGAGTTTAAGGTGGAGGCGAACATTGGTAAGCCTCAGGTTTCCTACCGTGAAAAAATTCGCAAAGAAGTGGTGGTTAATCACAAATTTGTGCGTCAATCTGGTGGTCGTGGCCAATACGGTCACGTCGTAATGAAGTTGATTCCATCTGATAAAGATGGTCTTGAGTTTGTTAACGAGATTGTTGGTGGTGTTATTCCTAAAGAATACATCCCTGCGATAGAAAAAGGTGTTTCAGAGCAAATGAAGAATGGTGTCATTGCTGGGTATCCTTTATTGGGTCTCAAGGTGGTATTATTCGATGGTTCATTCCATGATGTTGACTCTAATGAAATGGCCTTTAAAATTGCAGCTTCTCAAGGTTTGAGAAAAGGGGCGGTTGATGCCGATCCTTGTGTTCTTGAGCCGGTAATGAAAGTGGAAGTTGTGACTCCTGAAGAATATATGGGCGATGTGATGGGTGACTTGAATCGTCGTCGAGGTATTGTTCAGGGGATGGACGATTCCCCGTCAGGGAAGATTATTCGTGCTGAAGTTCCTCTCGGGGAGATGTTCGGATATGCAACTGACGTGCGTAGCTTGTCGCAAGGGCGTGCAAGTTATGCAATGGAGTTTGAGAAATACGCTGAAGCACCGGCTAGTGTGGCAGACGCGATCATCAAAAATGAAGATTAATCATCATACTTACTAATTCTTAAGGTGTATGTATCATGGCAAAGAGTAAATTCGAACGTAATAAACCACACGTTAACGTTGGTACTATTGGTCACGTTGACCATGGTAAAACAACTCTAACTGCAGCATTGACTCGTGTATGTGCAGAAGTATTCGGCGGCGAAGCTGTTGCTTTTGACGGTATCGATAATGCTCCAGAAGAGCGTGAGCGTGGTATCACTATCTCAACTTCTCACGTTGAGTATGATTCTCCAGTACGTCACTACGCACACGTAGACTGTCCAGGACACGCCGATTATGTTAAAAACATGATCACTGGTGCTGCTCAAATGGACGGCGCTATCCTTGTTTGTGGTGCGACTGACGGCCCTATGCCTCAGACTCGTGAGCACATCTTGCTTTCTCGTCAAGTAGGTGTTCCTTACATCGTAGTATTCCTAAACAAAGCTGACTTGTTGGCTGAAGACTGTGGCGGCGCGGATTCTGAAGAATACGCTGAAATGCTAGAGTTGGTTGAAATGGAATTGCGTGACCTTCTTTCTGAATACGACTTCCCAGGTGATGACACTCCAATCATCCCAGGTTCTGCTTTGATGGCATTGAACGGCGAAGACGACAACGAAATGGGTACAACTGCAGTTAAGAAGCTTGTTGAGACTCTTGACGAATACATTCCTGAGCCAGAGCGTGCTATCGATGGTGCTTTCATCATGCCTATCGAGGACGTATTCTCTATCCAAGGTCGTGGTACTGTTGTAACTGGTCGTGTTGAGCGCGGTATCATCCGTGTTCAAGAAGAAGTTGAAATCGTTGGTATCGTTGATACTACTAAGACAACTTGTACTGGTGTTGAGATGTTCCGTAAACTTCTTGACGAAGGTCGTGCTGGTGAGAACTGTGGTATCCTTCTACGTGGTACTAAGCGTGAAGACGTTCAGCGTGGTCAAGTATTGGCTAAGCCTGGTTCTATCACTCCTCACACTGAGTTCACAGCAGAAGTATACGTGTTGGGTAAAGATGAAGGTGGTCGTCACACTCCATTCTTCAAAGGCTACCGTCCACAGTTCTACTTCCGTACAACTGACGTAACTGGTGCTTGTTCTCTACCTGAAGGCGTAGAAATGGTTATGCCTGGTGATAACATTCAGATGACTGTTGAACTGATTCACCCAATCGCGATGGACGAAGGTCTACGTTTCGCGATCCGTGAAGGTGGTCGTACAGTTGGTGCTGGTGTTGTAGCTAAAATTCTTAAATAATTAGACTTTGTTCTAGTTAGATAAGTTTTAAAAGCCGCCCTTAGTGGGCGGCTTTTTTATTGGTTTATTTTTGTTGCTTGCAAATTGGTTACTTGACAACCAGTTTCTGAGTGGCTAATATTCGCCGTCCTTAAAAAGGATTGTGGTTTAATAAATGTACAGTTAAACCATAAATACACAGTATTTGGAGTTGGAAATGCAAAGCCAAAAAATCCGTATTCGTCTGAAAGCATTTGATCATCGTCTGATTGATGCTTCAACACAAGAAATTGTGGACACAGCGAAACGTACAGGTGCACAAGTTCGTGGACCAATTCCACTTCCTACTCGCAAAGAGCGTTATACAGTATTGATTTCACCACACGTAAACAAAGATGCGCGTGATCAGTATGAAATCCGTACACACAAACGTGTTCTAGACATCGTTGAGCCAACTGAAAAAACAGTTGACGCTTTGATGAAGTTAGATCTTGCGGCAGGCGTGGAAGTACAAATTTCTTTAGGTTAATAGCCTAAAATCTGGGGTGCGAGAACCGACTGGTTATCAGTCGGCTTATGCACATTAGTGGAATGATCTGGAATGGTCAGCCGTAGCGGGTGATAGCCCCATACACAACTGGCAAGTGAGGTAAAAAATGGCTATTCAATTAGTCGGACGCAAAGCCGGAATGACACGTGTCTTCACAGAAGAAGGTGTATCCGTGCCAGTAACCGTCATCGAGGTTGAACCGAACCGCGTTACTCAGGTGAAAACAGCAGAAACTGACGGCTACCAAGCTGTTCAAGTAACTGTAGGTTCTCGCCGTTCGAGCCGCGTTAACAAAGCTGCTGCGGGTCATTATGCAAAAGCGAATGTTGAAGCAGGTCGTGGTTTGTGGGAGTTCCGCCTGGCAGGTGACGAAAAAGAAATCAATGTTGGTGATGAGCTAACTGTTGCTGATTTCGAATCTATCCAAACGGTTGATGTAACTGGTCAATCAAAGGGTAAAGGATTTCAGGGTGCCATCAAGCGTCATAATTTCTCTATGCAAGACGCTACGCATGGTAACTCATTGTCTCACCGTGCACCTGGTTCCATCGGTCAATGTCAAACACCTGGTCGTGTTTGGAAAGGCAAGAAGATGGCTGGCCACATGGGTGCTGCACAAGTTACTACTCAATCACTAGAAGTGGTTCGTGTAGACACAGAACGTAACCTTATCCTAGTGAAAGGTGCCGTACCTGGTGCAGTGAATGGTGATGTTATTCTTCAATCAGCTGTTAAAGCTCGCTAAGAGGGGTAGACAATGAACTTGAATCTAACAGGCGCAGAAGGAACAGTAGAAGTTTCTGATGTAGCCTTTGCTCGTGAATACAACGAAGCGCTAGTACACCAAGTAGTTACATCTTATTTGGCTGGCGGTCGTCAAGGTTCTCGTGCTCAAAAAACTCGCTCTGAAGTAGCCGGTGGTGGACGTAAACCTTGGAAACAAAAAGGTTCTGGTCGTGCACGTGCAGGTACTATCCGTAGCCCATTATGGCGCTCAGGTGGTGTTACCTTCGCTGCGAAACCACAAGATCACTCTCAGAAAGTGAACAAGAAGATGTACCGTGCAGCAATGCGCACCATCTGGTCTGAACTTGTACGTCAAGACCGTCTTGTTGTGGTTGAAGATCTTAAATTGGAAGCCCCAAAAACTAAGCTCTTCATAGCAAAAATGACAGAATTGAATGTTGAGAATGCTTTGATTGTTTCCCATGAATTGGATGACAATTTGTTTTTAGCAGCTCGCAATATTCCTAGCGTAGATGTGCGCGATGCAGCGTCTATCGATCCTGTTAGCTTGATTGCTTACGACAAAGTGTTGGTGACAGTTGGTGCTCTGAAACAAGTTGAGGAGGCACTAGCATGATCGGCGAACGCATTTATAAAGTTCTGTTGGGTCCACACATTTCCGAAAAAGCAACTATCGTAGCCGAAGGCAACGGTCAGTATGTATTTCGTGTAACGGGTGATGCGACAAAACCTGAAATCAAACAAGCTATCGAAGCGCTTTTTGAAGTCAAAGTTGAGTCTGTACGTACGTTGAACCAAAAAGGTAAGACTAAGCGCACAGTTCGTGGTCTAGGTAAGCGTAGCGACGTGAAAAAAGCGTACGTTCGTTTGGCCGAAGGTCAAGACATTGATTTCATGGTCGCTGAATAAGGGGAGATAGGTCAATGGCTGTTGTAAAAAGTAAGCCAACGTCTGCAGGCCGTCGTCACGTTGTTAAAGTTACCAACAGTGACTTGCACAAAGGCGCACCTTATGCACCTTTGCTAGACAAAAAAAGCAAGTCAGGTGGACGTAACAATAACGGACGCATCACTACGCGTCACGTAGGTGGTGGTCATAAGCAGCATTATCGTATGGTTGATTTTCGTCGTAACAAAGACGGAATTCCTGCGGTAGTTGAGCGTTTGGAATATGATCCAAACCGTTCTGCAAATATTGCATTGATTAAATATGCTGATGGTGAGCGTCGTTACATTATCGCTTCCAAAGGTATGGTTGCAGGCAATGTTGTTTTTAGTGGTGCAGATGCGCCTATCAAAGCTGGTAATACTTTGCCTCTGCAAAATATTCCAGTTGGTAGTACGGTTCACTGTATCGAGCTTAAGCCAGGTAAAGGTGCACAAGTTGCGCGTTCTGCCGGTGCTTCAGCTCAGCTAGTTGCACGTGAAGGTCGTTACGTTACTCTTCGTCTACGTTCAGGCGAAATGCGTAAAGTATTGACTGAGTGTCGCGCCACTTTGGGTGAAGTATCAAACTCCGAGCATAGCTTGCGAGTTCTTGGTAAAGCTGGTGCTACGCGTTGGCGTGGTGTTCGTCCTACCGTTCGCGGTGCGGCAATGAACCCAGTTGATCACCCACATGGTGGTGGTGAAGGTCGTAGTAAGGGTGGTCGTCATCCTGTTTCACCTTGGGGTATTCCTGCTAAAGGGTACAAAACACGCAGCAACAAGCGTACTGATAAACTTATTGTACGTCGCCGTACTAAGTAATAAGAGGAAACGACTGTGCCACGTTCACTAAAAAAAGGTCCTTTTATCGACCTTCATTTGTTGAAAAAGGTAGAGGCTGCGGTAGAGAAAAAAGATCGCCGTCCAATTAAAACTTGGTCGCGCCGTTCTACTATCTTCCCTGATTTTGTAGGGTTGACTATCGCTGTCCATAATGGTCGCCAGCATGTTCCAGTTCTAGTAACTGAAGACATGGTCGGTCAT
The DNA here is from genome assembly GCF_047525555.1 of Marinomonas algae. Taxonomy (NCBI): domain Bacteria; kingdom Pseudomonadati; phylum Pseudomonadota; class Gammaproteobacteria; order Oceanospirillales; family Oceanospirillaceae; genus Marinomonas; species Marinomonas algae. Next base: position 47,267 of record NZ_JBLIXK010000014.1, on the reverse strand, counting down.
AAATTGGGTGAGTTCGCTCCGACCCGTACATATCGTGGTCATGCTGCGGACAAGAAAGCCAAACGGTAATAAGGGGTATTAACATGAGTGAAGTAAGCGCTTCATTGAAGGGTGCTCGCCTCTCAGCGCAGAAGGCCCGTTTGGTTGTAGATCAAATCCGCGGCAAATCTGTTAGCGAAGCACTGAACATTTTAACGTTCAGTCCTAAAAAGGCGGCAGTAATTGTCAAGAAGGTACTTGAGTCTGCGATAGCGAACGCTGAGCATAACGAAGGTGCTGATGTAGATGACTTGCGTGTTTCTACGGCGTATGTGGATGAGGCAATGACTCTGAAACGTATTATGCCACGTGCTAAAGGCCGTGCTGACCGTATTTTGAAACGCGGTTGTCACATAACAGTTAAAGTCGCTGACTAATTAGGAGAAACCCAATGGGTCAGAAGGTTCATCCAACTGGTATACGCCTAGGGATAGTTAAAGACCATACTTCTACTTGGTATGCGAATAATCAAAACTACTCTAAGCTGCTATTAAATGATCTTCAGGTTCGTGAGTACTTGGAGAAAAAATTGGTTCAGGCGTCTGTTTCTCGTATCGAGATCCAACGTCCTGCTCAAACAGCTCGCATTACTATTCACACTGCCCGTCCAGGCATCGTGATTGGTAAGAAAGGCGAAGATGTTGAAAAACTACGTAATGCTATTTCAGAAATGATGGGCGTTCCTGTACACATCAACATCGAAGAAATTCGTAAGCCTGAAATGGACGCGAAATTGGTTGCGCAAAACATTGCTAGCCAACTTGAGCGCCGTGTAATGTTCCGTCGTGCAATGAAGCGTGCAGTACAAAACGCTATGCGTGCCGGTGCGAAGGGTATCAAGGTTCAGGTAAGTGGTCGTCTAGGCGGTGCAGAAATTGCCCGCGCTGAGTGGTACCGTGAAGGTCGTGTGCCTCTACATACACTACGTGCAGACATCGACTACGCTCCTTATGAAGCAAACACAACTTACGGCATCATTGGCGTAAAAGTGTGGATCTTTAAAGGCGAAATCTTGGGCGGTATTGAACAAGTGCGTGCTGATAAAGGCGCACAAAAGAAGAAGTCTAAGTAGGGGGTAAGTCATGTTACAACCGAAACGTACTAAATTCCGTAAGATGATGAAAGGCCGTAATCGTGGTCTTGCATTACGCGGAAACCAAGTTAGCTTTGGTGAATTCGGATTGAAGTCCACAGAACGTGGTCGTATTACTGCTCGTCAAATTGAAGCGGCGCGTCGTGCAATGACTCGTCACATCAAACGTGGTGGTAAAATTTGGATTCGTGTGTTCCCTGATAAGCCGATTACTCAGAAGCCTCTTGAGGTTCGTCAGGGTAAAGGTAAGGGTAATGTAGAATACTGGGTTGCACAAATTCAGCCTGGTAAGATGCTTTATGAAGTTGAGGGCGTTTCAGAGCAACTAGCACGCGAAGCTTTTGCGCTAGCTGCAGCTAAACTTCCTTTGTCCACAACTTTCGTAACGCGTACGGTGATGTAGATGATAGCAAAAGAACTGCAAGAAAAGTCTGTAGCAGAGCTACAAGCGACCTTGATTGAGCTTCTACGTGAGCAATTCACATTGCGCATGCAGAAAGCGACTGGTCAGTTGACGCAAACTCATTTGCTTTCTCAAGTCCGCCGCAATATCGCACGTGTTAAAACCGTGCTTAATGATAAGGCAGGTAACTAAGATGGCAGAAACAAAAGCGCGTACAGCTACTGGTAAGGTAGTCAGCGACAAAATGGATAAAACCATTACAGTACTAGTTGAGCGTACAGAAAAACACCCTCTATACGGTAAGTTCGTACGTCGTTCAACGAAATTACACGCTCACGATGAAAACAATGAGTGCCAGATCGGTGATACAGTTAAGGTCGTAGAAACACGTCCTTACTCTAAGTCTAAGACTTGGAATCTGGTTCAAGTTGTAGAGAAAGCAGCAGCTGTATAAGCTGCTCCTTCCTTCGTGAGACTTGTTATCTAATTTGATTGGAGAGCAGTAATGATTCAAACAGAATCGATGCTTGATGTTGCAGATAACAGCGGCGCAAAGCGTGTTCAGTGTATTAAAGTACTGGGTGGCTCACATCGTCGTTATGCTGCTATCGGTGACATCATTAAGGTCACAGTGAAAGAAGCGATCCCTCGTGGTCGTGTTAAAAAAGGGCAGGTTCTTAACGCTGTTGTCGTTAGAACTAAGAAAGGTGTTCGTCGCTCTGATGGTTCCGTAATCCGCTTTGATGTAAATTCAGCGGTATTGTTGAACGCTTCAGGACAGCCTATTGGTACTCGTATCTTTGGCCCTGTAACACGTGAATTGCGTACAGAGCAGTTCATGAAAATTGTTTCTCTTGCACCTGAAGTGCTGTAAGAGAGAGGGGGACATTATGCGAAAAATCAAACGTAACGACGAAGTTATCGTGATTGCTGGGAAAGACAAAGGCAAACGCGGTAAAGTTGTTAAGGTAGTAGACGAAAACCGAGTTCTAGTTTCTGGCATTAACACTGTTAAGAAGCATGAAAAACCAAACCCTATGAAGGGTTCAACTGGTGGTATCGTTGAACAAGAAGCACCTATCCAGGTTTCGAATGTAGCCATTTTTAACAATGCTACTGGTAAAGCGGATCGCGTCGGCTTTAAATTGAATGAAGACGGTACGAAAGTACGTATCTTTAAATCAAATAGTGAAGCGATCGACGCCTAAGAGCGAGAATTATAGCCATGGCGAGACTTAAGCAAGTTTATAAAGATCAAGTTGTAGCAAAACTTACAGAAGAGTTTAGCTACAAAAACGTGATGGAAGTGCCGAAAATCACTAAAATCACACTAAATATGGGTGTAGGTGAAGCTATTGCTGACAAGAAACTTCTTGAGCATGCAGTAAATGATCTAGAAGCACTTAGCGGCCAAAAAGTTGTAGTGACTAAGGCGCGTAAATCAGTAGCAGGCTTTAAAATCCGTGACGGTTACCCGATCGGTTGTAAAGTAACTCTACGTGGTGAGCGTATGTGGGATTTCTTCGACCGTTTGGTTGATGTTGCTATCCCACGTATCCGTGACTTCCGTGGACTTAATCCTAAGTCTTTCGACGGTCGCGGTAACTACAGCATGGGTGTTAAAGAGCAAATCATCTTCCCTGAAATCGACTACGATAAAGTAGATCGTGTACGTGGTATGGATATTACCATTACAACGACTGCTCGTACCGATGAAGAAGGTCGTGCTTTGTTAGCCGCCTTTAGTTTCCCTTTCAAGAAATAAGAGGTAGGAATCATGGCAAAGATCTCAATGATTCAGCGCGAAGCAAAACGTACCAAATTAGTAGCTAAGTACGCTGAAAAGCGTGCTGCTCTAAAAGCGATCATTAGCGACGTTAATGCATCGGACGATGAAAAGTGGGAAGCAACGCTTAAATTGCAAGCGCTTCCACGCGATTCATCTTCTTCTCGCCAGCGTAACCGTTGTCAAGTAACAGGTCGTCCACACGGTGTTTACCGTCGTTTCGGCTTGTCTCGTATCAAACTGCGTGAAGCAGCGATGCGTGGTGACGTGCCAGGCTTGAAGAAAGCTAGTTGGTAAGCAAGTAGAGCGCGATCATAATACATTGCAGTGAGTGGGGTGTCTAAAAGCTGGACATTCCGCTCGCTGCTGTGTACTATGCGCGAGCTCTATTTGCTGCACAATGGTTTTTTAAATTAGGAGCTCTTAAATGAGTATGCAAGATACCCTTGCGGATATGTTTACACGTATTCGTAATGCACAGATGGCTTCAAAGACATCTGTGAGCATGCCTTCATCAAAAATGAAAGCATCTATCGCTGCAGTTCTACGCGAAGAAGGTTACGTAGGTGACTTCTCTGTAGACGAAGCAGTGAAACCGACTCTTACTATCGAATTGAAATATTACGAAGGTAAGCCGGTTATCGAACAAATTAAACGCGCATCTCGCCCAAGTTTGCGTCAATACAAAGGCACTACTTCACTTCCTAAAGTAGAAGCAGGTCTTGGTGTTGCTATCATCTCTACTTCTAAAGGTGTGATGACAGACCGTGCAGCTCGTGCTGCTGGTATTGGTGGCGAAGTAATCTGCACAGTATTCTAGGAGTTAGTATGTCTCGAGTTGCTAATAGTCCCGTGACGCTTCCTAGTGGTGTAGATTTGACACTAAATGGCCAAACTGTCGTTGTTAAAGGCGGTAAAGGTTCTTTAGAGTTTAATGTTCACACAAGCGTTCAAGTGTCTAAAGAAGAAAATGTAATCACTTTCGCTCCACGCGATGGTGCAAAACAAAGCCGTGCCTTAGCTGGTACAACTCGTGCTTTAGTTAACAACATGGTTGTTGGTGTTAGCCAAGGTTTCGAAAAAAGATTGCTTCTTCAAGGTGTTGGTTACCGTGCTGCCGTTAAAGGTAAAGTACTGAACCTTTCTCTGGGTTTTTCTCATCCAGTAGATTACGAACTACCTGAAGGCATAACAGCTGAATGTGCTTCTCAAACAGAAATCGTGATTCGCGGTATTGATAAACAAGCCGTTGGTCAGGTTGCTGCAGAAGTTCGCGGTTTCCGTCCGCCTGAGCCTTATAAAGGTAAGGGTGTTCGTTATGCTGACGAGATTATTCGTCGTAAAGAAGCTAAGAAGAAGTAGGTAAGCATTCATGAACACTAAAAAACAATCTCGGATTCGTCGTGCACGTCGTGCTCGTTTGCATATTCGTGACTTAGGTGCGAATCGTCTTGCTGTACATCGCACGCCTCGCCATATGTATGCTCAAGTGATTTCTCCTTGCGGTAGTAAAGTACTAGCTAGTGCTTCTACTCTTGAAGAAGCTCTTCGTGGTACAGCGACTGGTAACAAAGCAGCAGCTAAAGAAGTTGGTACTTTGATCGCTACTCGCGCTAAAGAAGCAGGTGTCACTTCGGTCGCTTTTGACCGTTCTGGCTTCAAATATCATGGTCGCGTTCAAGCTCTTGCTGACGCTGCACGTGAAGCCGGTCTAGAGTTTTAAGGGGTAGCAAATGGCTGTTAATGATCAACAAACTAGCGACCTCCAAGAGAAGCTAGTTCAAGTAAACCGCGTTGCTAAAGTTGTTAAGGGTGGTCGTATCTTCTCTTTCACAGCTTTAACAGTTGTCGGTGATGGAAATGGTAAAGTTGGCTTTGGTCGCGGTAAAGCGCGTGAAGTTCCACAAGCGATTCAAAAAGCTATGGAGCAAGCACGTCGCAATATGGTTTCTGTAAAACTTGACGGTGATACGCTTCAGTATCCTGTTAAAGCATCTCACGGTGCTTCAAAAGTTTACATGCAACCTGCGTCTCAAGGTACTGGTGTTATCGCCGGTGGTGCAATGCGTGCGGTTCTTGAAATCGCTGGTGTGCACAACGTATTGGCGAAATGTTACGGTTCTACAAACCCAGTAAACGTAGTTCGCGCTACGATCAAAGGTTTGCAGGATATGAAAGCGCCTGAGCAAATCGCGGCTAAACGCGGTAAGTCAGTCGATCAAATTTTGGGGTAATGTGTTATGGCGAATAATACCATCACAGTTCAACTAACCCGTAGCCCGATCGGTCGTCTTCCAAAGCACCGTGAAACTGTAAAAGGTTTGGGTTTACGCAAAGTTGGCCAAACTCGTGAGTTGGAAGATACACCAGCGGTACGTGGTATGGTTAATAAAGTTTATTACATGGTTAAAGTGGTAGGAGAGTAATATGTTTTTAAATACAATTAGTCCTGCCGAAGGTAGCAAACATGCTCCTAAACGTGTTGGTCGCGGTATTGGTAGCGGCTTGGGTAAAACTGGCGGACGTGGTCATAAAGGTCTTAAGTCTCGCTCAGGTGGCTCAGTAAAACCTGGTTTTGAAGGCGGTCAAATGCCTTTGCAGAAACGTCTGCCAAAATTTGGTTTTACTTCACGTCAAGCGAAGTATGTTGCTGAGGTTCGTCTAAACGAGCTTGCTGCTGTAAATGCTGAAGTTGTAGATTTAGCTGCTCTTAAAAGCGCCGACATTCTTGGTCACCAAATTAAAACTGCACGTGTAATTTTGTCTGGTTCTATCGACAAAGCTGTTACCGTTCGTGGTCTTAAAGTGACTAAAGGTGCTCGTGCTGCTATTGAAGCAGCTGGCGGAAAAGTCGAGGAATAAATGGCAAAGCGTGGCTCACTACCTGCTGGGATGCAAAACGGATTAAGCGAGCTTTGGTCTCGTATTCGCTTTGTGTTTTTAGCAATTATTGTATACCGAATTGGTGCACATATCCCTGTCCCAGGAATTAACCCTGATAGGTTGTCTGCATTGTTTGATCAAAATGAAGGCACAATTCTGAGTTTATTTAACGTATTCTCAGGGGGCGCGTTAGAGCGTATGAGTATTTTTGCGCTTGGTATTCTGCCCTATATTTCTGCCTCTATTATTATGCAGTTATTGACGGTTGTGAGTCCGCAGCTAGAGCAGTTGAAAAAAGAAGGTGAGGCGGGTCGTCGTAAGATTACTCAATATACTCGCTATGGTACCGTCCTTCTTGCGTTGGTTCAGTCGGCTAGTATGTCGGTTGGCCTTGCAAGTCAGGGTATTTCATTCAGTACAGGTATGGAATTCTATGCCGTTGCTGTTGTTACTCTTGTGGCTGGTACTGTCTTTTTGATGTGGTTGGGAGAACAAGTTACAGAGAAAGGCATTGGTAATGGTATTTCCATTCTAATCTTTGCTGGTATCGTAGCGGGTCTTCCTTCAGCTTTAGCTCAGTCTTTTGAATCGGCTCGTCAAGGCGATATTAATATTTTAGCTTTGCTGTTAATCGGTATTTTAGCGATTGCTACGGTTGCGTTTGTCGTGTTCATTGAACGTGGTCAACGTCGTATCACTGTTAATTACGCGAAAAGACAGCAAGGCAAAAAAGTGTTTGCTGCACAAAAGAGTCATTTGCCACTTAAAGTAAACATGGCTGGTGTAATACCACCGATCTTTGCTTCAAGTATCCTTTTGTTCCCTGCATCGATCGGCCAATGGTTCGGTCAAGGTGAGGGTATGGAATGGTTGCAAAATATTTCTTTGGCTCTCGCTCCAGGGCAACCGCTCTATGTGTTGTTGTTTGCAATTGCAATTGTCTTCTTTTGCTTTTTCTACACAGCGCTAGTGTTCAACCCTAAAGATGTAGCAGATAACTTGAAAAAGTCCGGTGCTTTTTTGCCGGGTATTCGTCCAGGTGATCATACAGCTCGATATATTGATGGTGTAATGACCCGTTTGACATTGTTTGGTGCTTTGTACATCACTCTAGTGTCTTTGATGCCTCAGTTCTTTGTCGTTGCGTGGAATGTTCCATTCTACTTTGGCGGTACTTCTATGTTGATCGTAGTAGTGGTTGTCATGGACTTTATGTCGCAAGTTCAAAGTCATCTGATGAGTCAGCAATACGAGTCATTAATGAAGAAATCTAATCTGACTGGCTATGGTCCAAATGGCCTTATGTGATAAACATAGGTTGGAGTGAACATGAAAGTACGTGCATCTGTAAAGAAAATCTGTCGTAACTGCAAAATCGTTCGTCGTAACGGTTCAGTTCGAGTGATTTGCATTGAGCCTCGTCATAAGCAACGTCAAGGCTAATTGCGAGTTTCTCAATGATAGGAAAGGGTGGTTGATTTATGGCCTAAAGATAGGCATAATCAGCCGCCCTCATGAAAGTAAAGTGATGGTTTATTAGTTAATCATCTATAACAACGGAGTAAAGTGATGGCTCGTATAGCCGGTGTCAATATTCCTGACAATAAACATGCGGTCATTTCTCTGACTTACATCTTCGGAATTGGTCGCACTCGTTCACGCGCTATTTGTGCAGCTACGGGTGTTGCTGAAACTGCGAAAATCGGTTCATTAAGTGATGATGTCCTTGATGAACTTCGTGGTGAAGTTGGTAAGTACACTGTAGAGGGTGACTTGCGTCGTGAAGTCAGCATGTCTATCAAACGTTTGATGGACTTAGGTTGCAACCGCGGGATCCGTCATCGCCGCAGCCTACCTGTTCGTGGTCAACGTACCAAAACGAACGCTCGTACACGAAAAGGCCCACGTAAGCCAATTCGTAAGTAATTTAAACGCGTTTCGCTCTAACCATATAATTAGGTTAGAGCTGAGCATTAAATAGGAAAGTGCAATATGGCTAAGCCAGCAACGCGCAGCACCAAGAAGAAAGTCAAAAAGACGGTCGTCGACGGTGTTGCTCATGTACATGCATCATTTAATAATACGATCGTGACAATCACTGATCGCCAAGGTAACGCTCTTTCATGGGCTACTGCAGGTGGTTCTGGTTTCCGCGGATCTCGTAAAAGTACACCATTCGCAGCTCAAGTAGCAGCGGAACGTGCCGGTGCTGTCGCTCAAGAATTCGGCCTTAAAAACGTTGACGTAATGATCAAGGGCCCTGGTCCAGGTCGTGAGTCCGCAGTTCGTGCATTGAATGCATTGGGCTTGCGTATCAATAACATCACAGATGTGACGCCAATTCCACACAATGGTTGTCGTCCACCTAAGAAACGTCGCGTTTAATTGAGGAGACAGATACATGGCTCGTTATATAGGTCCAACTTGTAAGTTGTCTCGTCGTGAAGGTACCGACTTGCAATTGAAGAGCGGTTCACGCGCTCTTGAGTCGAAATGTAAAGCAGAAACAGTTCCAGGTGTGCACGGTGCACGTCGCGGTCGTCTTTCTGATTACGGCTTACAATTACGTGAGAAACAAAAAGTACGTCGTATGTACGGTGTTCTTGAAAAACAATTCCGTAATTACTACAAATCTGCGGCTCGTCTTAAAGGCGCAACAGGTGAAAACTTGTTACAACTTTTAGAGTCTCGTTTGGATAACGTTGTTTATCGCGCAGGTTTTGGTTCTACACGTGCGGAAGCTCGTCAGTTAGTAGGCCATAAAGGCATTCTAGTAAATGGCGCTACGGTTAACATTCCATCTTACCAAGTTAAAGCTGGTGATGTTGTGTCTATCCGTGAAAAAGCTAAGAAGCAATTGCGTGTTCAAAGCGCACTAGAGCTATCTAAAAGTCGTGCAGCGATCCATTGGATCGAGGTTGATTCAACCAAATTGGAAGCAACTTATAAAGCGCTTCCAGAGCGTGCCGATTTATCAGCTGAAATTAATGAGAACCTAATTGTCGAGCTTTACTCTAAGTAAGCCGGTAATTAGGATTAAGAAATAGGTGGATCTATGCAGCGTTCAGTGAGCGAATTGTTAACCCCACGCAACATTGAAGTGCAAGAGTTAGGGAATAGCCGAGCTAAAGTTACACTGCAACCTCTAGAACGTGGTTTTGGTCATACTTTGGGTAATGCGCTACGCCGTATTCTTTTATCTTCTATGCCAGGTTGTGCGATTGTTGAAGTTGAAATCGACGGTGTATTGCATGAATACAGCGCAATCGAAGGGGTTAAAGAAGATGTAATTGAGATTCTTCTTAACCTGAAAGGAGTTGCGATCGCTCTACACGGGCAAGATGAAGCAACTCTTACTCTAAGTAAAAAGGGTCCTGGTGTCGTAACAGCTGGAGATATCCAGTTGGTTTCTGATGCAGAGATCGCTAATCCTGACCATGTAATTGCGCATTTAGATGATACTGCAGAGTTATCTATGCAGATCAAAGTTGCGCGTGGTCGTGGTTATGAGCCTGCTGATGCCCGTACTGCCGGCGACGATGAGACTCGTCCTATCGGTCGCTTGCAACTGGATGCTTCATTCAGCCCTGTTCGTCGTGTTGCTTATAGTGTTGACAATGCTCGTGTTGAGCAACGCACTGACTTGGATAAATTGGTCCTAGACATTGAGTCTAACGGCACAATTGATCCAGAAGAAGCAATTCGCAGAGCAGCAACTATTCTTCAACAACAGATTGCCGTATTCGTCGCTCTTGAAAGCGAAAGTGAAGCACCTGTTGAAGAAGAAGAAGATGAAATTGATCCAATTTTGCTACGCCCGGTTGATGATCTTGAGTTGACCGTTCGCAGTGCTAACTGTTTAAAAGCAGAGAACATTTATTACATCGGTGATTTGATTCAACGTACTGAGGTTGAGCTTCTTAAGACGCCTAACCTAGGTAAGAAGTCGTTAACTGAAATCAAAGATGTTTTAGCACAGCGTGGTTTGTCTTTGGGAATGCGTCTAGAAAACTGGCCACCAGCTAGTTTGAAAGACGATAGCAAAGTTCTAGCTCGCTAGGTCATTGTTCCCTGACCACCGTAGTTTGGTAAGGAATGTAAAATGCGTCATCGTAAGAGTGGACGTCACTTAAACCGTACTAGCTCACATCGTAAAGCGATGTTTAAAAATATGGCTGCTTCTTTGTTTGAGCACGAAGTTATTAAAACTACGTTGCCTAAAGCAAAAGAATTACGTCGTGTTGCTGAGCCGTTAATCACATTGGCGAAAGTTGATTCCGTAGCGAATCGTCGCCTTGCCTTTGCTCGTACTCGTAGCAAAGATGCAGTAGGTAAATTGTTCTCTGAACTTGGTCCTCGTTACCAAGCTCGTCCTGGCGGTTATGTTCGCATTCTAAAATGTGGATTCCGTGCAGGTGACAACGCACCTATGGCTTACGTTGAATTGGTCGATCGACCAGTTACAGAAGCCGCTGAGTAATATCAGTTTGTAATAAAAAAGCCGAGCTTATGCTCGGCTTTTTTTTCGCTGAAATTTATTACTCAAAGTGACTTAAAGGTCAAAAAAAGGCTGATGAAACTCAATTCATCAGCCTTTTTGTCATTCCAGAGTTTGAAATTAATAACCTAGTTCAGCATATCTTTTAAGAATCTACCTGTATGAGATTTCTCAGATTTAGCTATTTCTTCAGGTGTACCTTCCGCAATGATGAAACCGCCACCACTTCCGCCTTCAGGGCCTAAATCTACGATCCAATCAGCAGTTTTAATAACATCCAAGTTATGTTCAATCACAACAACAGTGTTGCCGTGATCCCTTAATCTGTGGAGTACTTTTAGCAGCTGCTCTATATCCGCAAAATGCAGTCCAGTCGTTGGCTCATCAAGAATGTATAAGGTTGTTCCTGTATCTCGTTTAGAGAGTTCTTTTGCCAACTTAACACGTTGTGCTTCACCACCCGATAAAGTAGTTGCCGCTTGTCCCAGACGAATGTAGCCAAGGCCCACATCAATGAGCGTTTGTAGTTTGCGAGCAATCGAAGGTACAGCATCAAAAAACTCACGAGCATTTTCAATGGTCATTTCTAGACACTCATGGATGTTTTTGCCTTTATAGAGTATCTCTAATGTTTCTCGGTTGTAGCGTTTGCCTTTACAGGTGTCACATGGGACATAAACATCGGGTAAGAAATGCATTTCCACCTTAATTACCCCGTCACCCTGACAAGCTTCACAGCGTCCACCTTTGACGTTAAAACTAAAGCGACCAGGTTTATAGCCACGAGAGCGAGCTTCTTGTGTAGCAGAGAATAACTCACGCATAGGAGTGAAAATGCCCGTGTACGTCGCTGGGTTAGAGCGAGGAGTGCGACCAATTGGGCTTTGGTTAATATCAACACATTTGTCGAATAACTCTAACCCTTCAATTCGATCATGCGGCGCTGCTTTTAGTGTGGTTGCGCCGTTTAATGCCGTTGCGGCAAGTGGATACAATGTTCCGTTTATTAAGGTGGATTTGCCTGAGCCAGAAACACCTGTAACACAGGTCATTACACCGACAGGGATATTTAAATCAACAGAGTTGAGGTTGTTGCCAACGGCGCCAATGAGATTCAATGATTGGTTGTCCTTTGCCTTATGGCGAATACTCGGAATCTCAATTTTACGTTTGCCAACTAAATACTGACCTGTAATGGATTTCTCACAGTTCATAATGTCTTGCGGTGTTCCGCTGGCAATAATTTCCCCGCCATGAACACCAGCGCCCGGGCCTATGTCGACGACAAAGTCCGCGACACGAATAGCGTCCTCATCATGTTCTACAACAATCACGGTATTTCCCAAGTCTCGTAATCGTGTAAGGGTTGCAATCAGGCGTTCGTTGTCTCTCTGGTGAAGGCCAATGGAAGGTTCATCCAGAATGTACATGACGCCAACAAGGCCAGCGCCAATTTGGCTTGCTAAGCGTATCCGTTGAGCTTCACCTCCAGACAATGAATCTGCTTTTCTATCTAAAGTGAGATAGTCCAAACCGACATTGACCAAGAAGGTCAGTCGATCACGAATCTCTTTTAATATTTTAGAAGCAATTTCACCTCTGGCGCCTGGTAAATTAAGACTCTCAAAATAGCTTAAGCATTCGGCGATAGGGTAAGTAACAACTTCAGGCAATGTTTGTTCATTGATGAAAACATGTCGAGCTGAACGATTTAGTCGAGCACCGTCACAATCTGGACAAGGCTGTATGCTGATGTATTGGGATAAATCATCGCGAACACTGTCTGATTCGGTCTCGTGATAGCGGCGTTGAAGGTTTGGAATAACGCCCTCGAAAGAGTGAGAGCGTGTCATTTTGTCTCCACGCTCATTGATATAAACAAAGTCTATCTTGTCTTTACCTGACCCTTGTAAAATCCGCTTTTTGAAGTTGTCCGGAATATCTTGGTATTTTGCTTCAATATCAAAACCGTAATGCTTTGCTAAAGCGCTAAGCTGTTGATAGTAAAAAATGCTGCGTCGTCCCCAGCCTCGAATGGCGCCTTCTGCCAAAGTAAGCGTTGGATCTTGAATGATGCGATCAGGGTCGAACATTTGGTGAGTACCTAGACCGTCACAAGTCTGACAAGCACCATTCGGATTATTAAAAGAGAAAAGCCTTGGTTCCAGCTCAGTTAGGCTATAGCCACAAACAGGACAAGCAAACTTACTGGAGAAGATATATTCTTCAGACTCGTCATCCATATTAATGGCTTTGGCGATTCCGTCAGACAAACCTAAACAAGTTTCAAACGACTCCGCTAATCTTAGTTGTAAATCAGAGCGTACTTTAAAACGGTCGATTACCACTTCAATCGTGTGCTTTTTGTTTTTCTCCAGTGTTGGCGCGTCATCTAAATCCACAACAATGCCGTCAATACGCGCACGAATGAAACCTTTGGATAACAAATCACTGATGGTATGTAAGTGCTCACCTTTGCGATCTTTGACGATCGGAGCGAGCAGCATCATTTTTGTTTCCTCTGGTAGAGATATAATTTTATCTACCATTTGTGATATGGTTTGCGCTTCTAACGGTTCGCCATGATCAGGGCAACGTGGTTGTCCTGCACGAGCAAATAACAAGCGCAAATAATCATATATTTCAGTGATGGTGCCTACTGTCGATCTTGGGTTGTGAGACGTAGATTTTTGCTCGATAGAGATGGCTGGAGACAAGCCTTCAATATGGTCTATGTCTGGTTTTTCCATCATAGATAAAAATTGTCGAGCGTAAGTGGATAGGGATTCTACGTAGCGGCGTTGGCCTTCGGCATACAAGGTGTCAAAAGCGAGAGAAGATTTGCCCGAGCCAGATAAACCTGTGATGACGACAAGTTTGTCTCTTGGAATGTCTAAATCCACATTTTTTAGGTTGTGGGTGCGGGCCCCGCGTATCGTAATGGTATCCATGAGTCTCCCAAGTGAAATTGATCAACAGAGATAAATCTGTCAGTAATTTAAATAACTGTCTATTTTTACAGTAGTTGAAATGGAGCTTCAACGGTATTTTGAGTAAAATGGCTATCTTTTTTCCTTAACCCCTAAGTTAAGTGGTTGTAACTTCCTTATGGATCTACTTGAACGTCGTTCAGTCTTTGCTTTAGCGCTGATCTATCTATTTAGAATGCTAGGCTTATTCCTGATTATGCCTGTCATTAGTGTTGCCGCAGACGGTTTAACCGGTGCCGACGCAGCTTTAATTGGCACCGCCATTGGTATTTATGGTTTGACACAAGCTAGCCTGCAAATTCCCATGGGCATGTGGTCCGATAAAATAGGTCGCAAGCCTGTTATTATTATTGGCTTAATCCTATTTGCCATAGGCAGTTTGATTTGCGCCAATGCCGACGATATAAACACTTTAATTGTTGGTCGAGCGGTGCAAGGCGCAGGCGCCATTGCGAGCACACTCATGGCGTTATTAAGTGATGTGACGCGTGAGCAAAACCGCACCAAAGCCATGGCTATTGTTGGCATCAGCATTGGTGCTTCCTTTATGATTTCCCTGGTATTGGGGCCTTGGATATTCTCTTTAGTCGGCCTTTCAGGGTTGTTTTATTTATCTTTTGCTCTATCTGTACTGGGAATTGGACTGATCTTATTCGCGGTACCAAATATTGTTCAACATACCTTTCGCCGAGATACGACTCCGAGCTTGCTCGCATTAGGAGAAGTGTTGAAAGATAAGCGATTAGGCTTTTTGAATGTCAGCGTATTATTGTTGCATGCTAGCTTAACCGCGTTATTTATAACGATACCAAACTTACTCATTGAGCACTTTGATTTACCCCTGTCTCAACACAGCTGGCTCTACTTAACCGTCATGGGTTTTGCCTTTGTAGGTATGTTACCATTGGTGATTATTGCCGAATCAAAAGGCAAAATGAAAAGCGTTTTAGTTTTTGTGCTGATGCTATTGGGCGCAAGTGCGATCTTGTTACAATGGACACATTCTATTTGGTTGTTTGGTGTCTTACTTTGGGGCTATTTTGTTGGCTTTAATGCATTGGAAGCGACATTGCCTTCCTTAATAAGCAAGCAAGCTCCAGTGGGTTATCGTGGCACGGCAATGGGTGTGTTTTCGACACATCAATTTATAGGTTCTTTTTTGGGTGGTGTCGGCGGTGGTTGGTTACTGCAGAGCTATTCAAACAGCGGCATATTCTGGGTGGTTGGTGTTGTCTTCTTAGCTTGGTCACTGGTTGCTTTAGCGCAAGCAGCGCCTCGTCAGCTAAGCAGTCTTGCGTTCAGCTTACCCAATATGACCGAAACAGAAATAACTAAGTTGGCGGATCAACTTATTAAAATCCAAGGAGTGGAAGGTATGCAAATATTCAAAGATGAGCAAACCGCTTATCTTAAAGTTGATAAAAAGATCTTAGATAAAGAGAGTTTGAAGCATCTGGCGCCTCAAATTGCTCTTTAGAAAAACATTATTTTACTTTTTAGTTGGAGAACTAGGTCATGGCCCGTGGAATAAACAAAGTAATCTTGATAGGTAATGCCGGCAATGATGCCGAAGTACGCTTTATGCCATCCGGCGCTGCGGTTGCAAACGTTAACTTAGCAACAACAGAAAGCTGGCGTGATAAGCAAACTGGCCAAATGCAAGAACGTACAGAATGGCACCGTGTTTCATTCATGGACCGTGGTAACTTCCGTCTTGGTCAGATCGCGGGTGATTACATCAAGAAAGGCTCTAAAGTTTACGTAGAAGGTTCATTACGTACTCGTGAGTGGGAAAAAGACGGTATTAAACGTTACACAACAGAAATCGTAGCGAACGAAATGCAATTGTTAGACGGCCGTAACGACGGTGGTGCTCAAGGTGGTTATGGCAACAGCGCGCCACAACAAGCGGCACCTCAGCAAGGCGGTTATGGTCAAGCGCCAGCGGCTGCACCTCAACAAACGCCACAAGGCTTTAATCAGCCACAAGGTGGATATGGTCAAGAGCCACAACAGGCTGCACCAGCTCAAGCGGCACCACAACCACAATCTTTTGGTAGCTGGGGCAATGCACCTCAACAAGCGCCAGCTCAAGCTGCACCTCAGCAGCGTCCGCCACAAGCAGCGCAGCCAGCCAGACAAGCACCGCAGCAACCAGCGGCACCTAAACCACAGCAAGCGCCAAACTTTGACGACTTCGATGATGATATACCGTTCTGAGGATTGTCTTAAAAGGTTGTTCCAGCTCGTTTAGAAATAGCTTCAAAGCCTCGCTAATGCGGGGCTTTTTTATTTTTGGATTGAATATGTGCTCGTTATGGGTGTAAATCGGAGCAGAGGAGTTGTTAATTTAACTCTGCCCCATTTGATTGAGTCTTTTGGGTCGCCAAAATCAAGGTGGGGTGTAGCTTGTTATAAGGAAGCATGATAATACCCCTATAACTAGGTTGATCAAGTCACAGGGATATTATAAACAGTATTCGGTTTTTTATACTATTCACTTTCGGGGGCGTATGGGCCGGTTAATAGTCCTTTGCTAGGACTATAGATAGCATTTGTATTGGCTATTCTTGCCACCTCGGGCGTTCTGTCAGAGACAGAACCGATAACTTGTGATGCTAAGGCGCCTACTAGATTACCAATTAGCCCTCCATTCCCTGAGTTAGAACTTTGAATAGCTGATGAGCTTGCATCCCACAAAAGAGCTCCCGTTTTACCATCGACTAACTTCATAGAAACTTCTACAACAGTGTCTGAGGATAGAATACGATATTTTTGCCCCCAGTCATTTATTTCAACATATAGGACTG
Source organism: Marinomonas algae (assembly GCF_047525555.1). Taxonomy (NCBI): domain Bacteria; kingdom Pseudomonadati; phylum Pseudomonadota; class Gammaproteobacteria; order Oceanospirillales; family Oceanospirillaceae; genus Marinomonas; species Marinomonas algae. The sequence continues at coordinate 30,765 of NZ_JBLIXK010000014.1, read as the reverse complement.
CATCAGCTCCAATATGCTCGTATAATTTATCAAGCGGGACAAAGTTCATTTCTTCTGGAGTTGGCAGCCCATTTTCTTTTAAAAATGTATCAATAACAGCTACAGGAAATACGTAATAACCTTTTTCACCTAGTGGTTTACTGATTGTTGATAAATAAATATATGGAGCACTGGCTTCAACCGAATTATTTTTCGGGGGAATAACTAATATCGATCTTGGTTTGGATGCTAACAGCGCGTCGTAATTATAAGGTTTTGTGGCACACCCTGTAATGAATAGAGCCAGAAAAAGAGGAAAACATAAAAAGACTTTTTTACAATTGTTCATTAATTAGCTCCTTCTAAACGTTTTAGCATTCCATCTATAAGTGTTGCAGATTCTGGGTAGAGAGACTTTTCAGTGTTAAACTCTGTGATTGACTGGTCTATATCACCTTCAAGGGCATACATATAGCCTAAATGTGCATGAATACCTGGTGCGATAGGAATATTTTTTGCCTCCGCTTTTTGAATGTCTGCAAGCAAAACTGATATTTGGGTAGTTGAGTCTGCACTGCCCGGTTCAATATACATGTCATAAATCAGGTTTTCATATTCACCCCAATAGAATGTATTTTGTTTAGAAGCACAGCCTCCTAGTACAAGGATGGATAGTATTATTAATGTTGCTTTAAATTCTTTTTTTAATTGCATTTTATTGCACCGTCCATATGCCATGTTCTAAGTCGCGTACAAGATTATTGACCGCTTCTTTAATTGCGAAATTTAAAACTTTACCATTTAAGGTTGCGTCATAGCTTGCTGTTGAACCAAAACCTACCACTTCGCGGTTACTTAACTCATATTCACCCGCAGCTTGAGTTGAGTAAACTATTTCCCCATTCAGAACATCAATGATATTCATACTTACTTTTGCGTATGCTATTTGGGTTTTACCAGAGCCGAGAATACCAAATAGTTGCTTGTCACCTGTGACCTTACGGCCAAACTCTGTAACATCACCTGTAATTGTATATCGAGCGCCAGTAAGGTTTTGTGTTACACCGTTTAACTCTGCTTCGCGCTTTAATAACTCTAGGTTCTCTCTGTCGACAACTTTAAATCTATTTGTCTGTTGAAGGTGGGTTTTAAGGATGGTTTTTGATTGGTTTCCTAACTTATCTGTTCCAGATGAAAAGAGCCCTTGCATATAAGATGAGCGGTTCTGAAAATTACCAACCACTAATGTGGTTTTAGTGCCGTTATATTCAGTGTTGTAGCTTGCTACAGACTCAGTTGATATGGCTTTGTGAGATTGAGTTGCTGAACACCCTGTTAAAGCTAAGACGGATGAAAAAAAAAGAAAATAGATAGTTTTTTTAAAAGGGGTGAAGAAAGGCTTTGTCATTTTATACTCCATATAAAAATGAAATTAATATTGTTTTCTAAAGAAAAAAGGATTCTATCTATCTTGGTATTAAATAACCAGTTTAGTTTTTTATCGAAATTTGCCTTCGTGTTTTTACTTTGATTGAGAGCAGCTACCCCGCTGGCGGTATCGGGCTGTTGGCTTTGGCGTGTTTGAGTACCACTAGGGTGCGAAAGTATTTCACGCTGTCGTCTTTGTGCAGCACTCGGTTGGCAAAGTCATCGAAGGCTTCCATGTCGGTAGACAGTACTTGCAGCACCACATCATGATCCCCTGTTACACACCATGAATCGAGTACTTCTGGCTCCTTGTTAACCCGAGCAAGGAAGCTGTTTATGATGGCGCTGTGGTCTCTTTCGAAGGTGATCATGACAAGCATGCTTAGGGGCCAACCCATGGTTTTGGGTTTGACGATGGCCATTTCCTTTTCAATAACACCACTACTGCGGAGTTGTCTCACTCGGCGATAGCAGGCAGGTTCAGATAGGCCGACTTTTTCGGCAATTGAACCCATGGAAGCTTTGGCATCTATTTGCAGCTGCTCGAGGATCTTCTTATCTAATGCGTCCATCAGGTTTTGACCTTTCTTAGGGATATTTTGATAAAAATTATCAAATCTAAGTGAATTATGACTTAGAAATATACGTCAAGCTGATAAATTTTATCTCATATTTTCGACTTATTAGAGATCAACCTATGATAATTGCATCCTCCTCATTCAAACTCGTGACTTCTGTAGCGGCGTTGCTGATGGCCATTGTGTCGATTACCGCTGGGGCGGCGTTGGCGAAATCTATGTTTTCTGTGCTGACTCCTGAAGATGTCACTGTATTGCGTTTGTCAGTGTCGGCGGTGATCTTATTTTTCCTCTTAAAAGCTTGGCGAGTGCGCTTTAATCGTTACAGTTTAGCCACGGTTTTGGCTTACGGCATCACCGTGGCTGGTATGAATTTGTTCTTTTACATGTCGATCAAGACAGTGCCGGTCGGTGTGGCTTTGGCGGTGGAATTGATTGGCCCTTTGTGTGTGGCGGCGTGTTATTCGAAAAACCGTTCCGATTATCTGTGGGTGTTACTGGCGGCGATGGGAATTTATTTGCTGTTGCCAAAGTCAGAACAGGTTGAGAGCCTTGATGTGGTAGGACTTTTTTACGCGCTGGTGGCCGCGTTTTTCTGGGGTGCTTATATCATCATGGGGAAAAAAGCGGGTAAGCGTTTCGGCAGTAAAGCGCCATCACTCGGTTTGGTGGTTGCCTCTTTGATCGTGATGCCTGTGGGCGACAGTGATTCGCTTTCCCAGATATTAGGCCTTAATGTGTTTTTATTAGTGGTAGTGATCGCTCTGTTATCCAGCGCTATACCATTGATGTTTGAGATGTTTGCCTTGCGTAATTTGCCAACTCATATTTATGGTGTCATGGCGAGTGGCGAGCCTGTGATGGGGGCGATTGTCAGCTTCTTGATCTTAGGGGAGCAATTATCTTTACTGCAATGCTTGGGTATTGGCGCAATCGTAGTGGCCTCGATTGGTGTCGTGCTATCACCTTTTTCGTCTAAGACGCTTTTACAAAGTGAGTGATAGCGCAAAGTGTTCTTATTTTGGTCGGTATTTTTAGGCGAAACTGGTTACACTGACGGTTATTTTGAAGAGACAAAGGATAATCGGATGCTATTGGGTGCAATGCTAGGAACCAATGATCTCATGAAAGCAGGGGCTTTTTATGATGAAGTGCTTGGTACTATTGATATGGTGCGTACCATGACGGTGGAAGGTGAAATTGGTTATGGTTCTAAAGGCGGCTCAAGTTGTTTTTGGGTTTTGACGCCTTTTAATAAAAAGCCTGCAACGGTAGGTAATGGCGTGCAAATTAGCTTTCAGGCACCGAGCAATGAAGCGGTTGATCACTTTTACCAAGCCGCTTTGTCTGCTGGTGGGGTAGACGAAGGCGCGCCAGATTATCGCTATCGGCCACATTATTATGGCGCTTACTGTCGAGATTTGGACGGCAATAAACTTCATGTAGTGCATGAGGCAAATCCTAGCTAAAGGGAGTTAAGCGAACCGAGAAATGCTGCTTGTGTTTTAAATGAGTTGAGATCTTTACGCAATTCAAAGATTCGCTGACATAGATTTACGGATACCTCGTTATACTTCATGTCAGTGAGCGTTTCGCTTGTTGCGCGGATCAGAATGTTTAGAGGGAGTGTATGTGTATGTCGAAAAATCAAATGGGTTCTATATTGCCTGTGGTGATGTTAGGTCTCGGACTTCCTGCATTGGCGGTCGCCAGTTCAACTTCATCTTATCAAGGCACTGGCAGCCTGACTCAAGGCGGCGCAACCACGTTAGTGTCCAACTTATTTGATTGTTCCAATGGTTATAGCCGCCCCTCGCCAGTAGGCGAAATAACCGATCAAGGGGGTAAAGTCTGGACGGTTCCGGCAGCGAACTTGTTTCAGTCTGGGACAAAGGCAAACGATTTATATGAAGAATGCCACCAAATTACACCATCTGGCTTAGCGCAAGTTGATGAAGCATCCGTTCCTGTTGTGGAAGTAGATCCTGATGGAGAAGTAGTGACGGGTTATATCTTTGCGGATAACTATTTTGAGCTTTACGTAAATGGCAAGCTGATTGGCGTTGATTCCGTTCCTTTCACTCCTTTTAACTCCAGCATCGTGAAATTTAAAGTCAATAAGCCGTACACTTTGGCGGTGAAAGTTATTGATTGGGAAGAAAATTTAGGCCTCGGCTCAGAACGTAATCGCGGCACCAAGTATCATCCAGGAGACGGCGGTTTTATTGCTAGCTTTAGTGATGGCACAGTGACCAATGATGATTGGCAAGCGCAAACCTTTTATACCTCGCCTGTTTATGATCTGAGTTGTTTGAGTGAAGAAGCTGGTGCTCGACTATCCAAGAGTTGCCAAACGCGAGGGCAAGATGATCAAAGTGAAGTGTATGGCGTGCATTGGCCTGTTCCGGCGGATTGGTTGAGTGAAGACTTCGACGACAGCGCTTGGCCGCAAGCAACGCTATACAGTGAAGACGATATAGGTGTTGATAATAAGCGCAGTTATATGAACTTTATTGATCAGTTCAGTGGCGCAGGCGCTCAGTTTATTTGGTCGAGCAATGTGGTGCTCGATAATGAAGTGTTACTGAGATATCAGGTTAAGTAGTTGTTTTAATGAGTGGTTGGTAAATCCGCCACTCTTAGCTTGTGAAGCGATATTATTTTTAGGGATAGAAAATGCCAAAAAGCATGTTGTTGGGAGTATTGCTGGCCAGTATTCAATTGGTCGGATGCAGCGCTATATCGGAAGACACAGACGAGTCTACATTAGCTGTTTTACATGAAGATCTTTTATCTGGTTCATGGCAAGTCGAAGACATTGATCAAGCGGGCATTATTGACAGCAGCATGATGACGGTTGAGTTCGGTGCTGAAGGGCGAATCGCTGGTTTTACTGGCTGTAATCGCTACAGTGCAAATGTGGATACTGAGCAAGGGCGCTTTATTGTTAGCGAGGCTGTGTCGACACGTCGAGCTTGTGTTCCGGCAATCGGAAAGCAAGAATCACGTTTTCTGGCTGCGTTACAAGATGCTTCCAGATACGAATGGCAAGAGTATAAAGGACTGGTGGTTTATGACGCTAATAACGAGCAGCGACTTAAATTAGTCAGAATGTCGCCTCAAGACAAACCCATTGATAAAGGCTTAAGCAAAATAAATCGGTATCAATGCGATCAAATCGGAGAGGTTCAATTTCGTTTCGTTGGGCCTGAAACCATAGAGCTTACGGCAAGTGAACAAACGCGTATTTTACAGCGCCAGCCGACGGCGTCTGGCGCGCAATATACAGATGATAAAGTGCGCTTTTGGAACAAAGGAAGCGAAGCGATGTTGTCTGTAGCTGGCGTAACCTATGCTTGTGAAGGATAAGCTCCTGTTTTGGGCTTATCCTTCGTTTTGTCGTGAGAGAGCTAGAGGCAATTAAAAACCATATTGCTCTTCAAGAAAGGTCACGTGCGCTGGAATCGTCAAAGACGTCGGGCGAATGGATTGGACGAGAGATTTAGCGCGTTCCCACTGATATCCAGATTCCAGTAATAATATCGCCGCCATCATTCCTGTGCGGCCTGTTCCTCCACGGCAATGAATTACAATGGTCTTTTTCTCTTTTAAATGACCAAGTATTGCTTCTTTGACTGGGTTAAACGCAGAGAAGAAAGCTTGCTCAGGAGCGTGATCATCTTCCACAGGCAGTTGATACCAAATCATGCCTTGTTGCTCCGTTTCTTTGCCAAGCTCTGTGACGTTCAGTTTGATGATTTCATCATTGGGTAACATGCTGATAATGATATCCGCGCCCGCTTCTTTGAGCGTTTTGATGGAAGAGGTTAAGTCAGCTTCTTTTGTACCGGGGCAAGGCGTGAAAATAAAAGTAGCGCCATTGTCTAATGTCAGTCGATCATAAGGGTGTGTCATAGATTGGACTCCTGTTTCTCATTGTTTAATAAGGTTTGCTTTCTTTCTAACCCCCAGCGATAACCCCCTAATCCGCCGTCGCTTCTTAATACTCGATGACAGGGTATTAAGACGCCAATGCGGTTTTTTCCGCAGGCTGTGCCAACCGCTCTGACGGCGTTGGGCTTGCCTATTTTTTCAGCCAGGTCTTTGTAGGTCATGGTTTCTCCTTCTCGGATGTGAGTGAGAAACTGCCAAACTGTCATTTGAAAAGCCGTGCCTCGAATATCCAAGGGAATGTTTGGACGAGGAGCATTGTGGTTGATGTGTTGATCCAGAGCCTCGAGCCAATGGTCTAGCTCGATGGAATCTTGTGCTGGGGATTTTTTCAAATCGGCGCTTGGGAACTCTTCGTGTAATTGCTGGATAAGCTGGCCTTGGTCATCGCCAAATTGAACACAGCAAACGCCTTTTTCTGTGGCGGCCATGAGCAAGACACCAAAGTGAGTTGAGCGGCAGGCATAATGAATTTCTTCGCCAATGCCTCCTTTCTGGTAAGTTTTAGGCGTCATGCCTATCTGTCTTAATGTTTCTCCATAGATTCGACTGTCTGAACTGAATCCTGATGCATGAATGGCTGTTGTTACTTGGCTTCCTTGCTTTAGGTCTTGTTTGAATTTTTTCATTCTTAGAGCATCTTGATAGTGTTTTGGTGAAATGCCAAAAGTATCTTTGAAGGCTTTTTGTAAGCGTGATGGGGAAAGTTTCACAACCTTGCTAAGGGACTCCAAAGTGATCTTTTCTTCGGCATGTTTTTCTATGTGTCTGGCCAGATTAATGACTTCTTGATGGCGTGGGTCGTTTCCCGCTGGATAGCAACGTTTGCAGGGACGAAACCCCATAGTCATAGCCGATTCTATGTCGGGAAAGAATCTCAAATGATCTGGGTGGGCTTGTTTTGTTGAGCAAGATGGTTGGCAAAATATGCCTGTTGTGATGACGCCATAATAGAATACACCATCAAACAGAGAATTTCTTTTTGCCACGGCTAGGATCATGTCTTGTTCGGTGGGCATGGTCATTCTGATATTCGCTCTTTTGCTACTTAGGGATTATCTGATCACAATTATTTTCGCTATGCCATCTGATTCTTGCCGAGTAATTTGAAGAGGTATTGATGCTTGTTCTGCCTTTTCAAAAGGCTTTTAAAAAGACAGACTTTCTAACCATTCAATAAAGACTTTCACTCTTGGGGAATGTGTTCGGTTTCTTGGGTAAAGAATGCAAACAGGAGAAGGGCTTGGTGGATGGTTAGGAATCAGTTCGACCAGTTCGCCATTCGCCAGTTCTTTTTCGACATGATATTTCGGCGCTTGAATGATGCCTAGGCCCATTTTTGCTGCGGATATAAGCGTTTCTGCTGAGTTGACCATGAGCGATGTTGTCGGCTTTTGAGTGATGATCTTACCATCCATCATAAATTCTAATGGCATAGGAGTACGGCTTCCTGTTGTGCGAAAACCTATCATCTTGTGCCTTGCTATGTCGTCTGGATGGTGAGGCGTACCAAATTTTTCTAGATAACTTGGTGCCGCTAAGGTGGCTTCATTCAACTGTGTGATTTCTCTTGCGACCAAATCTTCTGCTTGAGGTTTGCCAACTCGCAGTACGCAATCTATGCCTTCACGAACGAGGTCAACGAGCTGATCTCCTTCGCTCATATAGAGTTCTATGTCTGGGTAGCGTGATAAAAATGTCGGAAGAGAAGGCAGTAAAAAGTGCCGAGCAAGTGTGCCATGCACATCGACCCGTAATAGGCCTTTTGGGTTGTGTCCTGAGAAGGTGCTTTCCGCATCTTCCACATCACTGATGATGGATAAGCAGCGATGATAGAAATCCTCACCATCTAACGTAGGCGTGACTTGTCGCGTTGTTCTCTCAAGTAAACGAACACCCAGTTTGTGCTCTATTTTTTTGATGGCATCTGTGACGGTTGAACGAGGCAGATCCAAATCTTTGGCAGCGAGAGTAAAACTGCGCCTTTCAAGCACGCGTGTGAAAACGCGCATTGCATCGATTCTATCCATAATTGTTTGCTATTTTCGGATTCTGATAACGAATATTAGATAATTATCCGAAAAATCTAAAGTGTTAGTCTGATGTTTCTCTTGGCAAGGTTGGAAAAGTCTTCCATATAAAGTAATCAGTAAAACAAGTGGAGAAGAGGATATGGCAAATAATCAGCGAGTTGCATTGGTGACGGGAGCATCACGAGGTATTGGTGCTGAGGTGGCAAGACGTTTAGCGAAAGACGGTTTCGCTGTGGCGATTAATTACAGCAGTAACCAGCAAGCAGCGGAAGCAGTGCAAAAGGAAATTGAAGCGAGTAATGGTGTTGCAGCGATCTTTCAAGCAAATGTGGCAAGTTCAGCCGAAGTGGATCGTATGTTCACTGATATTAAAGCGAAATTTGGCGGTATAGATGTTCTGATAAATAATGCGGGTGTTATGGCGCTAGGACCTTTGGCTGCCGTAACGGACGAAGTGATCGACAAGCATATTGATATCAATTTAAAAGGTTCGTTATATGCTCTAAGAGCGGCGGCTCAGCATTTAAATGACGGTGGCCGAGTGGTGAATTTATCCACGACAGTGGTGGGATTAAAACTGGAAAACTACAGTGTTTATGCTGCGACAAAAGGGGCGATTGAAGTGGCGACAGGCATCTTGGCGAAAGAAATGCGTGGTCGCAATATTACGGTGAATGCGGTGGCTCCTGGACCAACGGCGACAGATTTGTTTTTAGAAGGTAAGCCACAAGAAGTCATTGAGCGTATGAGTAAAATGAGTCCACTTGAGCGCTTAGGTAAACCAAGTGACATCGCAGGAAGCATTGCTTTTCTTGTTGGCCCTGATGGTGGTTGGATTAATGGTCAAACACTTCGTGCAAATGGCGGTCTAGTGTAATCATGCACTCCTTAAATATGATTCTTGGTGGTTTTGCGCTCTTGGCTTTTTTCCTTGTATTGGAGACGAAACAGGTAAGTCTGGTTTCCCGCATTATGAGGCTTGAGGTGTATCTTGTACTTTGGAGCGCAATCTCATTGGTGAATATGTGGTTAGGAATAACAAGGGCAGGCTATGGTTTTGTTGAAGAACTTTTTATCCTGCCTTTGGTTTGGTCACCATCTGGACTGTTCGCCATTTGGTTGTTGAGAAAACGGAGAAAGAATCGACTTTCCGAAAAACGCTGACAATCTGTGCTGTGGCTTGGTTATGCTGTTATAATTCACGCATCTTAAGGTATGTTAATTAAGCGAAAAGCTGAGAAATCTTTAATGGGCTCCTTTGGGAGCCTTTTTCTGTTTTGGCGGTCTTAATGAGTGTGATGAATGGTATTTGAGGTGAATAACGATGGCAGATGACGAGACATCTTTGTTTGCTCAAGAAGTAGCAGGCATTAAGCCGCTTGATAAAAGCGAAGTGTATCTTGCAAAAAAAGGCCCGCAGGTGGACTTTGAAGAGCGCCAGAAAGCGGCGATGATTGCAAAAGAAGCAGATAAGAATCACCTTTCCCAAGATTACATAGAGAAGGTTGAGCCGAACGACGTGCTGGAATATAAACGCTCTGGTGTACAAGATGGTGTTTTTAAACGTCTTCGTCAGGGCAAATACGGCATTGAGGCTAGGTTAGATTTGCACAATCACACAGTGGCCCAAGCCCGAGAGCAGGTTTATCAGTTTGTGGATGACTGCATGCGCAACGATATTCGTGTCGCGATTATTGTGCATGGCAAAGGAGAGCGAACGCCGGATCCTGAGAGTCGAGCCATGTTAAAAAGCCATATAAACAAGTGGTTACGAGATCTGGATGCTGTGATGGCGTTCCATAGCGCCCAGCGCTATCACGGCGGTTTAGGTGCCGTGTATGTGTTATTGAAGAAGACTGAAAAAGCGCGCTTAGATGACTGGGAAAAACATCAGAAACGCTAGACTTTTTTGTCGCTAAAATAGAAAGCTTTCACGTTATTTCGTGCAGTAAAAGCCATATTTTTGCTATAATCCCGCCACTTTACTGACTTGAGTTTATCCAAGCAGTCCCAAACATTATTGTCATCGCATTCTAATTCTATTGAGGTAGATAATGACCAATATCAAGGCACATCCTGCGTTTACATTTCTTCGCAGTGAGTTTATTGATGCTCTTAACGTTACAGTACAGGAATTCGAACATACGGTGACTGGCGCTAAGCATTTTCATATTGCGTCAGAGAATGATGAAAACGTTTTTCTTGTCGGTTTAAAAACCGTTCCGACGGATTCTTGTGGTGTCGCGCATATTCTCGAACACACAGTATTGTGTGGTTCAGAACGTTTCCCTGTTCGTGACCCTTTCTTCATGATGATTCGCCGTTCATTGAATACTTTTATGAACGCTTTCACATCATCCGACTGGACGGCTTACCCTTTCGCGAGCAAGAACAAAAAAGACTTCCACAACCTTTTGGACGTGTATCTGGATGCGGTGTTTTTCTCTCGTTTAGATCCTTTGGACTTTTCTCAAGAAGGTCACCGTCTTGAATTTGCCGAGCCAGAAAACACGGAATCGGATTTAACCTTCAAGGGTGTTGTTTTCAATGAGATGAAAGGCGCGATGAGTTCTACGACGTCTGTCTTGTGGCAAACACTGACAAAATATTTGTTCCCGAACAATACGTACCATTTCAACTCTGGCGGTGAGCCAACAGATATTCCTGATTTATCTTACGATGATCTTTTGGCGTTCTATCGCACACATTATCACCCTTCTAATGCTGTCTTTATGACGTTTGGTGATATTCCTGCAGACACATTGCAAGAAGAATTCGAAGCCAAGGTCTTGAGTCGTTTTGAACGCTTAGATACGCAAGTTACTGTTCCTAATGCGAAACGTTATTTCTCGCCTGTTCGTGTTGAAGAAGGCTACGCCGCTGACGAAGTGAAAGAAGATGGCAGTCATGTGGTTGTTGGTTGGTTGTTAGGTGAAAGCACTGATTTGAACCAACAGTTTGAAGCACAACTATTATCGAGTGTGTTATTGGATAACAGTGCATCGCCATTGCGCCGTGTATTGGAAAACTCTGATTTAGGACGAGCGCCGTCGCCTTTGTGTGGTTTAGAAGACTCGAACAAAGAAATGAGTTTTATGTGTGGTTTGGAAGGCGTTAAAAAAGAAGACGCGACCAAAGTGGAAGCACTGATCATTTCTACGTTAGAAGATATTGCAGAGAAAGGCGTGCCGCAAGAATCTGTGGATGCCATGTTGCATCAGTTAGAGCTAAGTCAGCGCGAAATTGGCGGCGGCGGATACCCTTATGGTTTACAGCTGATTTTGGCTGGTTTATCGACAGCGGTGCATTCCGGTGACGTGATTGCTCAGTTGGATTTAGATCCAGTGATCGAGGCAATGCGTGAAAAAGTCCAAGACAAAAACTACATTCCTAGTTTGATTAAAACCTTACTTTTGTCTAACGCTCATCGTGTGACTTTGACGTTAAGCCCAGATGATGCGCTTGAAACACGAAGAAATGCGGCAGAGAAAGACAGATTAAGCAAAATAAAATCAGCGTTATCCGATGAAGAAAAACAGCGCATCGTTGAACAAAGTGCGGCTTTGAAAGCACGTCAATCTCAAGTAGATGACATGAGCATTCTGCCGAAAGTCGGCTTAGAAGATGTTCCTGCTCGCTTGCCAGAATATGATAACCAAAAATTGGCAGGAGACTTGCCAATCACTTTCTACCCTCAAGGCACCAATGGTTTGGTGTACCAGCAGTTGGTCATTGATTTACCTGAATTAGACGAAGAAGAAATTGCGTATTTGCCTTTGTTCTCTTCCATGATGACGGAGCTGGGGATTGGCGAGTCTGACTATTTAGCGGTTCAAGAGCGTCAAGCACAAGTGTGTGGCGGTTTGGGCGCGTCGAATTCGATCCGCGCTACCATTGAAGATCGCCAGTCATTAAATGGTTACTTTATTTTATCAACGAAAGCCTTAGTGCCGAATGTCAAAGCAATGAGTGAATTGCTGAAAGATACTATGTTGTCGGTTCGATTTGATGAAGTGGCTCGAGTAAAAGAGCTGGTGGCTCAGCGTCGTGCGCGTCGAGAACAATCTATTACAGGTCAAGGTCACTCCTTGGCGATGACCGCTGCGTCTAGTGCGCTTTCTGGTTTGGCTGCACAGCAAGAAGCTTGGGGCGGTATGTCCGGTATTCGCTCTGCGATTGCACTTGATGATGCCATGAAAGCAAGTGATGACGCGGTGCATAATGTATTGGCTGTGTTCGCTCGTTTGCATGGTAAGTTGCTTAAAGCGAACAAGCAGCTTCTTCTTGTCGCAGAGCCTCAACATGAAGCTGCTATCCTTGCGGATGTGCGTGTTATTTTCACCGATTTACCAGTAGGAACGGAAGTAAGTAAGTTTGCGCTGAAGCCTGTTGATTCAAGAGTGAAGTTAGCTTGGTTAACGTCAACACAGGTGAGTTTTTGCAGTAAGGCTTTCCGTACTGAATCTGGTGAGCATCCTGATGTGGCAGCTCTTACAGTATTGGGCGGCTTCTTACGTAATGGCTTCTTACATCGCGCGATTCGTGAGCAAGGTGGTGCTTACGGTGGCGGTGCGAGCTTTGATGGCAGCACAGGTTCATTCCGTTTCTATTCTTATCGCGATCCGCGTTTGACAGAAACCTTGGCGGATTTTGACGCTTCTATTGATTGGATGCTGAACGAAGAACACACGGAAGAAGCTTTGGAAGAAGCGATTTTGGGTGTGATTGGTTCTATGGATAAACCTGGTTCACCAGCTGGTGAAGCGCAGAGTGATTTCTATGTGCAATTACATGGACGCAGCTTGGCTTACCGAGAAGCGTTCCGCGCTAAAATTCTAGCGGTGACGATAGAGCAGCTTAAGCAAGTAACGAAAACCTACTTGGTCAAAGAAAATGAAAACATTGCCGTGGTGACGTCAACGTCAAAACGTGCAGAGCTAGAAGCGTTAGGGTTTGATATTCAAACCCTGTAACGCTGACTTTTATATAACAAAAAACAGAATAGTTTTTTATTGTTGGAAAAATCAATGGATCAGTTTCACGATATACGCCCTTACAATGACAACGAAGTTGCGGAGGTACTGAATAACCTGGTTGAAACACCAGACTTTATAAACACCATTATTGGTTTTCGTTTTGCCAAATGGCCTAAGGTTTTTCATGGGCCTTTGTCGTTTATAGTGAAGCTGGCTTTGAAGCGTCAGATTAGCGGTATCTCGAATGTTCATGAGTTCCAAATGCGCGTTGCGGGTTACATGGAGCGTATGATCAAGACAACAACAAGCAATGTGGAATATCGTGGTATTGAAAAGCTTGATAAAAACCAAGGTTATTTGTTCCTGTCGAACCATAGAGATATCGCTATGGATCCCGCTTTTGTCAATTATGGCTTATATATGGCTGGCCTAAATACAGTGCGTATTGCGATTGGTGATAATTTGCTACGACGTCCTTTTGTGTCGGATCTTATGCGTCTGAACAAAAGCTTTATCGTGAAGCGTTCTGCTAATGGTATTCGTGAAATGATGGCAGCGTTTGGTCAGTTGTCGGCTTACATTTCTGAATCCTTGATGAAAGAGCAGACGAATATTTGGATTGCGCAAAAAGAGGGTCGTGCAAAGGATGGCTTAGACCAAACAGACCCTGCGATTATCAAGATGTTTTACATGAGCCAAAAGAAAGAGAAAATCCCTTTTTCCAGTGCGATGGCAAACTTGAAGATTGTTCCTGTGTCGATTTCTTACGAATATGATCCTTGTGCCTTTGATAAGGCGCAAGAGCTGTATCAGAAGTCGACAACGGGTAATTACGAAAAGGCAGAGTTCGAAGACATCGACAGTATTAAAAATGGTATTGTCGGCCAAAAAGGCAAAGTGGTTGTAACCTTTGGTGATGTTATGGACGATAGCTTTGAAACGCCAGAAGAGTTTGTGGCGGAAGTGGATCGTCAGATCATTACAAATTATGCGATACAGTCAACCAATGAAGCGGCTTATGCTTTACAGCAAGGTTTGCCGTCAACGGATAGTGCTTTCTCAAGTTACCTTGAAACTTGCCCTGAAAACATCAGAGAAACCGTGTTGGCTATGTATGCTAACCCTCTGAAGCAGCAGCAAAAATACTTGGAAAAATAGAAAAGGAGTGCGGTGTTAATGAGTGTTTGGGAATCAGCAAGGTCTTGGATAGGTTCAATTGTCTTCTTTGCTTATTATGCAGTTTCAACGATTTTGTTCGGCGCTCTTGCTCCTTTTGCTACGCTGTTGTTGCCTAAAAATGCACGTCAACCAGTGTTAAATTTACATAATAAAGGTTTGTTGTGTGCGTTTCGTCTTCTGTGTGGCGTGAAGGTAGAAATAATAGGGCGAGAGAATATTGATAAAAATCGACCTGTTGTCTTAGTGGCAAACCATCAAAGCGAATGGGAAACCTATGTTCTGCAGGTGCTTATGGCGCCGGTTTCAACTGTATTAAAGAAAGAGCTGCTTGCTGTACCATTTTTTGGTTGGGGGTTGCGCATGGTGAAGCCAATCGCGATTGATCGCTCTCAGCGAACCAATGCTCTTAAGCAAATCATTAGCCAAGGTAAAGAGCGACTAGAAGATGGTCGTTCTGTGCTTATCTTTCCTGAAGGCACTCGCATTGCGCCAAACGAAGAGCAAGCCTTTAATAAAGGTGCAGCTATGTTGGCGACGTCTGCTAATGTGCCGATTCTGCCTGTTGTTCATAATGCTGGCTATACATGGCCTGGTAGACGCTGGCGTAAATTTCCTGGGTCAATCCGAGTTGTGATTGGTTCTGTTATTGAATCTGAAGGGAAGAAAACCTCAGCGTTACATGAGGAAATGGACGCTTGGATGCGCGCTGAAATGGCCAAATTACCAAAAGGGAATAGCTCTTTAGACTAAGAGTTGTCTAGGGCAAGACTAATCAAACGCTTACTTATTTTAAGCAATAAAAAGCCGCATTTGAAATGCGGCTTTTTTGTGACTAGATTCTCGCTAGAGGATTAAGCCTCGTATTTTTTAAATACTAAGCTGGCGTTTGTACCGCCAAATCCAAAGCTGTTAGACATGATGTATTTAAGATCAGCATTGTCTTTACGAGTCGTTACTACAGGAATGTTGCCCGCAGCAGGATCAAGGTCATCTACGTTTGCTGATGCTGCGATGAAGTTGTTTTCCATCATTAGCAAGCAGTAAATTGCTTCGTGTACACCTGCAGCACCCAGAGAGTGACCAGACAAAGATTTTGTTGAGCTAATTAATGGAATCTTGTCGCCAAATGTTTCATTAACAGCTTGAAGCTCTTTCATGTCACCAGCAGGAGTACTTGTGCCATGAGTGTTGATGTAATCAATGTCGCCATCAATAGTGCTCATTGCCATTTGCATACAACGAACCGCGCCTTCACCAGAAGGAGCAACCATGTCGTAGCCATCGGATGTTGCACCGTAACCTACAAGTTCTGCATAGATTTTTGCGCCACGAGCTTTAGCGTGTTCTAGCTCTTCGATAACCAACATACCGCCACCGCCAGCGATAACAAAACCATCACGGTTTGCATCGTATGCGCGAGACGCTTTTTCTGGTGTTTCATTGTATTTAGAAGATAGTGCGCCCATTGCATCAAACATACAGGTTTGAGCCCAGCTTTCTTCTTCGCCGCCGCCAGCGAAAACAATGTCTTGCTTGCCAAGTTGGATTAATTCCATAGCGTTACCAATACAGTGTGCACTGGTTGAGCAAGCCGATGTGATTGAGTAGTTCACACCTTTGATTTTGAATGGTGTTGCTAGACAAGCAGATACAGTACTTCCCATTGTTTGGGTAACACGGTATGGACCAACACGTTTAACGCCTTTTTCGCGTAGTGTGTCTGCTGATTGCACTAGGTTATCAGCGGATGCACCGCCAGAACCTGCAACCAAACCAGTGCGAACATTGGAAACTTGCTCTTCTGTTAAGCCTGCATCAGTGATAGCTTGTTGCATAGATACATAAGCATAAGTTGCTGCTGGGCCCATGAAACGACGTACTTTACGGTCAATTTCACTGTCATCTAAGTCAACTCGGCCAGCAACATGGCTACGGAAGCCATATTCTTTATAGTCTTCGACGAAACGAATACCTGATTGCCCTTCGCGCAAGGAGTTTAGAACGCTGCTTTTGTCATTGCCTAGGCAGCTAACAACGCCAAGACCTGTTACTACTACACGACGCATAAGTGTGCCTCTTTCATTCTTAATCTTTAGAAGTTGTCTGTTGATGTGAACAAACCTACACGCAAGTCTTTTGCTGTGTAAATCTCACGTCCGTCAACTTTAACGCTACCATCTGCGATACCCATTACCAACTTACGCTCAATAACGCGCTTAAGTTGAATGTTGAAAGTAACTTTTTTCGCTGTTGGTAGAATTTGACCTGTGAATTTCACTTCGCCGGAACCCAAAGCACGTCCGCGCCCTTTGTTACCTTTCCAGCCAAGGAAAAAACCAACTAGTTGCCACATTGCATCTAAGCCAAGACAACCAGGCATAACTGGGTCACCTGGGAAGTGGCATTCAAAAAACCAAAGGTCAGGGTTGATATCTAGCTCAGCGATGATTTCGCCTTTGCCATATTCTCCGCCTTCGGCAGAAATGTGAGTAATACGATCCATCATAAGCATATTGCCAACAGGAAGTCGGGCATTACCTTCACCAAACATTTCGCCGTAGCCGCATTTTAATAGTTCGTCTTTTTCAAAAGATGAAGCAGTAGTCATTGTATTCCTATATCCACATCCAGAATGACTTAAAAGTAGTCAGGTGGATTTGTGTGGTCCAGTTTGCAGTATAAAATCTAGCTGATTATATCGGTTCGAAGCCTCAATATGAATGTTTGAATGTAAAAAAACCAAATTACCTGCATGAAAAATGATCATTTTACTTTTGTTTTTCATGTTTTGCCGAAAGTATGTTGCTTTTGGGCGATTTTTTGGCTGTTTGATATTACTATTTGGCCAGTATTTTCTTTTTAAGATATTTGTTTCGGTAATGTCTGATGTTTGAGATTTTGTATGGCGAGTAAAGAAAAAATAGATTTCGTGACTTGGAATAGCTCATTAGAAGATGGCTCTATTCAAGGCTACTTGAACCGTAAAAACGACACTGAGCCAAGTATTCATTTCCTTCACGGTAATGGGTTTTCTGTCAAAACCTATTCTTGCTTTTTGGGAAAACTGGGAGCGTATAATTTAATTTTACAAGACGCGGCTGGACATGGTGGATCAACAGCGGGTAAGCGTTTTGTTGGTTGGAATAAAACGGCGACACGCTTCATTGATTCGTTGAAACAGCAGAAGTCTGCATTGCCGGATACCGGTTTGATTGGTATGGGGCATAGCTTTGGCGGCTGTGTGACGGTACTGATGAACGATCAAAAACCATCTACTTTTGATCGCATGGTACTTTTGGATCCGGCTATTTTTCCGCCTCGATTAATCTGGATGATGCGTGGTGTTAAGTTGGCAGGACTGAAGAGTCGAGTGCCATTGGCGAGGCAAGCAAAGCGCCGTCGTACTCAGTGGGAAAGTTATGCTCAAGTTAGAGGAAACTTCTTTGAAAGAGGTACCTTTAAAGGTTGGGAAGACGAGTGTTTGGATGATTATATTTCTTCGTCAATTAAATGCGATGAAAATGGACATTATCAACTAGGTTGTCCTACTTGGATGGAGGCGGCAATTTTTTCAAGTTATCCACAAGGTTTGTGGCGCGCTATAAAGAATATCTCCGTGCCTACCTACATAGTGCAAGGTAAAGAGACGTTTGATTATTTCAAGGAAGCTTATCGTTTGGCTGCCAAGTTGAACCCTAATATCACGGTTGTGGAAGTCGATGGCGGGCATTGCTTTATGCAGCAACACTCTAGTTTGTCGGCAGAGGCGGTAATGGATTTGCTGAAAGAGGAGAAATAGGAAGAAGAGCGGAAGCCTTATCTGCTCTTCTCAAATGTTCCTATGTTCCTCTTGTGAATTCTAGTTGCGTCTTTTAACAGATGCGTGAGCTAAGGAAATGAGTGCTGTTTTGTATGCTGACTCTGGTAGCTTGTTGATGACACTAATAGCCATGTCTGCTTGCTGCTGAGCTTTTTTCTCAGTGTATTCAATAGCGCCGCAAGCTTGAACATCTTTAATGATAGTGTCTAGTTGCTCTAAACCGCCAGTAAGGATAGCGTTCTTAACTCTGCCAGCTGCTTCTGTACTGCCATGCTTCATGGTGTAGATAAGAGGTAGAGTAGGTTTGCCTTCGGCCAGATCGTCTCCCACACTCTTGCCCATTTCTTCTGCTGTACTTGTGTAGTCCATAACATCATCGATGAGCTGAAAGGCTGTGCCGACATACATGCCGTATTGTCTGAGTGCTTCTTGTGTTTCGCTATTTGTATTGGCAATGATGGCACCACAAAGTGCTGCACCTTCAAAAAGCTTTGCCGTTTTGTACTGAATTACTTTTAAGTAGCTTTCTTCCGTTGTGTCTGGGTCGCCACAGTTAATGAGTTGTTGTACTTCGCCTTCGGCAATAACGTTTGTGGTTTCTGCTAATACTTTCATGCATTGCATGCTGCCAACATCAACCATAATCTGGAAGGCGCGAGAATACAGGAAGTCACCAACGAGAACGCTAGGGGCATTTCCCCATTCTTCGTTAGCAGTTTTTTTACCACGGCGCATATCTGATTCATCAACAACATCATCGTGTAACAATGTTGATGTGTGGATAAATTCGATGATGGTCGCCATTTGTATAGCTTGGTGTTGTTTTTCGCTATTCAGCTCTTCGCTTGCTTTGGCGGCAAGTAAAACCAATAAAGGTCGGAGTCTTTTGCCTCCATTACTAATGATGTAGTAACCGATTTGCTCGATAAGAGGGATGTCACTACTCAGTTGCGACACTATATATTCATTTACTTGGCCAAATTCATTGGCCACAACATCATGTATTTGTGTAGGTTGCATGCAATTTCCGAAGCTAAATTATCTCGAGCTGATCAGCAAGTTTGCATCATGCTAGGTAAGGCTTGTGTCAGGGTCAACCCAAATTATTAAAAATCTCTAAAGACCTTGCTTTTTACTTGTATTGGCTGGTTTGATTTTGTACAATCTCGCGTCCGATTTACCCACATTTTGCTCCCTATCATATGGTTAGTGATTTTTGTCCGATTCGGTCAGAAAAATATTGCCACTAGAAGTAGGTCAAATTCAATTTCAGTAGCCGGGTAAATCTTATTGGAGAAGAACATGTTTGCAGTGATCAAAACTGGCGGTAAGCAATACCGTGTAGAAGAAGGCCAAACCCTTAAGGTTGAGAAATTAGCTGTTGAAGAAGGTGGCGCGATTCAGTTCGACGACGTTCTTCTTGTAAGCAATGGCGACGACGTTAAAGTTGGCGCACCAATTGTAGAAGGCGCTAAAGTAACAGCGGAAGTTGTTGCACATGGTCGCGGAGACAAAGTGAAAATTTTGAAATTCCGTCGTCGTAAGCACTCTATGAAGCGTATGGGTCACCGTCAGTGGTTCACAGAAGTGAAAATAACTGGCATTAACTAAGCGCTAACTATTCAAATTTAAGGAGTAAGTCATGGCTCATAAAAAGGCGGGTGGTAGTACTCGTAACGGTCGCGATTCCGAGTCGAAACGATTAGGTGTCAAACGTTTTGGTGGTCAAGTTGTGATCCCAGGTAACATTCTTGTTCGTCAGCGTGGTACTCAGTTCCACCCTGGTGCAGGTGTTCAAATTGGTAAAGATCATACTTTGTTCGCTGTTGTTGAAGGCCAAGTGAAGTTTGAAGTGAAAGGTAAGTTGAAGCGTCGTACAGTTTCTGTCGTTGCTGCTTAATCGCTTACTAAAAACTTAAAAAAAGCTCCGCGACGCGGGGCTTTTTTTTTGGAAGAATTCTATAATCAGTGTCTGTTGATTCTGATAATCCACCGAAGAGGTGTATCTGTGAAATTTGTTGATGAAGCCAGTATCTATGTAAGAGCAGGTAAGGGCGGTAATGGTTGTTTAAGCTTTTGGCGCGAAAAGTTCGTAGCGAAAGGTGGTCCTGATGGTGGTGATGGCGGAAATGGCGGCAGCGTAGTCTTGGTTGCTGATGATGCTCTTAACACCTTGATCGACTTCCGTTTTACCAAAAAGTACATTGCCGATAGTGGTGAAAACGGTCAAGGCCGTGATATGACTGGCTCAAAAGGAGCTGACCTTGAAATTAAGGTGCCTATTGGAACGACGGTGATCGACGAAGATACCGGAGAGACTCTAGGGGATCTTGTTCGAGATGGTCAAAAGTTAAAAGTGGCTCAAGGTGGTCATCATGGTTTGGGTAATACTCGATTTAAGTCGAGTACTAACCGTGCGCCAAGACAGACAACAAAAGGTACGGTTGGTGAAGAGCGTACTCTTAAGTTAGAAATGAAGGTTTTGGCTGATGTTGGTTTGTTGGGTCTACCTAATGCTGGTAAATCTACTTTCATCCGAGCGGTTTCTTCTGCTAAGCCAAAAGTGGCGGATTATCCTTTTACAACGCTTGTTCCAAATCTGGGTGTGGTTAAGGTTAAAAAGCATCAAAGCTTTGTTGTTGCTGATATTCCAGGGATTATTGAAGGTGCATCTGAAGGTGCTGGGCTTGGTATTCGATTCCTGAAACACTTGGTTCGTAATCGTATCTTATTGCACATCGTTGACTTGGCTCCGTGGGATGAAATTACGCCTGCTGAAGCGGCTGTGATTGCAGTAAATGAGTTGCATCAATTTAGTCCTGCACTTGCTGAACGTGATCGTTGGTTGGTTCTGAACAAAGTCGATATGGTTCCAGAAGAAGAGCTTGAAGAGCGTTGTCAGAGTGTTATTGATGCACTTGGCTGGGAAGGTAAGGCGTATCGAATTTCTGCTATTTCTGGCGAAGGCACAGAGATCTTATGTTTGGATCTGATGACCGCATTGGAAGAGCAAAGAGAATTGCTGGCAGAAAGTGAAGAAGCCCGCGAGAAAGAGAAAGCAGTTCGAGCTCTGATCGATGAAGAAGGTCGAAATCGTATCATGTCATTGCGTGAGAAGCGTCGCAAAGCTGGCCAAGCTTTGGATGACGACGATTTTGACGATGATGATTACGATGTTGAAGTGGAATACGTTAGCTAGTTTGATTGGTGGGTAGAAGTAGAGTCATGATAATGCGAGAGAAGATTGCAAAGGCGCAGCGTATTGTTGTCAAAATTGGCAGTGCACTGTTGACGAATGATGGACAGGGATTGGATGTTGCTCGAATTGGTCTTTGGGTGGCGCAAATTGCCCAATTACGTGAGCAAGGGAAAGAGGTGGTTTTAGTTTCCTCTGGATCAATTGCTGCAGGTATGAAGCGTTTAGGCTTTTCTTCTCGACCCACTCAAATTAACGAATTGCAGGCTGCGGCTGCAGTCGGTCAAATGGAGTTGGTGGGTGTATATGAATCCTTTTTTGAAAAGCATGATTTGTGTACGGCGCAAATTCTACTGACTCACGATGATTTGTCGAATCGTCGACGCTATTTAAATGCACGATCTTCGTTGAGAACACTGCTTGGGCTTGGTGTTGTACCTATTATTAATGAGAATGACACGGTTGTAACCGATGAAATTCGATTCGGAGACAACGACACGCTTGGTGCTTTAGTAGCAAACTTAGTAGAAGCGGATTTGCTGGTTATCTTGACGGATCAGCAGGGATTGTTTGATAAAAACCCGCGTGACTATGAAGACGCAGAATTGATCTCTCATGTTCTGGCGTCGGATGAGCGTTTGGAGTCGATGGCAAGTGGTGGTGCTGGTGTTTTAGGTAGCGGCGGCATGCTGACGAAAATTCGAGCGGCTCGTTTGGCGGCTCGTTCTGGAGCTGACACCTTAATTGCTTCTGGTCGCGAAGAAAGTATTCTTCTTAAAGTGGTTTCTGGTGAGGCTTTAGGTACTTGGCTTGAACCGGATTATTGTCCTCAAGCGGCACGTAAGTTGTGGCTTGCAGGTCATCTTAAGAGCCGAGGTTCTTTGGTATTGGATGCGGGTGCTGTAAAGGCGCTTCGTCAGGAAGGAACAAGCTTGTTGGCTGTTGGTGTTAAGGATGCTGAAGGCTCTTTTTCTCGCGGAGACATGGTTATCTGTGTTGATGAGCGCGGTGGTCTTGTTGCGCGTGGCTTGGTCAATTATAGTGTGGCCGAGACGTTGAAGCTCTTGGGTAAACCGTCCTCTAGTATCGGTGATATTTTGGGCTATAAAGGTGAGCCTGAACTTATTCATCGAGATGATTTGGTCATTATTTAAAAGAAGAGGTTGTCATGGCTAAGCCTGGGAAAGTGGGTTTTGACCGAGTTTTCGGTGCTATGAAGTACTCGTCGCAAGGGTTGCGAGCTCAGTGGAAACACGAAGCAGCTTTTCGGCAAGAAGTTTGTTTGTTCTTGTTTGCACTGCCTTTTGCTATTTGGCTTGGCGACAGTGGCTTGGAGCGAGCGGTTCTGATTCTCTCTGTTGGCTTGGTGCTAATTGTCGAGACGCTGAATTCTAGTGTTGAAGCTATCGTTGATAGAATTAGTCATGAGCATCATGAGCTTTCTGGTCGAGCGAAGGATTTGGGTTCTGCTGCGGTAATGCTGGCTTTAATTTTGGCGGGTATTGTGTGGTTGGTGATTTTGCTTGGTTAGCCACTAATGACTGTTTTGAAGATATAAAAAAACCGGCAGCTGCCGGTTTTTTTATAGGTATTAGGCCAGTGCTTTGATTTTAGCACTCAAGCGACTCTTATGACGAGCTGCTTTGTTTTTATGGTATAGGCCTTTGTTAGCGGCTTTATCTAGCTGAGAAGTCGCTAGAACGTAAGCTGCTTGTGCTTCAGTTTGGTTGCCTGTTTCAATAGCTGCATCTACTTTTTTCAAGTAAGTACGAACCATAGAGCGAATGCTACCATTGTGAGCGCGGCTTTTGATTGCCTGGCGCGCACGTTTTTTTGAACCTGCGGAATTTGCCACGGTCTGGCTCCTTTGTTTAATACATGAAACGACACAGCAATTTGCTGAGTCGTGAAATTAATGTCAAGTTTTAACTTTAAAATCTCGCGGCGGATTTTACCAGTTTTTTGCGCTGCCACAACCCTATAATGCAAAAATAGTCAAATGAGTTGCGATATTTGGCTGCGCTCTTGTGTCGGCAGGTGGTATTCTTTGTGTTATCTATCCTTTGTGTGTGCTGTCAAATTGTATGTCTGAAATAAATCCCACGCCCGATAAGGGACGTAAGTCTTTGTCTTTGTTACGTTCTGGTATTTTGGTTTCCATCTGTACCTTTCTTTCCCGTATTTTAGGCTTGGTGAGGGATGCGGCATTGGCTTATGTTTTGGGGGCAAGTGGCAGTGCGGATGCATTTTATGTGGCTTTTAAAATTCCTAACTTTTTTCGACGTTTGTTTGCTGAAGGTGCTTTTGCGCAGGCATTTGTTCCTGTCTTAAGTGATTATCGCATAAACGAAGGCAAGGAAGAGGTTCGTGCGTTAGTTGCCGCTGTCACAGGTTCGTTGTCTTTAGTTTTATTGTGCGTCACTGCTGTATTTATGTTGTGTGCGCCTTGGGTTGTCTATGTGTTTGCGCCAGGTTTTGCTGGGGATGCTGGTCAATCCGCATTAACTGCCGATTTGTTGGTGATTACTTTCCCTTATTTGTTGTTTATTTCTTTGACGGCTTTGGCAGGTGGAATCTTGAATGCGCATGGTGAGTATGCGGTTCCTGCGATCACGCCTATTTTTCTGAACATCTCTTTAATTGTTGCTACTGTATTTTTTGCCCGCTCAGCGGCTCAAGCTGAAGTGGCGGTTGCTTGGGGGGTGTTCTTTGCGGGCTTGATACAGTTGATGTTTCAAGTGCCCTTTTTGGCAAGACTGCGTTTGTTGCCAATGCCAAGATTCGGTTTTCGACACGCAGGTGTAAAGCGGATCCTTCTTTTAATGGGGCCTGCTTTGTTTGGTGTGTCTGTTAGTCAGATCAATTTGTTGTTAGACACTGTTTTAGCTTCCTTCTTGCAAACAGGCAGCATCACTTGGTTGTATTTATCTGATCGTTTATACGAACTGCCTTTGGGAATTTTTGCGATTGCGATCAGTACAGTTATTTTGCCTTCTTTGTCCCGTAGCTTTGCTAGTGGTGAATCTGGTGGCTTTTCTAAAACATTGGATTGGGCTTTGCGTCTTTTGCTGCTTATTGCGATTCCATCTGCTCTGGCTTTGTTTATGTTGGCTGAGCCTTTGATTGCAACCATTTTCTATCGTGGTGAATTAACCGTGCTTGATGTGGAGAAAGCTGCGCAGAGTTTACAGGCCTATTCTTTGGGGTTGGTGTTTATGATGCTCATTAAGGTTTTGGCGCCTGGCTATTACTCTCGACAAGACACAAAAACACCTGTCCGCATTGGTATCATCGCAATGGTGTCGAATATGGTTTTGAATTTGATTCTTGTTTGGCCGCTTGGGCATGTGGGCTTGGCATTGGCGACAAGTTTGTCTGCGGGGTTAAACGCGTTCCTACTTTGGCGCGGTTTGCATAAGCAAGGTCATCATGTGTTTTCCAGTGAATGGCGTAAGCTGTTGCGAATATTGGTTTGTGCAACCTTGGCGTTAGGGGGCTGTTTGTTCTTTTATCTTCAACAAGGTTGGTTGTGGACACAGATGAGTGATGTGCATCGAGTTGGCTATATCTTGTTGATTGTTGTTAGTGGTGTTTCGGTTTACGGCTTGGTTGCCGTGGCGGCGGGGTTACGTCTATCTATTTTGAAACATTAGTAACTTTTGATTTATGAAGTCGGTTTGCACGGCTTGTGCAAGTTCTGGCCTACCTTCATCTTGTTAACTGCTATATAATCGCGGTTATTTTTTCTGATGCTGGGTTTAATTGTTTTGTACGGGGTTCTATGGAGTTAATTCGCGGTATTCATAATATCCGTTCAAAGCATAAAGAATGTGTGCTGACGATTGGGAACTTTGACGGTGTGCATTTGGGGCACAGTGCTATTTTGGCGAGAGTTAAATCTCTGGCGAAACAATATGATGCGCCGGCGGGGATCATGATTTTTGAGCCTCAGCCAAGAGAGTTTTTTGCACCTGAAGTTGCTCCTGGCCGCATTGGTCGCTTGCGAGATAAAGTAAAGTTATTGGAAGGCCAAGGCATTGATTATGTTCTTTGTATGCCTTTCAACCCGAAATTACAGCAGCTAAATGCTCAGGCGTTTTGCCAGCAAATTTTGTTGGACGGTTTGACAGTGAAGCATTTGGTGGTTGGTGACGACTTTCGATTTGGTTGTGATCGTCAGGGTGACTTTGATTACCTGCAAGAATTTGGCAGTCAGAATGGTTTTGATGTTGAAAATACACCTTCTGTTTTAAATGCATTAGGTGAGCGTGTTAGCAGTACCTTGGTCAGAGGTGCGCTTGAAAATGGTGACATTTCTGCAGCACAAGAAAATATGGGACATTCTGTTTCCTTGAATGGCCGAGTAATACATGGCCAACAATTAGGGCGAAAGCTTGGTTTTCCAACAGCGAATGTTCATCTAAAAGGAATTAAATCTGCGTTATCTGGTGTGTATGCTGTGACGCTAGACGTTGACGGTATGTTGCATAATGGCGTGGCGAATATCGGTGTTCGACCGACTGTTCAGGGTAAAACGCCAATATTAGAAGTACACCTATTCGATTTTAATGGCGACTTGTACGATAAGTATGTGCAAGTGACTTTTTGTCAGTTTATTAGGTCGGAACGAAAAATGGCCAGCTTAGAAGCGCTGGAAAAACAAATTCAATGTGATAAAGAAGAGGCGTTACGTTTCTTTGTCCAATCAGTGAACTGATGATCTTTGAGGATAAGTTGATAAACCATGAGTGATTATAAACCGACACTGAATTTGCCAGATACTAGTTTCCCAATGCGTGGAGATTTGGCAAAACGTGAGCCTGCAATGTTAAAACGTTGGCAGGATATGGATCTGTATAAAAAAGTACGTGATGTAAGTAAAGGCCGTAAATCTTTTATTCTTCATGATGGCCCTCCGTACGCAAATGGCAGTATTCACATTGGTCATGCGGTTAACAAAATCCTCAAAGATATTATTGTTAAATCTAAAACCATTAGTGGCTTTGATGCGCCTTATATTCCTGGTTGGGATTGCCATGGTTTGCCGATTGAACACAAGGTTGAGCAACTTATCGGTAAAGCTGGTGTTAAAGTTTCCTACAAAGAGTTTCGCGCGAAATGTCGTGAATACGCTTACACGCAAATTGAAGAACAGAAAAAAGATTTTATCCGCCTTGGTGTAATGGGCGATTGGGAAAATCCTTACCTAACTATGAACTTCCAAACGGAAGCCAATATCGTTCGAGCTTTGGGCAAAATCGCTGAGAACGGACATTTGGTAAAAGGCTTTAAGCCAGTTTACTGGAGTGTGGTTGGTGGTTCGGCTTTAGCAGAAGCGGAAGTGGAATACCAAGATAAAACGTCTTTGTCATTGGATGTGCGTTATGCGCCACAAGATGAAGCGGCGTTATTGGCTAAGTTTTCTGATGTAGAGGGCGAAGGAAAGGTTTCTGTTGTTATCTGGACGACAACACCTTGGACTCTACCAGCAAGCCAAGCGGTTTCTGTTCACCCAGAATTTAACTATGCGCTTGTTGAAGTGAATATGGGCTTAGGCAAAGAGCGCTTGATCGTTGCTGAAGATATGGTTGAAGGTTTGATGGCGCGTTACAGTGTGTCTGATTTCCGTATTGTTGGTCGTACAGTGGGTGCTGAGTTAAAAGGCACTTTACTAGATCATCCATTCTTAGAGCGTGATATCCCCGTAATTCTTGGTGAGCACGTAACGACAGAAGCTGGTACAGGTTGTGTTCATACAGCACCAGATCATGGTGTAGATGACTTTAACGTTGGCCGTGAAAATGGCATTGGTACCATCAACCTTGTTCAAGACAATGGTGTGTATTCTGATGCGGCTGGCGAATTTGCAGGTTTGCACGTTTATAAAGTGGATGGTGCTATTTTAGAAGCACTTAATCGCAATGATGCTTTGGTGTTTGAGTCGAAGATTTTCCACAGTTATCCACATTGCTGGCGTACTAAAACACCGCTTATCTTCCGTGCTACGCCACAATGGTTTATCAGCATGACCAAAGAAGGCTTGTTGGATGCGGCTAAACACGCTGTTGAAGGTGTGAAATGGGTGCCAAGCTGGGGGCAAAATCGCATGGAAGGAATGTTGAATAACAGCCCTGACTGGTGTGTGTCTCGTCAGCGTACTTGGGGGGTGCCGATTGCTTTGTTTATCAACAAAGAAACGCAAGAGCTTCACCCCGAAACGCCTCGTTTAATTGAAGAAGTAGCGAAGCGTATCGAAGTAGAAGGTATCGACGCTTGGTTCGAAATGGAAGCGGAAGAGTTGTTAGGTGCAGATGCGGATAAATACAGCAAAGTCACTGATACGCTCGATGTTTGGTTTGATTCTGGTGTAACACATTATTCTGTTATCGATCAGCGTGAAGAGCTAAGCTTCCCAGCAGATTTGTATTTGGAAGGTTCTGATCAGCATCGTGGCTGGTTCCAGTCTTCTTTGAAAACATCGATTGCTGTTCGTGGCGTGCCTCCGTATAAGCAAGTACTTACTCACGGTTTCACTGTTGATGGCGATGGCCGCAAAATGTCTAAGTCTTTGGGGAATGTCTTATCTCCTCAAAAAGTGATGGACACTTTGGGTGCTGACATCATTCGTCTATGGGTTGCAGCGACAGATTACACAACTGAGATGACGGTCTCTGACGAGATTCTTAAGCGCGTTGCTGATTCTTATCGCCGTATTCGTAATACTGCACGTTTCATGATGGCGAACTTGAATGGCTTTGATCCAGCAAAAGACATGGTTCCTGCTAGTGACATGCTTGCATTAGATCGTTGGATTCTTGACCGTGCTTCCTTGTTGCAAAAAGAATTGGACACAGCTTATAACGAATACCAATTCCACACGGTTAACCAGAAAATTCAGAACTTTTGTTCGGTTGATTTAGGTGGTTTCTACCTTGACGTAATCAAAGACCGTCAATATACAACGCAAGAAAACAGCTTGGCTCGTCGCTCAGCGCAGACTGCTTTGTATCATGTTATGGAGGCCTTCACTCGTTGGATTGCGCCAATCTTGAGCTTTACTGCCGATGAAATTTGGCAAACATTACCGGGGGAGCGAGGAGAGTCAATCTTCTTAGAAACTTGGTATGAAGGTTTAGAAGAGTTTTCTGGTGAAGAAAAATTAGGTCGTGAATTCTGGAAGCATGTTCTTGAAACGAAAGTCGCTACTAATAAAGTGATCGAGGCTGTTCGTGGAGAAGGTAAGATAAAAGCGAGCTTGAGTGCTGAAATCACCTTGTATTGTGATGAAGCATTGCAGACAACACTAAACCTTTTGGGTGAAGAGTTGCGATTCGTTTTAATCTCCTCTGATGTGAAAGTATTGCCTTTAGGTGAAGCTGGAGCGGATGCGATAGATACAGATCTAGAAGGCCTAAAAGTACATGTTGCATTGAGCGAAAATGCTAAGTGTGTTCGTTGCTGGCACCACCGTGAAGAGGTTGGCAAACGTGAATCTCATCCAGAGCTTTGTGATCGTTGTATCTCTAATTTACCGGATGGGGAAGGTGAGCAACGCCTGTACGCATAAATGACAGTCTCTACTATGTTTAAAAGAGTTCAGCGCTGGTGGGTGCTGGCTCTTATTTTGTTCGTATTGGATTGGGCGACTAAGCAAGCTGTTGAGGCGTATTTGTCTTATGGGCAGGAAATTCCTCTGTTGCCATTTTTTGATCTGACGCTTAGATACAACACGGGTGCCGCTTTTAGTTTTCTTGCACAAGCTGGTGGCTGGCAGCGTTGGTTTTTCTCTGTGATTGCCTTAGCGGTTGTGGTGGGAATTAGTTGGCGGTTGATTAAGATTGCGAATGAAAATCGTTGGGAGGCGTTGTCTCTTAGTTTTATTCTCGGCGGTGCCATTGGTAATTTATATGATCGACTGGTTTATGGTCATGTAGTGGATTTTATTCAACTGCATTGGCAGCAGTCTTGGTATTTTCCTGCTTTTAACGTGGCAGATAGCGCAATAACGGTTGGTGTTATTTTGATGTTGCTTGAAAGCTTTTTTGTTAAGAAAACAGAAGGTGGCAAATGAGTGTAATTACAGAGAGTAGCCGAGTGACACTTCATTTTGAATTGTCTCTTGAAGACGGTTCTATTGTGGATTCTAACTTCTCTCAAACGCCTGCAAGTTTTGTGTTTGGTGACGGAAGTTTGTTGCCTGCATTTGAAGAAGCGCTTTTAGGGATGTCAGTAGATCAAGAATCCTCATTGGTTATGCCTCCAGAAAAAGCCTTTGGCGTTCACAACGAAAGTAATATCCAGCGTATGCCTCGTTCTCAATTCGCAATGGATTTAGAAGAAGGTATGGTGGTTTCTTTTGCGGATATGAGCAAAAACGAATTGCCTGGTGTGATTGCAGAAATAGGCGACAAAGAAGTGGTGGTGGATTTTAATCATCCATTAGCAGGTCGTTCGCTTACTTTTAAAGTGCGCATTGTCGCAATAGAGGATGCAGCATGAGTTTTGCTATTCAGCTTGCGAATCCTCGTGGCTTTTGTGCTGGTGTTGATCGTGCCATTGAAATCGTTAATCGTTGTTTGGATTTATTTGAAGCGCCGATTTATGTGCGCCATGAAGTTGTCCACAATAAATTTGTTGTTGAGTCATTAAAAGCACGCGGAGCAGTATTTGTTGATGAGCTGGATCAAGTGCCAGACGATCATATTGTTATCTTTAGTGCGCATGGTGTTTCAAAATCGGTTCGTGACGAAGCGACTAATCGAGGCCTAAAAGTTTTTGATGCAACTTGTCCGCTTGTTACTAAGGTGCATTTAGAGGTATTGCGTTACTCTCGTGACGGAATGGAATGTATTTTGATCGGTCATGATGGTCATCCAGAAGTGGAAGGGACCATGGGGCAATATGATAATCAACAAGGTGGCGCGATTTACCTTGTTGAAACACCTGAAGATGTGGCGAACCTAAAAGTCAAAGATCCAGAGCATTTGGCGTTTGTGACTCAGACTACTTTATCAATGGATGACACTTCAGTCGTTATTGATGCATTGCGCCGTCATTTTCCAAAGATCCGTGGTCCTAAAAAAGACGATATTTGCTATGCAACACAGAACCGCCAAGATGCAGTAAAAACATTGGCTGAAACATCTCAGCTTGTGTTGGTTGTTGGCTCTGTTAATAGTTCTAATTCGAATAGATTGAAAGAATTAGCGGAGCGAATGGGAGCTAAAGCTTTTCTGATCGACAATGCTAGTGAAATTAATGTCGATTGGTTCGATGGTGTTTCGAGTGTTGGTGTCACCGCGGGCGCATCGGCTCCTGAAGTTCTAGTTAATGAAGTGATATCGCGATTAATTGATGAAGGCGGTAATGCGCCTGAAGAATTGCAAGGTAGAGAAGAAAACGTTTCTTTTTCTATGCCGAAAGAACTTCGTATCGTTGAAGTTTAATTTTTAAGTGTTCAGAAAGCCCTGTTACTTAACTGTAACAGGGCTTTTTCGTTTTTGTTTGATCAAAAAACACTCTAAAAAGGGTGTTTTTGTTTGTTATGTGAACAAAAAGGGTTGGTTGTTAAATTAATCGTCTTTTTTGTCAGAAAAGGGTTGCACAAAATCTGTAGATCCTTAAT
>NZ_JBLIXK010000013.1:0-108339 GCF_047525555.1 Marinomonas algae | reverse complement strand
TGATCAACAACTGCCAATTTAAAGGCGAAGGAATAGTCTCTCTGTGTACGCTTAGGTGTTGTAGTCATTGCACTCTCCAATTGAAGTATTGAAAAGTGACAACCTTATTTAGGACGGGTCAGCAAATCAAAAAGGCGCTTATGCGCCTTTTCATTAGATAGATAAACCACTCATTTAAAGCACAAATAAGTGGTGTTTTTTCTTACCCAGTTTCACTAAGAAATACTTGTTGTAGTAACCCTTTTCTGCAGCAAAAATTGCAGCAGCATCCATGTTGCTATCAATCCCTTGAGCTAGACCATTTACAACAACAGAATTACGTTGCAATGCATCTTTAACTTGTTTGCCACTTGCAGCCAAACCAGCATCAGCCAAAAGAGATGTTAGCGGCGTTGCCGTCAAATCAATTCCTTGTAAAGAGCTACTTGGCAAGCCATCCAATTGAATCTGCTCTAGATCTTGCTCACTCAAGTCATCTGCTTGACCACTAAACAAGGCCTTTGTAATACGCTCCGCTGCTTGCAACCCTTCCTCACCATGCACTAATTTAGTTGCTTCACGGGCAAGGATAGATTGAGCTTCTGGTTTACCAGCACTTTCTTGGTCAGCCTTTTCAATAGCATCAATTTCTTCAAGGCTTAAGAAGGTAAAGAATTTCAGAAACTTATAAACGTCTGCATCTGCTGTATTCATCCAGAACTGGTAAAAAGCATACTGACTTGTTTTAGATGAATCCAACCACACAGCACCAGATTCTGTTTTACCAAACTTCGTACCGTCTGACTTTGTCACCAATGGAACTGTTAGGCCAAATGTTTGAGCTTGATTCTGACGGCGAGACAAGTCGATACCACCAACAATATTCCCCCACTGATCACTGCCGCCCACCTGAATAGTACAATCATAAGTACGGTTAAGTTCAGCAAAATCCATTCCTTGCAACAAAGCGTAAGAGAATTCAGTAAAGGAAATACCAGCCCCTTCACGATTAAGGCGCTGCTGTACAGACTCTTTATTTATCATTGCATTCACTGAGAAATGCTTACCGATTTCCCGCAAGAAATCCAACATACTCATTTCACCAGCCCAATCTAGGTTATTAACAACCTTTGCAGGGTTAGGCACATCATCAAATTTTACAAACTGGCTTACTTGGCCTCGAATTTTTTCAGCCCAACTAGCCACAACATCGGATGTATTTAATTGTCGCTCTGTCGCTTTAAAGCTTGGGTCACCAATCAACCCTGTTGCGCCACCGACTAATGCAATTGGCTTATGCCCTGCATCCTGAAATCGTTTTAACACAAGCAAAGGAACAAGGTGACCAAGGTGTAAACTGTCTGCTGTTGGATCAAAACCGCAATAAAGTGTACGACTTTCATCTTCAAGATGTTTTTTTAGCTCTTCTTCTGCCGTCATTTGGGCAATGAGTCCACGAGCTTGCAAGTCATTTATAAGGTCTTTACTGCTTACCGTCATTATTTTGATCCATTTCCTAGTGAGTTTACATGAGTTAAGCATTCAATTATAAAAGCAATCTTGATAGGATGATAAGGCTTTCTTAAAGATTTTTTGGATACCTATTTTGATTAAGTTAATACCAACAAAACATTTACTCCTTATTGCTGTTGTCTGCACTCTTCTCGCCATAGTTTTGATCGCCATCCCAGAAGAGCAACCCTCTCAGAACAAAGTAATTTCTCTTGAGACCAATCTTGAGCAAGTCCACCAATCAGATCTCGTTTTCAACGACTTACAACAACCGACTTATATAAACATTCAAAAACCAGATCAAAACAGCAAGACTCAACCTTCAACACAAGACAACATCAACACAACATACAACGCACCAACACCTGAAGCATTAACAAAAAAGAACAGCCCGCCAACCTACAAAGAGCAAACAGTGACCGTTTCTTCAGGCGACTCTTTATCAAAGCTTCTGTCACGAGAAGGCATTTCAGCTCAAGATATCTACAAAGTCTCTCTTGCCGATAAAGAACAAAAAACCTTGTTAAGAATGCTACCTGGGCAAGAGCTTAGCTTTACCACTAACGAAAAGACGGGAGAACTAACCGAACTTACTCTTGTGCTTAATCGTTTAGACAAGGTGACGTTTGAGCGCAACGAAAATGCTTTTGATAGAACAGAGGTTTCTCGAGAGCCAGACATCATAAAGACCTACAAAGAAGCTGAGATCAACAACTCCCTTTTTGTTGATGGTCTAGCATCAGGAATAGAACAATCTCTACTCATTGAACTTGCTAACATCTTTGGCTGGGATATCGACTTTGCGCTTGATATTCGTAAGGGTGATAGCCTTAGTGTTCTTTATGAAGAAAAATTTCTAGATGGTGAAAAAATTGGCCACGGCAATATCATAGCAGCCCAATTCATCAATAACGGACGTACTTTTCAAGCAATTCGTTACACAACATCTAGAGGCTCAAGCTATTACACACCAGACGGTTTAGCTATGCGTAAGGCTTTTATTCGGACCCCTGTAGACTTCACACGAATCTCGTCTAAATTCAACCCAAACCGACTACATCCGATTTTCAAAACAAGCCGACCTCATAGAGGCGTTGATTACGCAGCAGCAAGCGGAACACCAGTCAAAGCAGCAGGTGAAGGAAAAATATCCTTTGCAGGAACACAAAATGGCTACGGAAACGTAGTTATTATCGATCATGGCAAAGGCTATCAGACACTTTATGCTCACTTGAGAGGATTCGCGAAAGGCACAAAACGAGGTGCTAGAGTATCTCAGGGAAAAATAATCGCCTATGTAGGACAAACAGGCTGGGCAACTGGGCCTCATTTACACTACGAGTTTCGTATCAATGGCGTCCACAAAAACCCAGTAACAGTAAAACTACCTAATGACGATCCAATGCCAAAAAGCGATCTACAAGCCTTCTTGCCTTACGCCAAACAAGTTGTGGCGACATTAGAAAGCTCTCACTCACCAGCTTTCGCCCAAAAACTTGCATCAATCAAAAACAGATAAAAACAAAAAAGGCAGCTAAATTAGCTGCCTTTTTTAAAAACTCTTAACACTTCTTAGATGGCGTTATTTACGAACTCAACCAACTGAGACTTAGATACAGCGCCAACTTTCGTTGCAACAACTTCACCACCTTTAACAACAAGCAATGTAGGAATGCCACGAACATTGTATTTTGGTGCTGTTTCTTGGTTTTCATCAACGTTAAGTTTAACTACTTTAACTTTACCAGCGTATTCTGCTGCAACGTCTTCCAAAACTGGAGCAATCATTTTACAAGGACCACACCAAGGAGCCCAAAAATCAACAACTACTGGAAGATCTGAATTCAATACTTCTTCCGCAAATTGTGCGTCGGTGATTTGAATTGTGTTTTCACTCATAATTAAGTTTCCCTTAAAATCTGTTTGTACTAATTAATGGGGTTAGTGTACCACTAAATACTTAGGGTAAGAATCTATATCTTTCAATTGAAATGATAGACAAAGCCTATAGTGCCAGAGAGGAAATAGCCGAAGGCAACTCTAATAACGAGTGTACTTCAGCATTGGATCTAGCTCCCCATTCATCCGCCCATCGTCTTGCCCCGTGACGATTAAACCAAATGCTTTTTGCTCCAACATTTGTCGCCCCTAAAACATCATCGATTGGGTGATCCCCAACGTGGATAATTTGAGAGAAGTCCAACCCTGCTTTCTTAGCTGCCATAGAAAAAACATCGGCGCTGGGCTTTGCTGCTCCGACTTGATCCGCACGAATGGCAAAATCAAAATATTGCCCCAACCCAACATAAGGATGGAAAACATCAGCATTTCCGTTTGTGATAACCGCTAAATCATAATCCTGATTTAACTCTTCTAAAACATCCACTACATGAGGAAAAAGATCTACCCTTTGGCGCCACTCACAAAAATGCGCCAATGCCGCTTTCGCCATTAAATCCGCTTCCTCTGTTGGCAAACCGAATTTTCTTAACGACGTTTTATACACTCTCAAGCGTAATTCTGTCAGATTAAAAGCAATTTCTGGATTTTCATCGATAATTCGTTGCTTGATGCTTTCCTGAACAGAAAATGAAAATTGCTGACTATACCCTGGAAAGCGCTCTTCAAACCAAGACTCCATTGCATATTCAGCTCTTGTGATAACTGGCGCCACATCCCACAAGGTATTATCTAAATCAAATGTAATCAAAACACTCATTTCAACAACCTTAGTAGAATGGCACTCAATAAATCAGCAAGATATTGAAGAAACAAACTCCCTTTATCTTTGCTAAAAGCCGTAGGCGTTTTATCACCCAAAACGAGAACACCACATTTTTTCACTTCACCGCCTGAGCGAGAAAGAAGAGGCAATACAGCCACAGAGTGAATTTGGTCTGCATCGTCTGAAAATAAATAGTTCATTTCGTTCGCAGGCAAGATACCGCAGAAGCATTCAGTAAATCCTGAAGTATGAGACAAGTCAGAACCTTCATTAACAAGGTTATGAGTTCTAACGGAACTGTCTGTAACATCGCCAAATAAAATAAGGGAATGGTAAGGCACTTGGAAATCATCTCTAACCATATCCCCCACTACCATAGAAAAGTCGTCTAACGATTCGCAGTTCAAACCAGCTAATATAAGCCGACGACTCTTCTGCATGGTCGATTCATTTTCTCGTGCAACATCGACAAGTCGTTCAAATTGGCTTCGATAGCCAGCTGTCGACTTCTGTAACACACTCACTTGATACTCAAGCAAAGAAACGACATTACCACTAACAGGATGAGGAAGCGTTAAGCTTTCTAATACATCAGAATTTCGAATAAAGAAATCTGGCGTACTCAACAAATACTGAATTACTTCCTCTTCGCTCATACAACCTCTATAGATAAATTTGGCCTTCGAATACTTTCACAGCAGGTCCTGTCATAAAAATTGACTGACCTTCGCCCTGCCACTCGATATGTAGATCTCCACCCAAGGCATGAACAGTAACCTTAGGAGACAACCAGCCCTGTTTGATACCTGCAACTACCGCTGCACATGCACCCGTCCCACAGGCTTGCGTTTCACCAACGCCACGTTCATAGACACGTAAATTAATTTCAGTTGGGCTAACAACCTGCATAAAACCGACATTAACGTTTTGTGGAAAACGCTCATGGCTTTCAAGCAAAGGCCCCGTTGTCGCGACCTCTTCATCCACCAGCGCATCCACTTTAATAACAGCATGAGGATTACCAACCGAAACAGGCGTAATTAGGTAATCTTTCTCTCCAGCTTTTATTTCGTACAGTGACTCAGAAGCGTCTGCCGTAAAAGGTAAGTCTTTTGGCTCAAAACTTGGGCTGCCCATATCAACTGTAACCAAACCGTCATCCATAACTCGTAGCTGAATCGCTCCGCGTTTTGTCTCAACGTCAATGACACGCTTATTTGTTAATCCTCTATCGAGAACGAACTTAACAAAACAACGAGCACCATTGCCACAATGCTCTACTTCACTGCCATCAGAGTTGTAAATACGGTAACGAAAGTCCATGTCAGGATTCGATGGCGGCTCAACAACCAAAAGCTGATCAAAACCAATTCCTAAGTTACGATCACTTAAGCGTTCAATTTGCTGCTTATTAAAAAACACTTTTCGCGAAACCGCATCGACAACAACAAAGTCATTTCCAAGCCCATGCATTTTTGTAAACTTCAATAACACAAAAAGCTCCTCAGTCTGGTAGAACCTGTTCACCAGCTAACTGATGTTCGATTGTTTCACGGGCACGAATCAAGTGAGTAGTATCACCATCTACCATCACTTCTGCCGCACGATTACGACTGTTGTAGTTTGAAGACATGGTAAAACCATAAGCACCGGCAGAACGCACAGCCAACAAATCGCCAGCCTGAATATCCAATTCGCGATCTTTGCCTAAGAAGTCGCCTGTTTCACAAATAGGACCAACCAAATCGTAACTGCGCTTACCTTCAGGCGTTGGCACCAAAGACACAGGCACAATATCCATCCAAGCACTGTATAAAGAAGGGCGAATCAAATCGTTCATCGCACCGTCTATGATCGCGAAGTTTTTATGAGGCGTGCACTTCAAAAATTCAACTTGAGTCAACAAAACGCCAGCATTAGCGGCAATTGAGCGGCCTGGTTCAAACGCCAAAGTAACATCTAAGCCTTTTACTTTTTCTAGCAATAGCTCAGCGTAATCGGCTGGTGATGGTGGTACTTCATCACGATAACGAACGCCCAAACCACCACCTAAATCAAGGTGTTTAATCTTAATACCAACTTCAGCCAACTGATCAACCAAGCCGATCAAACGATCGAATGTATCCAGGAAAGGCTTAAGTTCAGTCAACTGCGAACCGATATGACAATCAACGCCCATTACATCTAAATTTGGCAACTTGTGCGCTATTTGATAAATGCGAACGGCATCTTGAATATCGATACCAAATTTGTTTTCTTTCAAACCGGTAGAAATATAAGGGTGCGTTTTAGCGTCTACGTCTGGATTAACGCGCAATGACACTGGCGCTTTTTTACCCATCTCACCTGCCACTTGATCAAGGCGATACAATTCCGCTTCAGATTCGACGTTAAAGCAATGAATACCCACTTCTAAAGCGCGACGCATTTCACCAGCTTGTTTACCTAAACCTGAAAACATCACTTTGGCAGGATCACCGCCTGCTTTAAGAACACGTTCCAATTCACCAACAGAAACAATATCGAATCCTGAGCCTAATCTTGCTAATACGTTCAAAATAGCAATATTTGAACAAGCTTTTACTGCATAACAAATTAGAGTTGGGTGAGAAGCAAACGCTTCCGCATAGGCGTTATAATGGCGCTCTAATGTCGCGCGCGAGTAAACGTAACAAGGCGTACCGTATTGGTTCGCAATATCAGATAAAGAAACATTCTCTGCTTGCAGAGTCTGATTAGAATAATTAAAAAAATCCAAAGGGGAATCCTCAGCTATAAAGACGATGCTTGCTGTTCACTGACAGTGTCACTCGGCAAATAAAGAGCGCCTTTATTGCCGCACGCTACAAGAAAAAAAGCCAACATACATACAGAAAACAACTTAAACATCATCTTTTCTCTCTATTTTTGATTCACAGAGTATACCTTGCGGCCAGTTCGTTTCCCAACCCTAGCCAATCAATAACATCGATAATCTTTACGAAAAATATAAATAAAGGCGCACTTGGATTTGTTAACCTCAATATAAGGTGTACAGTTCCATTTAAGCGCTTACAGCGAACCCTGTTAACCGTATTCTTTTTCCAAAGCGCAAAGGGTCTATAAAATTTAATGAAAAGAAAAATCCTTCCATGGGCGGTGGCTATTCTCTGTGCGGTCTTTCTGCACCTACTGTTTTTCCTCATATCGCCCCAGTTTAATTGGTTCAAAGCACTAGACGTCACCTCTAACGACTCTCGCTTTGAGCTACAACTACTACCCAATACAACGCAAGAACGTCTTTTGAAAAATGAGGAGACTACGACAGACTCTTTAAGTACAAGTGAAGAATTTAGCGATGAGACGCCATCTCAGATAACAGAAACCACATCAAATGACATAGAAAGCTTTAACGGTACAGAATTATTCAACGAAGCTTTTTTTGACCTTTCAACAGAAAATAACCGTTTAAACAGTGAGATAGAAAGCAGCGAAGTGAGAAGCGATGAAATAGAAAATAATGATGTGATAATTACGAAACCTAGCTTGCTGGATTTATCTTCAATCAACTTCCCTTCAAGTAATAGTCACGATGCTGCGGATAAGGTTTTTTCGCCAGAATTAAGAGAGAAAATAGCCGCATCAGAAGTCGCTCAACAAGAATATTTGAAAGGACAAATCAAAAAAATAGATTACCCAGTCACCACTGGGCCAGATGGCGCACGTTACGTCAATATAGATGGTGTGTGTTGGCGCATTCCCGCTGTAGGAAGTGATGAGCCGTGGGCCGTCGTTTTTGCAGGATGTACAGGGAAGAGTAAAACCTTTCTATTTGAGCTAAACATTGCGCCTAGCGTTTTTTTAGGGACGGACTCACCTTTTTCGATTGAGCAACTAAAAAGCGGTGACTGAAACCTTTTCTACTTGGCTGAAACACCTAAGTAGAAAAAGAGCCATCCACCGCTTTCCATGAGAAAAATGCTTATGTTTTAAGCGAAACGCTCAGACAATTCCGCTTTCGCTCGTTCAACTGCTTTCAAGACTTGCGCTGGCGCGGTTCCACCAACATGATCACGCGCGGCAACAGAACCTTCTAAGGTCAATACGTCAAACACATCCGCTTTAATCATATCGCCAAAAGACTGTAATTCTTCCAATGTCATTTCTGACAAATCCTTGCCTTCTTTAACGCCATAGCCAACTGCTTTACCAACAACTTCATGTGCATCACGGAAAGCCACTCCTTGACGAACCAAGTAATCCGCCAAATCCGTTGCTGTAGAAAAACCACGACGAGCCGCTTCATACATATGTTCTTTACGAGATTCGATAGCAGGAATCATATCGGCAAACGCACGCAACGACCCTTTTAGGGTATCAACCGTATCAAACAAAGGTTCTTTATCTTCTTGGTTGTCCTTGTTGTAAGCCAAGCACTGAGACTTCATCAGTGTTAGCAAGCCCATCAAATGCCCATAAACTCGACCTGTTTTACCACGCACTAATTCAGGCACATCTGGGTTTTTCTTCTGCGGCATAATAGAAGAGCCTGTGCAAAAACGGTCTGGCAAGTAGATAAAGTTAAATTGAGCAGACGCCCACATCACCATTTCTTCTGCCCAACGAGACATGTGCATCATGATGATCGACGCTGTTGAGGTAAATTCAATGGCAAAATCACGATCACTTACGGAATCCAAAGAGTTGTAAGTTGGACGTTCAAAACCAAGCAATTCCGCCGTCATATTACGATCGATTGGGTAAGTGGTTCCGGCAAGCGCAGCGGCACCAAGAGGCAAAATATTAATGCGCTTACGGCAATCCACAAGACGCTCATAATCACGCTGCATCATTTCGTACCAAGCCATCAAATGATGACCAAAGGTCACAGGCTGTGCCGTTTGCAAGTGAGTGAAACCAGGCATAATGGTGTCGGCTTCTTTTTCCGCCAAACTTAAAATACCTTGTTGCAGACGAGTCACTTCTTCAAGAAGGAAATCCACTTCATCACGCATGTACAAGCGAATATCCGTCGCCACTTGGTCATTACGAGAACGTCCGGTGTGAAGTTTTTTCCCTGTAATGCCAATTTTTTGAGTCAGGCGCGCTTCGATATTCATATGCACGTCTTCTAACTCAATCGACCATTCAAATTCCCCATTGGCAATTTCTTGTTCGATTTCTGTCAAACCTTGAATAATCTGATCACGCTCTTCTTCTGTTAACACACCGACGCTCGCTAACATTTTGCCGTGAGCAATCGAGCCTTGAATATCTTGTTTCGCCATACGCTGGTCAAATTCAACAGAAGCAGTAAAACGAGCAACAAAAGCATCAACAGGCTCAGAAAAACGACCACCCCATTGTTGGTTAGTGGTTTTATTTGTATCAGTCATTCAATAGGTTCCTACGCAAGATTCAATCAGCTGCCAAGGTTACCTTAAGCGCCCTGACTTATAAAGCGTGAAGGATGACGACTTTGTGCTTAACGAGTATCATTGAAAGCAATACACACTAGAAGAATGCCAAACTGCCTTCTGAGCATTAATTTTTTGGGAGATACCGTGAAAGACACCATCGTCATTGCCACTCGTGAAAGTCAACTTGCCCTATGGCAAGCAAACAATGTAAAAGCACAATTGGAAGCACTCTATCCTGAACTAAAAGTAGAACTTCTAGGCATGACAACAAAAGGCGATCAGATTTTAGATTCACCCTTATCAAAAATTGGCGGTAAAGGTTTGTTCGTCAAAGAATTGGAAACCGCCCTATTGGATGGCCGAGCAGACATTGCGGTACATTCAATGAAAGACGTGCCAATGGCCTTTCCTGAAGGCTTAGGCTTAGCGGTAATTTGTGAACGAGAAGACCCAACTGACGCCTTTGTATCAAACAACTTTTCTTCGATTGATGAATTGCCTGTAGGCAGCGTGGTTGGCACTTCAAGCTTACGTCGTTCTTGCCAGTTACGAATGAACCGTCCTGACCTTGTCATCAAAGACCTCAGAGGCAATGTGAATACTCGCTTGCGCAAGTTAGATAATGGCGAATACGACGCTATTATTCTTGCCACAGCCGGCCTTCTTCGCTTGGAAATGCAAGACAGAATTCGTCAAAGAATGTCAGCTGAACAGAGTCTTCCCGCTGGCGGCCAAGGCGCTATGGGCATTGAGTGTCGTAGCGATGATATACAAACAATTGAAATGCTAGCCCCTCTGCAACATGAAGAGACAGCAATCAGAGTAACTGCCGAACGTGCGGTTAACGAACGCCTAAACGGTGGCTGCCAAGCTCCTATCGCTTGTTTTGCGACACTCACAGACGACACTATTTGGTTAAGAGGTCTCGTTGGTAGCCCTGACGGAAAAACCATGATTCAAAGTGAAATACATGGTCACAAAGAGGATGCTAAATCTCTTGGAGTCCAGTTAGCTGATGACTTACTGGCTCAGGGAGCAAATGACATTCTCGCTGAAATATACTCTTAAGAGTCATAGACAGGCTGCCTATCAGTGGAAAACTATCGCATTCTAATCACTCGCCCAGAACCTGAGAATTCAGTAACTTGCAACACTCTCAGCAGTATGGGTCTGTCTCCAGTTTCTTTGCCCATGTTAGAAATACAAGCTCTACAGGGTGAAGATGAAGAGGCAAAAATCCGTTCACAAATATTTAATATCGATGAGTTTCATTACGTCATATTTGTCAGCAAAAACGCCGCCCGATATGCCGCCGAATGGCTAGACACATGCTGGCCAATGCTGCCTGAAAAAGTTCATTGGATTGGTATTGGTCAAGGCACCACGCAGACATTGATTAACGAAGGCATTCCTGCGCTATCAAACCCAGGAAACACAAGTGAGGCCTTATTAGACTGGTTGAAACCCGTTAAGATGTCAGGACAAAAAGTACTTATTGTACGTGGCGTTGGCGGACGAACCGAGTTAGGCGATAAACTTGAGGAGAAAGGCGCAAAAATCAGCTATCTTTCTCTTTACGAAAGAAAAAAGCCTGAATATCACGCTCAAACTTTTTTCATGTTGCCAGATATCAATTTAATCTGGGTAACCAGTGGCGAAAATTTAAGTAATCTTTCAGAATACGTTTCTCAATATAAGCCCGAATGGAAAGCACTTCCGATACTGACTCCCAGTCTCAGAGTGAATCAGCAAGCAATAAACATGGGTTGGATTAATGCTTCATGCGCCGATGGCGCCGACGACAACAGCTTACTCAAAGCGACGGAATTTTATATAGGAAAATAGAATGACAGAGAATAACAAACAAGAAACTTCGGTCGCTGAAGACAACAACTCTACACCAATAAAAGACACGTCTGACAAAACTGAAACACAGCCAGTAAAAAAAGATGATGCGCAGCAAGAAACAGCTTCTCAAGGAAAAGTAAAATCCTTGGTTGCGGCATCGCTTTGCTTATCCCTTGTTGCTTTGGCGGCGAGCGGATGGCTCTACTACCAAAGTACGCAAAGCTCACTTCCACAAGACATTACACTCCTGCAAAATCAGCAGAACAATTTAGATAAAAAAATCAGCACAAACACACTGAATCAAGCTCAACTCAAGACACTCATTGAGCAAATACGAAACACAGACAAAACAACTCAAGCAGAAAAGCAACAACTGGCTGACAAACAGAATCAACAAGACGAGCAGATACTTTCTCTTGAGGCCAAACTCAGCCGATTGGATAACACCACAAAAGAAGACTGGAAGTTAGCAGAAGCTGAATACCTTATTCGCCTAGCAAACCAACGCCTGTTATTAGAATCCGACAGCAATGGCGCAATTACATTATTAAATAATGCCGATGACATTTTAAATGAGTTGGAAGACCCGATCGTTTTTGCAACGCGTAAAGCATTAGCAAAAGATATCCAAGCATTAAGCTCTGTCAGCCAATTTGACTTAGAAGGCGCTTATTTAAAATTAAGTGCGTTATACGACAATGTGCCCACTCTTCCACAAAGAGAGCCTTCTAAAAAGTGGCAATCTTCAACAAATGAGACAGCATCAACAGAAAGCAGTAATACTGAAGTAAGTTCGATTGAAGCCGCATTAGCTAGCTTCTGGCAATCTCTGCGCTCTTTGGTGGTGATCAATTACGATCACAAACCCATCAAAGCATTATTACCACCAGCAGAATATCAAGAGCTTGTTACTGGCTTACAGCTGCAACTGGATGTCGCTCAAGTAGCACTTCTAAAAGGCGAATCTGTCATTTATCAGCAATCGCTCAAACGTGTTGGCGATGCAGTTACAGAACATTTTGATACACAATCAAAAGCTGTCACGTCGTTTTTATCGAA
This sequence comes from Marinomonas algae, assembly GCF_047525555.1. NCBI lineage: Bacteria > Pseudomonadati > Pseudomonadota > Gammaproteobacteria > Oceanospirillales > Oceanospirillaceae > Marinomonas > Marinomonas algae. The sequence goes on along the minus strand of NZ_JBLIXK010000013.1, from coordinate 95,817 downwards.
CTTAACATCCATGCAGCAGCTCAACCCTGCTCCTAGCTTCCCATTGCCTAGAGATTCATTAACAGCAATGAAATCTTTAATGCAAAATTGGACAAGCAGAATAGACAGTACACCATCCTCTACCGATTCGCCTATTGCAACTACACCAGAATCGGTAACACCAAAAGCAGCAACCAAAACAAATTCAGGAGATGAGATATGAAAAAACTCCTCTTCTTATTAGTCATTATGATGGCTGTCGGCGGCTTGTTAGGACTGCTGATGCGCCAAGACAGTGGCTATGTTTTAGTTGCTTACAATGGCGTAACAATTGAAACCAGCTTGTGGGTGTTGCTCGCAGGGATGATTGTCGCCTTATTTGTTATGAGCTGGGTAAAACGCATTCTATTTATTGCATTAAAGCCAAGCAGTTCATTGGCAAAAGTGACAGGAAATTTGGCTCAAAAGAGAGCATCTCGAAATACAATAAGAGGCATGCTGGAGCTTGTTGGAGGGAACTGGCATAAAGCGGAAAAACTCTTAACAAACAGTGCTGAAAAGGTACCTTATCCTCTTATAAACTACATCAGTGCAGCGTATGCAGCGAGTGAGCAAGACGAACACGAGCGCTCTAAAGCCTTGCTCAGGTCCGCCCACAAATCCACTCCAGAAGCCGAATTTGCGATTGGCTTTGCGCAAAGTCAAATACAAATGAAGCAAGGTCATTACGAAAGTGCTCTCGCCTCTTTGCTTCGCCTACAGAAACTCAAGCCAAAGCATAAACAAGTTTTGAAAATGCTCGTCACGGTTTACACCAAGCTAAAAGACTGGGACGCTCTACTGACTTTGACACCAACATTAAAGAAAGACGGCATATTTGATGATGACAACATGCTTGAACTTGAGCGTAATGCTTTTTTGGCCTTGTTAGATAAGATCAAATTCCGTAATAAACTTGGACAAAGCAGCCAAGAGCTAGTGGCTGAACTAGAAACACTTTGGAATAAATTAGACACACTGTCACAAGATACGGAAATGAGTGTCTTATATGCTCGAACGTTAATTCAATTTGGCGACCACACCAAAGCGGAAAACTTCATTCGTCATAAGCTGAATCAAAAATGGTCTGAAGACCTTATTTTCGAATATGGCAACATTGATCAAGGCACTTATAAAAAACTGCTCGCCAACTGTGAAAACTGGCTAAAGAAAGAACCCGCCAGCGCGAATTTATACCTAGTTTGCGGACGCTTGAGTCAATCCATGATGTTGTGGGGCAAGGCAAAAGATTACTATGAACAAGCTTTAGCCTTAGACAGTCAAAATGAAGCATTAGCTGAGTTGAGCAGACTGCTCAAAGCGATGGGCGAAACAAAAGCCAGCCAAGATTTAATGATGATCAATCTTAATCACGCAAGTAAACGGTTAAAAGCTCTACCTTTACCTTAAGTAAACCGTTCAATTTACCGGTAGTTTCTACTAATAAAAAACGCTGCTATTTTCATAGCAGCGTTTTTTATTTCAAAAGCTCGTTATTCTTCTCAAAACACTCTTTACTTGAATCGAACAATTAACTCATGCATGCCATCAGCCACTTGCTCTAAAGATTTAATACTGTCACTTGATTGGTTAGATTTTTCTAAACTCTCTGTTGCAAGGTCAGATATACGCACCACTTGTCGATTAATATCTTCGGATACGTGAGCCTGCTCTTCAACTGCTGTCGACATCTGCATCGTCATATCAGTGATATTGGAAACAGCCTCAACAATATTGTCAAAAGCCTTTTCCATTTCAACAATTTTGTCTAAGCCTTCCCTTGCATCTTGTTTGCCTTTCTCAGCAATAGCAACCGAGCTTGTGGCGCCTTCTCGCAAGGTACTGATAATCTTGTGAATATTTTGTGTCGAGCCTTGAGTCCTTTGAGCAAGCTGACGCACCTCATCTGCAACAACAGCAAAACCACGACCATATTCCCCTGCTCGTGCTGCTTCAATGGCCGCATTAAGCGCTAATAAATTTGTTTGCTCTGCTATTTGCTCAATCATTTGAGCAACTTGGGCGATTTCTTCCGAATGATTCGCTAGGTTCTGAACGGTGACACCAATCTCATCAACCGTTGCACTAAGTTGCTGAATTGAGCCACGTGTATCTTGAACCGTTTTTTGTCCAGACTCTGCTGATTCAGAAGAAGATTTTGCACTGTCTGCGGCAACCTGTACTTGCTGAGCCACATCATTAATCGTAGCCGTCATCTCTTGCATGGCTGTCGCAACATTTTGTGTTTCATGCTGCTGGTTATCCATGGTTTTAGCCATTTCAACCGTCAATGCCAAACCAAGTTTAGATTGACTCGATACCTTCAGAGACTCATCTTCAAAACGCGTCAAAATGGCGTCTATTCTAGATTCCATGCTTTTCGCGCCCGCATCTAAAATAGCGTCATCTAATGAATGATCAGAGTAAGTAATACCGGCTAACGGGTGCAAAAAAGACTTCGACAAACGAGCCGTCAGTATTTTCTGTAAGCGTGAATGGTTTACAACAAAAAGACCGTTCATCAGCAAACTCGTCAGTAACCAAATAGCTAAGCCATAAGAAAGCTCAGCAAAGCCAGCGAACACACCAAGCACACCGCCAACAAGAGGCACCAAGAACCTCCAAGACAAAAACTTCAATGGCAATACACGCTGACCGCTGACGACTTTTTTGTATATTCTTTCTGCTCTAGCAACGTCTTTTTTATCTGGTAATGTCCTTACTGATTCATAGCCAACAACTTTCCCAGACTCCATAACAGGCGTCACATAAGCATCAACCCAATAAAAATCGCCATTCTTACAACGATTCTTCACTAATCCCATCCAAGCCTTACCTTGCTTAAGCGTTTCCCACATCACTTTAAAGGCTTCTTGCGGCATATCAGGGTGGCGAACAATATTATGCGGGCTGCCAATCAACTCTTCTTTCGTAAAACCACTAATATCAATAAAAGCATCATTACAATGAACAATATTGCCATTCAAATCTGTTGTCGTGACCAACTTAACGCTTTTATCAAACGTTTTCTCGTGATTTGTCACTGGTGTATTTTTTCTCATAAAACCAACATCCTTTAAGTTTTCGGGAAAGATAAAAACTCTTATCAGTATAAGCCGACTTTACAAAAAGGCTAACATAAGATTTAACTAAATAAGCACCTGATTATTTAAGTGTTATTTGGTCAATACTTTATTAAGCCAGCGAGTCAAAACAGGTAATAAAGATGTCGGAATTTGCAGGGCACCCACCATTGGTAAAAAAGCCGGCCCTAACAATCCACCAGCAATGGTGTAGGTCAATAAAACATTCCGATTTCCAGAAGTGATCGCAGCGGTTAACGCAACCGTTTTACCCTTCTTCCTGTACACAACAAACGCTAATGCAAAAAACAAAAAGCACAGACCAGTTGCTATCAAAAAGTACTGGAGCGCCATCATAGGATCTTGGTCATAAAGCTGCCTAAAGCTGCCAACTAGACCAAAGGGGAAAGCGAATACCAACAGAATAGTATAAGGCGAGATTTTCACTAAAAATCTACTTAACGATTCTTCGGGAACAAAGCGATGCACCAAGAAAGAAAAAAACATGGGACCAAAAATAAAAATGATTAAACGAAGTGAGTAATTCGCCCAATTTAAATCAAGCTCTTCAGTTTGGTAAAACAGCAATGCAATGCAAATCGCAATAGGCAAACACAGTGTCGTCGCAATGGTCATTGCCATAGCTTGCACACTATCAAACCCTAAAGCACGAACAATCGCTGGCGTTGCAAACAAAGATCCTGTTCCTGCGACTGCAACAACCGCCAATAGAAGATCACCATCGAAAGATAAGATTCGCCCCAAAACACCAACAAATGCCATGAAGGCAATGGAGTGCAACAAGGTGTAACGCCAAACCGCAAAACTTGCCAAACGCTTAATCAATTCATTTTGCTTCATGCCCAATAGAGTCAATGTCATCAAGCCAAAAAGCACAATGGATAAGAAGGGAAACAGCATGAGTGAAAGTGAAGGAAGTAAGAAGCCAAGTATGGCACAGAGAAACATAAAAAGAAGAGAATGACGAACAAGGAACAACATAGGACTAACACCTTAAAGAAGCAGCCCGAAATAGAAATAAAGAGTTATTCCATTACTTTTTAGAGCCGCAGTACATTTTATTATTTTCAGGCAATTCAGCCGCTTCCAATTCCCAGTCATTACGAGCCTGGTCAAACGCCGCACGAAGTGCCTTTAATTTATCGCCCGAATGACGTATTGCCGCTTTGTGTTCAACACGCTGACGAGACGTCGGAAATGGTATCAGATTATTCTTCATAAATTATCTCTATTAAAGCATTGTCTGGATATCTATCGGCACTCCATGGATAATCTTTAACAAGCAAAATCATTATGCAAATGGAAAAATTATGAAATTTTTAATCTCTCCCGCAAAAACTTTGGACTTGACCTCTGAGCTTCCCAACCGTCATTTCAGTCAACCTGAAATGCTTGATAACTCTCAAGAGCTCATTGATACAATCAAGCCATACACTCCTGCAGAAATTGCCACATTAATGAAGCTAAGTGACAACTTAGCAACCTTAAATGTTTCACGCTACCAAGAATGGCAAAAAGAGCACACAACATCCAACAGCCGCCCAGCAGTTTATACCTTCATGGGCGATGTTTACACAGGCTTGGATGCCTATTCTCTAAGCAATGAAAATATGGAGTATGCACAAAAATCGCTTCGTATCCTAAGTGGATTATACGGCCTTCTGAAGCCTTTGGATTTAATGCAAGCCTACCGATTGGAAATGGGGACAAAACTTACAAATAATCGCGGCAGCAACTTGTATCAGTTCTGGGGAGACATCATAGTCGATAAAATAAACGATACGCTTGAAGAGAACGAGTTGCTCGTCAATCTAGCATCAAACGAATATTTCAAAGCGGTGAATAAGAAGAAGCTTAAATCTACCTTAATTACGCCAAACTTCCTTGATGAGAAAAACGGTCAGTTCAAAGTCATCAGCTTTTATGCCAAAAAAGCTCGTGGTTTGATGGCTCGTTACCTCATTGAAAACCGCTGTGAAACGCTTGAAGAATTGAAGGCATTTGATTTGGCGGGATATCGTTACGACCCGGAACAATCAACAGACGCTGCACCTGTGTTTATTCGCCCAGAAGATGCGCAGCCTAAGAAGTAAACAGAGCGCAGTCGCTGAATAAAGTCAGGAATATAACCACAGTTTTGTATTCCTGACTTTCCAATGGACGAAATACACTTAATGCCAGCGACCTATGGTCACTCGGTCATTACCACCCAGATCCTGAAAGCTCTCTACAGAATCAAAACCTGCCTGAGTAAGAAGGTGTCTAACCGCTTCTGCTTGATCGTAACCATGCTCAAACACCAAATAAGCATCTAGCTTCATGAATCGAGGAGATTCCTTGATAATATGTTCTATGTCAGCCAAACCATGATGGTCAGCCACTAAAGCACTTTTAGGCTCAAACCTCACATCACCTTGAGACAAATGCTCGTCATCAGGGTCAATATAAGGCGGATTAGAGACAATCAGATCAAACTGCTCGTTATCTATTAACGCATCAAACCAACTACTTTGCTTAAACGCCACATTATTCACTTGGTTTTTCTTAGCATTACCTTGAGCAAGTAATACCGCATCCTGCACAAGATCAACACCAATAACCTGCGACTCAGGCAACTCCGACGCTAACGCCAAGGCAATTGCGCCGGTTCCTGTACCAAGGTCCAAAATATGCTTGGCTTTTAAACCATCCTCAACAAGAGACAAGACAACTTCGACCAACCGCTCTGTGTCTGCACGAGGAATCAAAGTACAAGGCGCCACATCTAAATCTAAATTCCAGAATGCTTGATGCCCAAGCAAATAAGCAACTGGCTCTCCTTTCTCTCGACGCTCCAATAACTGATTGAATGCAGCAATCTGTTCCTCATCCACCTCCTTTTCTGGCCAAGTATAAAAATAAGACGTAGAAACAGACAGCACATGAGCCAGTAAAAGCTGCGCATCTAATTGCGCCGTATCTGAGACAAAAGTAAGGCGCTCTAAAGCGCCTTTTAGTAACTCATCAATTCGCATGCGAGATGACTACCCTGTAGAAAGAAAAGTACATTATTGATTAATTGTCGCCACTCAAAGTAGCAAGCTGTTCTGCTTGGAACTCGTTAACCAACGGATTAATCAAAACATCCAAATCACCTGTTACGATCTCGTCCAATTTGTACAAGGTTAAATTAATACGGTGATCTGTCACACGGCCTTGTGGGTAATTGTAAGTACGGATACGTTCAGAACGATCACCACTTCCCACCAAGGATTTACGTGTTTCGGATTGCTCACTCGCGGCTTTCTCTTGTTCCGCAGCCTGTAATCGAGAAGCCAGTAAAGACATGGCTTTCGCACGGTTTTTATGTTGAGAACGCTCTTCCTGACATTCAACAACCACGCCAGTCGGAATGTGAGTCAAACGAATCGCGGAATCGGTTTTGTTTACGTGCTGACCACCGGCACCAGAGGCGCGGAAAGTGTCGATTCGTAAATCAGCCTTGTTAATGACAATGTCATCTAACTCATCCATTTCAGGCATAACGGCAACAGTACAAGCAGAAGTATGAATACGGCCTTGCGATTCCGTTGCTGGCACTCGCTGAACACGATGGGCGCCAGACTCAAACTTCAGTTTTGAATACGCGCCATCACCAACAATTCGAGCAATTACTTCTTTATAACCGCCGTGCTCACCTTCGTTCGCACTGACAATTTCAACCTTCCAGCGTTGAGTCTCAGCATAACGAGAATACATACGGAACAAATCGCCTGAGAAAATAGACGCCTCATCACCACCTGTACCCGCTCGCACTTCTAAGAAAACGTTTTTAGAGTCATTTGGGTCTTTTGGTAAAAGCAATTTCTGTAGAACCAATTGAAGCTCTTCTTTTTGAGCCTGACCCGCTTTGTATTCCTCCACACCCATTTCTTTAATATCTGGGTCTGAGTCTGTCATCATAAGTTCTGCTTCAGCAATGTTTTCATCAATTTGCTGGAACTCATTGAAACACTTCACAACAGGTTCAAGTTCTGCATATTCTTTGGAATAAGCACGAAACAAATCCTGATCCATAATAACTTCAGCCACACCTAGTAACGCAGCCAACTCATCATAACGATCAGACAAACTTTCTAACTTTAATTTAATCGATTCTTTCATTTTAATTATCTTTTTCTTCGTGAATGCCCAATACATTCGAGGCAATAGTTAATGCGTCTTGATCTGCATCTGCGCCAGCGGCACGCAAATAGCGAGTCGGTGCATGAATGAGCTTATTCATTAAACCATGGGCAAGTTTGTTCATTACTTGCTCTGGCGCCTGGCCCATTTCAAGACCTTTCAGTGCTTTTTCTAATTCTGTGTTTTTAATTTCTTCAGCAGATTGTCTAAAGGTCACAATCAGATTTGAAACTTTTCTTGATTCAACGATTCGACGATAGGCATCTACGCCTTCATCGATCATCTGCTCAGCTGCTTTCGCAGCATCTTGCCTTGCTCTTACATTTTCTTCAATGACTGAATGCAAATCATCAACTGTATAAAGGTAAGCGTCTTTAACATTTTCAACTTCTGGCTCGATGTCTCGCGGAACGGCAATATCAATCAACAACATAGGAGAATGTCGGCGTTTTGCTGTTGCGCGCTCAACCATGCCTTTACCTATGATAGGCAACTGACTCGCCGTAGATGAAATCACGATATCAGCCTGTGACAAATAATCGCCGATGTCACCTAACATAATGGCTTCTGCGTTGAGCTCAGTCGCTAGATTTTCTGCTCGAGCTAAGGTTCTATTCGCGACAATGATGCGTTTGACGCCATTTTCTTTCAAATGACGCGCGACCAACTCAATCGTTTGGCCAGCACCAATCAATAACGCCGTACTGTTTCTAATATCAGCAAAGATACGTTGCGCCAAACTCACCGCAGCAAAGGCAATTGAAACAGGGTTCTCACCAATGGCTGTATCGGTTCGAACACGTTTTGCGACGGAGAAAGTACGCTGAAATAAAGATTCTAACTCCGGACCAAGGCATTCACCTTCTTGCGAAACCGCATAAGCCGATTTAACTTGTCCGAGTATTTGTGGCTCACCTAAAACCAAAGAATCCAAACCGGAAGCAACGCGCATCACATGGCGTACACTGTCATCTTCACAATGGGTATAACAATACTGCTTGAGGTCAACCGCATCGATGTCATGATACTGCCCAAGCCAAGTAATCACCTCATCCGCTTTTTGGACATCTTCTACCGAGCAGTAAAGTTCGGTTCTATTGCAAGTAGAGACAATGACAGCTTCATTGGCGGTTTTCTCAGACAACAGAGAAGACAACGCATCGACCATCTTTTCAGGCGCAAAAGCCACACGCTCACGTATCGAAACGGGCGCCGTTTTGTGATTTACACCTACAGTAATTAGCGGCATTCAGGACTCTTCTCAAAAATCGAGATTTTAAGACATGACAGGAGGAAGCGCAGCTTCAACATGACTCTTTACACAAAGAAGACACATTATACGAGAAATTCACTTTTTTGCGCACCCTATCTTACCAATAAAAGTAATAGGATTAATTTATAGTTGTAACTGACATAAGACGCCGCTAACGATAATATAAGAGTTATATGAATTCAGCATCGAGAATAAACATGCCATCTTGTTTCGGCACACTACACAACTTTCTGAAAGAAAAGCGCGACAACAAAAAGTGGCTGACGCTTTTTTTCGTGGTAAGCCTTCCTATTCTTACTGCTTGCCAACAGATGGCGAAAACAAATGACTCAAGCCAACAAGAAGCATCCGTAACACAAAACAAAACATCTACCGCTCAACAAATAGAAGCCTTGCTAGAAGCTGAATTTCTTTTGCAACGAGAAGGCCCAGAAAAAGCCTTCGACGCTTTTTATGATCTCGCCAGCAAAACTGCAGACGATAAATTACTCGAAAGATCAATTCAGGTCGCCATTGCATCCCAGAACGATAATTATGTAGAACGAAGCGCGAATCTATGGCTAGCAGCCGATCCTTTTGCTGAGCAAGCATATTCATTAAAGGCTCAAGTTCTGATTAAAAATCAACGCCCAGAAGAAACGGCCACACTCTTAATCAATGCAATAAGGCACAGCGTTTCTCTACAATTCTTGCCCCTGTATTTAGAAGACCATGTACGTGACAGTGAAAAAGTCGCTGTGATTAGCGAAGCCATTTCCGAACTGCCCGCTAAGTACCAAAAAGACCAGTACATTCAACTTAGCCAAGCGCATATTTTCTTATTAGCTGGCCAATATGAAGAAGCCATCACTGAATCTCAACAACTGCTGGAGCGTCCAGACTTAGAAAAGAATGAAATATTGTTTTTGATTCTCGCCTTTAGCCAAAAGAATATTGGCCAACTTGATGAGTCAATCGAAACCTTATTAGAAGCAACAAAGCATCACCCAGAGAACACTCGAATCATGGCCTCTTTGATTGACTTCCTTGTGGAGCGAGGCGATGTCTCTCAAGCCATGTCGATTTATAACGAGAAAACATTAGACGATTCGGAGCAGCTTCAAGTTGGTATTGGCTTTATGCGTACTTTATTGGCAAACAACCAACCAAAGCATGTTTTAGAAGTGTCCGCCACTTTGCCGGAAGAAAGCTTCGGTTTTGGCGATCAAATCCAATTCCTTGAAGCCATCGCGTTAGCAGAATTGAAAGAAACAACCAAAGCCATTGAAATAATGCGCAATGTGGAAGGCAACCTACGAACAAAAGCCACACAACAAATTGCGTTATGGCTTTATGAGGAAAACAAAGAACAAGACATTAACGAGATGGTCTTAACAAGAACCTTGCGAGAAAACATTCCTGAGCAAGTCACACTGATCAGTCAGTTACATCTACAAAACGATAACGAACGTTTAGCCTACGACTTAGTGAGCCAAGCCTCTGACACTTACCCTGAATCAAATGCGCTACGTTACCGAAAAGCATTATTGGCAGAATCATTAGGCGATTGGCAAACTACGGAAACTGAAATCCACATTTTATTATTGAAAGATCCTGAAAACCCTCAGTATCTTAACGCTTTAGGTTACACCTTGCTCACTAGAACCTCTCGCATTGATGAGGCCATGAAATACATAGAATCAGCCTATGAAAAAGCAGAAGATGATCCTGCGGTCATAGACAGCTTAGGCTGGGGACACTTTTTAAAAGGCGAGCTAGAACAAGCATCTTATTATCTCAAGAAAGCATGGAGTCTTTTGCCTGACGCTGAAATAGCAGCGCACTATGGCGAAACCTTATGGAAACAGCGACATTACAAAGAGGCAATAGAGATATGGGAAACTGCCCTAGACAGCGAACCAAACTCACCACTTTTATTAGAAACGATTAAACGACTGTCGCCGTCTTTAATAGAAGAAAGACAACAGGATATTACGCCATGAATTATCGCGCACTTTGTATTATTTCACTGACGGCTTTTTTAGGTGCCTGTAGCACACAGCCTTCTGGCCCTGTCACGCCACCACCGTCTAGTGTCGATGCCATATCAAAATGGGAAACCTCAGGTCGAGTCGGCATTCGTACTCAAGATGATGCGATCTCAGGAAATTTCAGCTGGCAAAAAGCCACAGATACCTTTTCTTTGTCTATCGTTGGCCCTTTTGGTCAAGGTGCAACCAAACTCAATCAAAACGAAAACGGCTTAGTCACATTAGCCTATGAAGACAAAGTCATTACAGGTGATAACCCAGCAACACTTTTGCACGACGAGCTAGGTTGGGCTTTTCCTGTTGAGCAGGTCACTTATTGGATTCGCGGTTTGGCTTCGCCACATTCGCCAGCCCAAATCACTAAAGAAGCAGACTCCGACACGGTGGACAAAATAGAACAAGATGGCTGGGTTGTTACCTATAGTAATTTCACTAAAATAGACGGTTTATCCTTGCCGCAAAAAATGCAAGTTTCAAACTCTCCGTTTCGAGTAAATTTGATTATCAACGAATGGGCCGTTCAGTAACCACAATGCGATTACCTTCTCCAGCAAAGCTAAATCTCTTTTTACACATTACAGGTCGCCGAGAAGATGGTTATCATGAGTTACAAACCGTCTTTCAATTCATTGATTTATGCGACACTTTAGAGTTTTCTCTTACGCAAAATAATCGCATTACTATTTCCCCAGAAATAGAAGGTTTACCAACCGAAGAGAACCTTATCCATAAAGCCGCTGAGTTGCTCACACCTTTCAAAAAAGACAAAACATTTGGCGTCGATATTAGACTCGAAAAACAACTGCCAATGGGTGGCGGTATCGGTGGCGGAAGTTCAAATGCCGCGACAACGTTATTGGCGCTCAACACTCTGTGGGAATGCCACTTAACTCTCGAAAAATTAGCCGAAATGGGTGTCACGCTTGGGGCAGATATTCCAGTATTTGTGATGGGGTTTTCAGCCTTTGCCGAAGGTGTTGGAGAAAGGCTCCAAAAAGTCGAGCCAGATACGCCGTATTTTTTACTCTTAAAGCCCAATTGCCACGTCTCTACTGCTCAAATATTTACCGATAAATATTTGACAAGAGACACCCCTCCCATCAAAATACCGCACGCCTTGAAGCTGGGTGGTCATAACGATTGCCTTGATGTCGTAAAAAAGCACAATCCTGAAGTAAACGAAGCGTATTTATGGCTTAAAAATCATGGAGATGCGAAGTTAACCGGGACAGGTGCTTGCCTATTTCTAGCATTTGATAATTTACTCGAAGCTGAGCGAGTAAAACAGCTAACACCAAAGAAATGGCAAAGTTGGGTATGTCGCAGCACAAATACGTCACCAACTCATGACGCATTAAACCAGTGGATTGAGCAAAATAAAAGTTAGCAAGGCAAGGCTCACTTATACTAAGCCAATCTATTTTCATCGCAGATAATATACAAAGGGTATACACAGTGTCCAAGTTGATGGTTTTTACCGGTAATGCAAACCCGGAACTCGCTCGTAGAGTCGTACGTCGCCTAGGTTTACCTATCGGTAACGCAACAGTCGGTAAGTTCAGCGATGGTGAAATTACAGTTGAGATTAATGAAAACGTTCGTGGTAAAGACGTTTTTATCATCCAGTCAACTTGTGCACCAAGCAATGACAACCTAATGGAACTCATTGTTATGGCAGACGCTTTACGTCGTGCATCTGCTACTCGCGTCACCGCCGTTATCCCTTATTTTGGTTATGCTCGCCAAGATCGTCGCGTACGATCTGCACGCGTACCTATTACAGCAAAAGTGATTGCCGATATGATTTCTGCAGTAGGGATCAACCGCGTATTAACGGTTGACCTTCATGCTGATCAGATCCAGGGATTCTTCGACATTCCTGTTGATAACGTTTATGCAACACCTTTATTACTTGACGATCTACAACGCCAAGGCCATGAGAACATTGCTGTTGTTTCTCCTGACGTAGGCGGCGTTGTACGCGCAAGAGCCTTTGCGAAAATGCTAGATGATGCAGACTTAGCAATCATCGACAAACGCCGCCCTCGTGCAAATGAAGCTCAAATCATGCATTTGATCGGTGATGTTGAAGGCAAAACATGTGTCCTAGTTGATGACATGTGTGACACTGGCGGTACTTTATGTGCGGCCGCTAAAGCATTGAAAGAACATGGCGCTTCAAAAGTACTTGCTTACTGTACTCACCCTGTTCTTTCTGGCAAAGCAATCGAAAACATTAAAAATTCCGTGCTCGATGAATTGGTTGTGACTGATACCATTCCATTGAGACAAGAGGCGCTTAATTGCCCTCAGATACGCCAATTGTCGATGTCTGACATTATGGCGGAGGCTGTTCGTCGCGTATGTAACGAAGAGTCTATCAGTGCCATGTTTGGGGCTTAAACCAAACACTTACGCTCGGAATGGGTCGCAGTTCTGGGCACAAACTTTATTATTATTAGGAAAATATCATGTCATTATCTATTAATGCCGTAGCACGAACTCTAGAAGGTAAAGGTGCGAGCCGCCGCCTTCGCAACGAAGGCTTAGTGCCAGCTGTTATCTACGGTGGCGAAGCTGCTCCACAATCTATCGCATTCAAAGACAACGAGCTTCTAAAAGCTGTTGCTACTCCAGGTTTCTTAACTGGTCTAGTAGAAGTGTCTGTTGAAGGCAAAGCTGAGAAATTGCTTGTTAAAGCTCTACAACGTCATCCAGCAACTGGCGCTGTTATGCACATGGACCTTCAGCGCGTTCAAGAAGACAGAACGATCACTACTCGCGTTCCTTTAAGCTTCATCAACGCTGCGAAAAGTGAAGGTGTTAGCAAGCAAGGTGGTCGTTTGACTATCGAATCTAAATTGGCTGAAGTACGTTGCCTACCAGCAAACCTACCTGAAGCATTGATCGTTGATACTATCAATGGCCAACTAGATCAAATCTTCCACCTATCTGACGTAACTCTTCCTGAAGGCGTTGAGTTGGTTTCTTTGTTGAAAGGCGAAGATCACAACCAACCTATCGGTCGTATCAGTAAGTCAAAACGTTAAGATAACTCATTGAAGGCAGCATTGTGGCAAGTTTCAAATTATTAGTCGGCCTAGGTAACCCTGGCAGCGAATACGAGAACACGCGTCACAATGCAGGCGCTCAATGGATTGAAGCATTGGCTCAACAGAGCCAATGCTCTTTACGTATTGAGAAAAAGTTTTTTGGTCAATTCGGTAAAGTTTCTATAGCTGGTGAAGAATGCTATTTACTCATTCCCACCACCTATATGAATTTAAGCGGAAAAGCGGTACAAGCCGTTTGCCAGTTTTATAAAATCCTTCCTGAAGAAATTCTTGTTGTTCATGACGAATTAGACATTCCACCCGGCACGGTTAAATTAAAGAAAGGCGGTGGACATGGCGGTCATAACGGTTTAAAAGACATTATTGCTAAATTAGCGAACAACAGAGAATTTGCTCGTCTTAGAATAGGCATTGGCCATCCAGGTCATGCAAGCCAAGTTGCAAATTACGTTTTGAAAAAAGCGGCTCCCGACGAGTACGCAAAAATTGAAACAACAATTAACGAATCATTGCGCTATGTAGATGACATTGTACGGGGCGATTTAAACCCTGTAATGAACCAACTACACAGCTTCAAAGCATAATCATTAAATTATATTTAGGAATTTCATTATGGGCTTTAATTGCGGCATCGTTGGTTTACCTAACGTTGGTAAGTCGACTCTTTTCAATGCATTAACAAAAGCAGGTATTGGAGCAGAAAACTTCCCATTCTGTACGATTGAGCCAAATGCCGGTGTCGTTGCTATGCCAGACCCAAGACTCGACGCGCTCGCAGAAATTGTTAAGCCTGAAAAAGTACTGGCAACTACGATGGAATTTGTCGACATTGCCGGTCTTGTAGAAGGCGCATCGAAAGGTGAAGGCCTTGGAAACAAATTCTTAGCAAACATTCGTGAAACAGACGCCATTGCCCATGTTGTTCGTTGCTTTGAAGATGAAAACGTCATTCACGTCGCTAACCATGTAAACCCTAAGGCAGACATTGAAGTCATCAATCTTGAGCTGATTTTTGCAGACATCGAATCCATTGATAAGCAAATCTTCCGTACAGCTAAAAATGCCAAAAGTGGCAATAAAGAAGCCATTGCTCACAAAGCCTTTTTAGAAAGCATTAAAGAGCATCTAGAAAATGGTTTACCTGTACGCTCTATGGAAATGTCTGACGACCAGAAAAAAGAAGTCCGAGCACTTCACCTATTAACAACCAAACCAACCATGTACATTGCCAATGTATCTGAAGATGGTTTCGAAAATAACCCTTATCTAGACCAAGTTAAAGAAATTGCAGACGCTGAAGGCGCAATGGTTGTACCTATCTGCAACCAGCTTGAAGCTGAAATCTCAGAACTGGATGCTGATGAGATGAAAGAGTTCCTAGATGAAATGGGTATGGAAGAACCAGGACTGGATCGTGTGATTCGTGCCGGATACGAACTCCTAGGCCTTCAGACCTACTTTACAGCAGGTGTAAAGGAAGTTCGTGCATGGACGGTTAAACAAGGCGCAACAGGCCCACAAGCCGCTGGTGTTATCCATACGGACTTTGAGAAGGGCTTTATCCGTGCAGAAGTTGTCAGCTATGATGATTTCATTCAATACCGTGGCGAAAGCGGCGCTAAAGAAGCCGGAAAGTGGCGTCTAGAAGGGAAAGAATACATAGTAAAAGATGGTGATGTGATGCATTTCCGCTTTAATGTTTAATCAATCACAAACATTTTTAGAAAAACACTTGACCCATTAACGGGTTATATGAATAATATCGCGCCACAGAGGCAGTGGTTCAAATTGAATTAACTGCTTTGTGTTGTCTGTTGGGGTATAGCCAAGCGGTAAGGCAACGGGTTTTGATCCCGTCATGCGTTGGTTCGAATCCAGCTACCCCAGCCACAGACAAAGGCTATGTAGCTCAGTTGGTTAGAGCACATCACTCATAATGATGGGGTCACTAGTTCGAATCTAGTCATAGCCACCAATAATTATCGATAGTATTGGGGTATAGCCAAGCGGTAAGGCAACGGGTTTTGATCCCGTCATGCGTTGGTTCGAATCCAGCTACCCCAGCCATCGATATCTGCACTAGGCTATGTAGCTCAGTTGGTTAGAGCACATCACTCATAATGATGGGGTCACTAGTTCGAATCTAGTCATAGCCACCAGAAAGTTCAGAATTATTGGGGTATAGCCAAGCGGTAAGGCAACGGGTTTTGATCCCGTCATGCGTTGGTTCGAATCCAGCTACCCCAGCCAATTCTAATTCTTCCTACTAAACACTTTTCTATAATTTCTCATTTCTTTGGATTTTACTCACTGATCATCTATAATTGCCAAATAATTTACGTTAATTAACAATTGTGAGTGCCAATTATGAAATCAATAAAATCCGCTTTTGCTTTATCAGCAGTGTTGCTAGCAAGTGCCGCCCATGCCGATTTTATCGGTGCTAATGCAGAGGCAGGTATTTTTGATGGTAGCGACGGTTCTGCAACTTACGCAAGCCTTGCAATTCAACACCCTATTCCACTCATTCCAAACCTTCGCGTAGACACTTGGGACTACGAGTCTGACCCTTCTGGAACAAAAATCAGCCACTTAGATTTCACGGGGTATTACGGTGTAGGGTTATTATGGGCAAGCCTTGAAGGTGGTCTAACATTCCGTAATTTAGACATGACAGTCGGTTCTTCTGAAGACAGCGAATCTGTCCCTATGCTTTTCTTAGCCGCTTCTCTTGCCATTCCAGGCACTGGCATTACATTAGCAGCTGAGTCTAAAAGTATTTCTTCTTTTGATGATGTCACAATCTCTGACCAATCTTTCAAACTTCAATACCAACCTATCCCAATCCTTGGTCTAGAAGCAGGTTACCGCTCTATCGATCAAGAAACTAACTTCCTTGACACTGATTACGATGGTTACTTCATCGGTTTAACAATCGATATCTAATCATTAAAGAGAATTTACTTATAAAAAAACTCTAGCTCTTTTTAAGAGACTAGAGTTTTTTTTGCTCTGCATAATCAATTAGCCTTTGTTAAAAACTAATTGCTCATCCGCTACTTCCACTTTGATTAAGTCACCCGATATAAAGTTGCCAGCCAACAATTCATTCGCCAATGGATTCTCGATCCATTTTTGAATCGCTCGCTTCAAAGGACGCGCGCCATAAATCGGATCATAACCCACTTCGACTAGTTGCTCTGAAGCTTCTTCTGTTAACTCTAAAGACATTCCCATCTCAGCCAACCTCTCATTCAAATGTGCTAACTGAATGCTCGCTATGCCTTTAATCTGATTCTTCATCAGAGGATGGAAAACCACCGTTTCATCAATACGGTTAATAAACTCTGGACGGAAATGCATAGCGACCACATCCATCACTTTTGATTTAATTTCCTCGTACTGATCATCAGACTGATATTCTTGAATAAGATCCGAACCTAAGTTCGACGTCATCACAATCACAGTATTACTGAAGTCTACAGTGCGTCCTTGACCATCTGTTAATCGACCATCATCCAACACCTGTAAAAGTATATTAAAGACATCAGAATGCGCCTTTTCGATCTCATCAAGCAACAAGACCGAATAAGGACGCCTTCTTACCGCTTCCGTCAAAAAACCGCCTTCCTCATAACCAACATAACCTGGAGGCGCACCAATCAAACGAGCGACAGAGTGCTTCTCCATAAATTCAGACATATCGACCCGAACCATGGCTTGCTCTGTGTCAAACAAGAACTTGGCTAACGACTTACATAACTCTGTCTTACCAACGCCTGTAGGGCCCAAGAAAAGGAAAGAGCCATTTGGTCGATTAGGATCAGCTAAACCAGAACGGGAGCGTCTAACCGCGTTAGAAACAGCTGAAACGGCTTCATTCTGTCCCATTACAGATTCATGCAGAGCATCTTCCATACGCAGAAGTTTATCGCGCTCTCCTTCCAGCATTTTGTCTACTGGAATACCGGTCCAACGCGAAACAACCGTTGCAACCTCTTCTTCTGTAACTCGTCTTTTAAGTAGCTTGGTTTCTGTTTGCTCTTCTTCCTGGCCAGCTTTTTCGATTTCCGCTTCCAGCATTGGAATTACGCCATATTGAAGCTCAGACATTTTCGCCAAATCACCATTACGACGAGCTTCTTCCATTTCATGACGAACCGAATCTAGGTCTTCTTTAAGCTTTTGAGCACCTTGAACAGCAGCCTTTTCAGCACTCCATATTTCGTCTAAATCAGAAAACTGCTTTTGCAAATTATTGATTTCTGCATCAAGGTCGTCGAGACGTAACTTAGACGCTTTGTCTTTTTCTTTTTTCAGAGCCTCTTTTTCAATTTTTAGCTGAATTAAGCGACGTTCTAACCGGTCCATATCTTCTGGTTTAGAATCCATCTCCATACGAATACGACTGGCAGCTTCGTCAATCAGGTCAATCGCCTTATCTGGCAATTGTCGATCTGTAATATAACGCTGAGACAACTTAGCCGCTGAAATAATCGCAGAATCGGTAATGTCTACACCGTGGTGAATTTCATAACGCTCTTTTAAACCACGTAAAATAGCGATCGAATCCAACACACTTGGCTCTTCTACCAAGACTTTCTGGAAGCGTCTTTCTAGCGCCGCATCTTTCTCAATAAACTGACGGTATTCGTCTAGCGTTGTAGCACCAACACAATGAAGCTCACCTCGGGCAAGCGCAGGCTTCAACATATTCCCCGCATCCATAGAACCTTCTGATTTGCCAGCACCGACCATGGTATGAATTTCATCGATAAACAGGATAATTTGTCCTTCCTGTTTCGATAATTCATTTAGCAAAGCTTTTAAGCGCTCTTCAAACTCGCCACGATATTTGGCTCCAGCAATCAAAGCGCCCATATCAAGAGACAAGACACGTTTGTTCTTCAGCCCTTCCGGCACTTCACCATTAATGATTCGCTGCGCCAAACCTTCTACAATCGCAGTTTTACCAACACCAGGTTCACCAATTAACACTGGGTTATTTTTACGACGACGCTGTAATACCTGAATTGTGCGACGAATCTCATCATCTCGCCCAATAACTGGATCCAATTTACCGTCTGCTGCTCTCGCTGTTAGATCAATGGTGTATTTATCTAAAGCTTGGCGATTTTCTTCTGAATCTGGGTCGTTAATAGACTCGCCACCACGAATAGTGTCTATCACAGCAGCGATGTCATTCTTTGTGACGCCACTCGCTTTGAGGCTTTTAGCCAATTCATCTTTACCATCAAATATGGCCATCACAACCAGTTCAGATGAAATAAATTGATCTTTGCGCTTTTGAGCTTCTTTATCTGCCAAGTTTAATAAACGTCCCAATTCAGGGGACATTTGAACATTGCCGTCATGGTCTTTCACCTTAGGCAAGTGATCCAATAAACCATTCAAACTTTCACGAAACTTGGCAACTGGGATTCCAGCTTGTTGTAAAATCGGACGAGTGCTACCGCCTTGTTGATCAAGCAGCGCAATCATTAGATGAAGAGATTCTATGTAGGAGTGGTCCTGACCAAGAGCAACAGATTGAGCATCTGAAAGGGCCAACTGCAATTTGCTAGTAAGACGATCTATACGCATAACGAACATCCTGGGTAAAAATTAAAGGAATAAGTAATTACAGACTTAATAGTTCCCAAAAATGGCTTTTCAAGATCCGGGTGTCATTTTTTTGACACCCATCAATAAATACTTAGCAATTTGTCCCATCAGTCCATATAACAGACGCCATTCGGCCAGTTTTTCCTTCACGTCGATAGGAATAAAAAAGAGCTTCATCAGTAAAAGTACAAAAGTCGCCGCCATACACTTCCGTTACACCTGCGGCAGCCAACCTTTGCTTTGCCAACAAATAAAGATCGCCTAACCATTTCCCTTCGTTCTGAGTCGCTTTAAATGCCGCCTCAGCCTCTGGAAGCTGTTTCATAAAGGCTTCTTTCACTTCACCGCCCACTTCAAAGGCCGCAGGTCCAATAGCAGGGCCAAGCCACGCCATAATTTTGTCCTGCTCATCAAAGCATGCCAAAGTTGACTCTAAAATACCGTCACAAAGCCCTCGCCAACCAGCATGTGCTACAGCTACTTTGGATCCAGATTCATTACAGAAAAAGACAGGCAAGCAATCTGCCGTCAAAACTGCACAAACTTGATCTTTTGTATCCGTAAACGCAGCATCAGCACTTTCTGGTAATTTGTCACAAGGTAAAGAAACAGTACGCGTGCCGTGAACTTGATTTAACCAAGTCACTGTCTCTGGCATATCAATATAAGATGCGAAGATCTCACGATTTTTTTGCACTGAGCTGGCTTCATCTTGAACATGAGCACCAAGATTTAAACTATCAAAAGGTGAATGACTCACCCCGCCCAATCGTGTAGAAACATAGGCCTGAACCGACGCTGGTGCTGGCCAATCAGCACAAATAACTGATTTATTATGAGAAGGCATGTGTCCTCCTATAAATGAAATTGAAGGCAAATAAAAAGGCAGCTTAAAGCTGCCTTCCGTTTATCAGAAGTATTCCGAGTCGTTACTTCCAGACTCTACCATATCTTTTTTCAGCGCTCCTAATAAGTGCTGCATATCTTCCGGCAAGTCTACTTCCCATTCCATCCATTCACCCGTAATAGGATGAGCCAGCTCTAATCTTTTCGCATGCAGAGCTTGGCGACGGAAATTACGCAATCCTTCCTGTAACTCTTCAGAACAGGCTTTTGGCATTTTCAGGCGGCCGCCATATTGCGGATCACCGACCAATGGATATTGAATAAATGCCATGTGTACACGAATTTGGTGAGTACGGCCAGTTTCCAGTTTCAAGCGAATATGTGTGTGGTTCTTAAAGCGCTCAACCAGACGATAATGTGTCACAGCATCTTTGCCATGCACTGGCTCGACTGCTTGCTTCTGACGATTATGAGGATGACGTCCAATTGGTTCATCTACCACGCCACCACCAGTCATCACGCCGATAGTAATCGCTTCGTATTCACGCCCCATGCTTCGCTCTTGTAATTGAGACACCAAATCAGTTTGTGCCGCCAATGTTTTCGCAACAACCATCAAGCCAGTTGTTTCTTTATCGAGGCGATGCACAATACCTGCGCGTGGAATATGCGCTGTTTCTGGAGCATGATGCAAAATAGCATTCATCAAGGTGCCATCACGGTTACCGACCGCAGGATGTACAACCAAACCAGCTGGTTTATTTACTATGATGATGTCGTCATCTTCATAAACGATATCCAGCGGCATCTCTTGCGCTTCATGGGCTTCTTGATCTTCGATCAGGATATCAAGCGTAATGGTCTCTCCACCGAAAAGCTTTTCCTTCGGTTTGGTCTCTTTCCCATCTACTTTTAAAACGCCTTCTTTGATCCAACTTTGAATTCGCGCACGAGAATAATCGCTAAACAATTCTGTCGCGACTTGATCAAATCGGTTACCACCCAAATCAAACGGGACTTGGGCTTCTTTTACTATTCGCTCTGCCATACAATGTACTTATGTCTGTTGTTTTCAGCTCATTAATTTTATCATTGAGTCTGAAAGTGAAAAAACGTGTAGCGCTTGCACTTCATCATCTTTCGCAATATAACGCTACAAAATGCCGATTTAGGCTTATCTACCACCATATCAAGGTTTTGATTATACATGGGATTTCATCACTCGTTGCTCCGATTCTCTGGAATAGTTAGTTTTTCTTTATTGATTGTGGCTTGTTCAAGCAAACAGGTACAAGAACCCGACCTACCTGAGCGTGTTTACTATGAAAAAGCACAACAAGCTTTAGAAGACAACTTACCTTCAACCGCTATAAAACACCTCAAGGATTTGGATTCACGCTATCCATTTGGTGAGTTCAGTGTACGCGCTGAATTAGACCTGATATACGCGCAAATAGAAGCGAATGAAAATATCGCGGCTCATGCGACAGCGGATCGTTTCATAAAGAACCACCCTGACCATGACTCTATTGACTACGCCTACTACATGCGTGCGTTATCAACATACAATGGAGCGGAAAGTTTACTGTCTCGTTTTCTGGATTTAGACCCAAGTGAGCGGGATTCAAAAGAGCTTTCTAAAGCCTTCAGTGAATTAGCTGATTTTACTGCACGTTTCCCTAACAGCAGCTATGCGCCAGACGCCAAAGCTCGTATGTATTACTTGCGAGAAATGGTTTCTCGTCATGAGTTAACCGTTGCGCATTATTACCTGAAAAGAAAAGCGCCTCTTTCAGCGCTTCGCCGCAGCCAAGAAGTGGTACAGAACTACCCAAGCACTCGCTCTGTCGAAGGCGCATTGGCAGTGAGCGTGCAAGCGTATAATGATTTAGGGAAAACTGAACTGGCTGAAACCAATTTAGCAGTATTAAAGCAAAGTTTCCCTGCATCTTCTTATGTTGATGAAGAAGGAAACTTCATACCATTAAAATTACCTAGCGATGCCGATCCGAGCTTCTTGTACTGGATCAGCTTTGGGTTATTTGATTAATCCCTCCTAAAAGTAAAGCATCCATAAAGCCAAGTATTTTCAATGAAAGTACTTGGCTTTTTTATGATAATGACGACTTCATGGGAAATAGTGGACTTTCCTCACCTTCTTCCCATTTGGGAAACTTCGTCATAACCATTTGAAACAGCTCAGAATCCAAAAAACCGGTTAGCCATTCTCTTACCTTTTTATATTCGGAAGCCTCAAACCACGTAGAATTCACGCCAGCAAACTGACGAATAAACGGAAAAATAGCAATATCTGCCAACGTCATCGTTTCCCCAAATAAATAGGTATTCTTAGCCAAACGCTTTTCCAGTCGCTTTAGAAAAACTTCACCTCTTTGCCGATAATATTCTTCCGTGTGCTCAAGGTGTCGGTCAGCATATTTGTAGCGATCTAGCCAATGCTTAAAAAAACGATCATTGTAAGTAATCCAAGCTCGCATTTTATTTTGCTGAATGGCAGAAGAAGGCCAAAGAGAATCCGCTCTAGGTTGATCACTTATCTGAGACAATGCCCAATAAATAATATCCAGACTTTCTGGGTATCGAGTGCCATCTGTGTCGATTAACTGAGGCACACTTGATCGCCCACCCAATGCTAATAAAGACTCTGGTTTGGCTTTTAAGACAACCTCTCGCAGAGAAACAGGAACACCCAAAGTGGCAATCGTGTATCGCGCTCTTATTGCATAAGGGCATCGTCTGAATGAATAAAGAATAGGTAACAAAAAAGCTCCTCAGTGAAATACGCAGGGACTAGCTAAACAGTCATTATAAAGAATCGTCGATTTCCCTTAAACAAGGAAAGCCATTAACATGGCTCGCTACAGTAGTGCTCGTAAGGTAAAAATCACATGAAGTTCTGGCTATTAACGCATACAGAAGAGCTGAAGAAAACCACAGGAACAGGAAAGCTAATCAAAGAAACATTAGGTGAATATTGTGAGATTATCCCTTGGTCAAGAGTCACACCAAGTGAGTCGATTTTAACGCTACCACCAAACAATACGGTACTCATTTACCCTAATGAAAATGATCAAGCAACGAGCTTTGATGGTGAAGCATCGAAAATAGAAAACATCATTATCATTGATGGAACTTGGCAACAGGCAAGAAAGATCTACAACAGATCTCCCTATTTACACGCTTTTCCACATAAAGAAATACAAGACGTGAAATCTATCTACATTAAGCGACGTAATCAAAAAAGCATCGGCTTATGTACGGCAGAAGTGGCGATCTATTTATTAGACGAAAGAGATCACCCTTCTGCAGAAGCACTGAGAGACAGATTTATTGAGTTTAATCAGTAACGCCTACTTTAATTTCGCCAAGGTGCTCCACCCAAGCAAGCATTTCGTCACCGGAAACAACAGCGCCGACGTTTTCTGGGGTTCCAGTCATGATCAAGTCACCAGCTCGTAGTTCAAACACTTCTGACAATTTGCAAATAACTTCTTCAATCGACCAAGTTAAGTTAGAAACATGGCTAATTTGCTTCAATTCGCCATTCACCTTTAAACCGATTTCCGCTCGTTCAACCTGAGCAATCAGTGAGTCACTTTTTAGCACAATCGGACTGATAGGCGCTGATTCATCGAAAGACTTACCAACTTCCCATGGGCGGCCTTTCTTCTTCGCTTGCCCTTGAAGGTCACGACGAGTCATGTCCAAGCCTACCGCATAACCTAAAATAGACTCACGAGCTTCTTCTATGGACAAACAGCGTCCGCCCTTTCCGATGGCCACAACAAGCTCAACTTCATAGTCAAATTGCGATGTCGCCATAGGGTAAGAAATCGAAGCTTTTTCTGAGAAACCAACAGGTACAACACAAGAAGCGTCTTTCGCAAAAAAGAATGGCGGATCTCTATCTGGATCGTCGCCCATTTCTCTGGAATGCTCCGCATAATTACGGCCAACACAATACACTCTTCCTACTGGAAAAACGTCTTGAGAGCCCTCTACAGGTAAAGAGGCACCTTCCTGCTTCGGTACAATAAATCCCATGCAATACTCCAAAACACAAATCAAAAAGTTACTATCGAACTACCGAGTAGTTTTTACCTTCAGAGCGAGCCAAATCAATCGTCACAGTTTGGCCGCCAAAGCCATGCAGATTGCATTTTGCTCTGACGGTAACCAAGTTATTATCACTTGGAATGTTTACGCCACAAACACTGCGAGTAAATGGCTGCTCGTTATCATGAGGATGAAACAATACTCTCTCAGCTAACACATCGCCTTTTGAGTCAACAACTTGCCAAGCGTCCGCATAATGCTCCCAACCTTCATCGTTATGGCGTACTTGAGTATTAAAACACCAAGTGCCGTTCGCGCTTTGTGTTGCTTTAACATATTGAACTTGTGCGTAATCTAATGAGTTATGCACAGTGTCAGAAGCAAAGGCAAAGGTCGTCATGAAAAACAACAAACAAGATAGGCCAAATATTTTCATTTTGAGCACTTTCTATTTAGAGTCAGAAGCGGAAGATAACACCGATAAAACACCCGACACTTTCTCAATCACTTTGCCACAGCCTTCCATATTATGGACATCTTTAAGGTACATAGGATCATAATAAGACAACCATACTTGTTGCTTCTCATCTTCCGTTACTAAGACTTTTAAAGGCAAATCCAAGCCCATAGATTGCTCACACTGCATTAACAACGTGCCGACTTTCGGGTTACCAAAGATGATTAATTGAGTCGGTCTAAGATCTAGATCAACAGCTTCTGCATTTTTCTGATGATCGATACGGGCAAAAATATTCAGGCCTTTAGATTCAGCAATCTCAGCAAATCGATCGGCTGTTTCTTGAACGGAGTGGGCACTTTGCATTTTCACCATACTGTCAGCAGCACTTAAAGAGAAAGACGCCGACAAAATCAAAGCACCGAGTGATGTTAACTTGATCATAAAATATATCCTTTTAAACAGTTCATATTATTTTTTTAGTTTTCCTGTTACCAGATAACATTAAAGCTTCTTATTTTGAAAGCATCACTGTTGTGCATGCACATTAATTCCTTTTTCAAAGAAACTTCTGACGCTTTCACATAGACAACCCATCTTATATTTCTTCAATTGAGTCCTACATTGATAAAACTACACAACGATTACATATCAATTCTTGCACAAACGAAAGGATATAAACGATAATCATTATTATATAAAATATTGGTTTATCGTATGCAAACATCACCCGAGCCCACTGACTCGCTAAAAACAGTCACAACTAGCAAAGCGCTTTTTAACAAACGTATGTTTATTCCTATTGCGCTAGCCGCTCTTTGGCTTATCCCTGAGTTTAAAGACATTATTTACACTCTATTAGCGGAGGCATTCTTACAAGTCTCCGCTTTTGTCGCACTGACATTAGCCTTGTATTACGGCGTGAGTCATAACCTAAACACATCCAAGCTACAAAGCTGGATGCAGGAAAAGAGTCATCGTGAAATCATTTTTGCAGGCTTGATGGGCGTTTTACCCGGTTGTGGTGGCGCGATCGTTGTAATCACTCAATACACCCAAGGAAAAATTCGCTTCGGCGCGGTGGTTGCTGTGCTCACCAGCACAATGGGTGACGCCGCATTTTTGTTAATTAGTCAGCGGCCTGAAGACGCTATTATTGTGCTTTCGATCAGCATAGTAATCGGCATTATATCTGGCCTTATTGTCGATGCTTTTCTGCCTTCACCTAAGCCAGAATCCATAAAGAAGGCCGCTCAAGCGCCAACCTGTTCACCACAAAATCCAAGTCACTTTGAAATTTGGATAAGCCGTATAAGTGTGGCGTTCTGGTGTTTACTCATCATACCCGCCGGCATCATTGCTTTATTGGTTGCAGCACAATACGACGTAAATGCTTTATTAATGTTACCAGAAGAATCAATCGAGTCTTTTGGTGCTCTTGCTGGTTTTATCTGCCTTTTACTTTGGGCTTTATCTGCTAAAAATGACAGCTACTCAGAACTGGCAAAAGAAAACGATAACTTATTACCAAAACACTGGATCCGCAAAGTGGCGCAAGACACCCAATTTGTCACAAGCTGGGTTGTGGTGGCGTTTGTTTTCTTTGAATTGATTCTGCATTTCGCTGGGGACGATTTATTTAGCTCGCTAGAATATTGGGGGAGTACAACTATATTCTTCGCGACCGTCATTGGATTACTGCCTGGATGCGGCCCACAAATCATGGTGACAGGTTTATATTTGCAGAATGCCATTCCCTTATCTGCACAAATTGCCAATGCAATAAGCAATGATGGTGACGCGCTGTTTCCTGCCATTGCGTTAGCTCCGAAAGCGGCTTTATTTGCCACTGTTTATTCAACCATTCCTGCATTAATCGCAGGTTATGGATATTACTGGTTAGTAGAACAAGGGCTATAAAAAAAGCGTATCTAAGTTTTCATTAGATACGCTTTATTTTTTTGTTGCTGCTTTGCTTTAACCAGTTACTTTACAACGAAATAGTTAATGTCTCGCTTCAACTTATCAGACAACTGTTCGAGCGACACAGCCTCTTCCGAGTTACTCTTCAATGAAAGGCTGCTTTCTCTCGCCATATTGGCAACTTCTTCAACACCTTTTGTAATTTCTTCAACAGTGGCGACTTGCTCTGAAGTGGCTTGCACAACTTCTAACACTTTTTCTAACGAGTCATTTGCCTGAGTTTGAATGTCACTCAATAACTGGTTTGCGTCACTCATTAATTGTAAGCCGTGTTCAACTTGTGGCACGGTTGCTTCCATCGCGACGACAGAAGCCTGAGTATCTTCTTGAACCTGCTGGATCATCTTCTCAATATCACCTGTTGCTTCGCCTGTTCGTTTAGCCAGCTGTCTTACTTCATCAGCAACAACAGCAAAACCACGACCATATTCTCCCGCTCGCGCCGCCTCAATAGCAGCGTTCAAAGCCAGCAGGTTTGTTTGATCTGAAATACTATAAATAACATTAACAATGTCACCTATTTCACTCGTGCGTTCTTGTAAAACATTCACTTGGTTCACGGTTGCTTTCACGGTTGTAGAGATTTTCTCGATCTCTCTAGCAACATCTTGCACTGCCGCTCGCCCTTTCAAAGAAAGCTCTGCTGTTAGCTTAGAGTTACTTTCTGTTTGCAATACGGTGTCTGCAACCGAATTAATACTGTTGCTCATTGCAGCCAAACTGCTAACCGCTGAACTGGTGTAAGAAACCTGAGTTTCCGCTGCAACCAAAGCTTGTTGAGAACCAGAAGCAACAATAGAAGAACGATGAGACAACTCATCTGAAGAACTCATAATGCTATTCACGGTTTTCTCTAGCTGGGTTTGCATGATTTGCACAGAAGACATCATGCTGCCATCACAGCAAGAATCAATTTTCCCTGTTAAATCACCTTTCGCTATTTTTGCAATGACACCAGCGGCTTCTTGTGGTTCACCACCAACAGAGTTGCGGATTCTCACGCTAATAAAGTAAGCAAGAGAAGAGCCAATGAGAAAAGCAACGGCGGTTAAAGCAATCATCCAACCAGAAAAACTACTCGCTACTTCGCGAACTTCCACCGTCGTGGCTTGGTTACTTGCTTCTTCTAAATCAATAAACTGGTTAATCGTCGCAAGCCATTCAATAAAAGCTGGCTTGGCCTCAGTCAATAATAAATGTGCTGCTGCTTCTGTGTTGTTATCCGCTCGATATTTAATAATCTGCTCAATCAAAGGCACTGTCTTTTGTTCAATGCTCTTAATTTTGTTATAGATAGCGACTTCTTGGGAAGACATGGCTATTTTGGCAGGCGTAAGCAACTTAGCAGACATTTGATAGAACTTATCAAGTTCCTTAATCTCGCTTACCGTTTCATTTAGCTCTGTTTGATTGCGGGAGAAAACAACATCTCGAATGGCGATCGCTCGATCATGTACACTGCCACGGAAGTTAATGGCATAGCGTTGTTTAACCGAATTGACGTCGTTTATTTGTGTAATCGATTCATTAATGAAGTTAACTCGATGAATCCCAATACTTGTCAGAATCAGCATCATCAGTAACACACTAGCGAAGCCTATTGTTAGTCTTTGATTAATTGTCAAAATCTATAACCTGTAAATACTTTTAGTTTGAAAAATCATTTTGAACACTACTTACCGAAATAGCGAATTCCAAAGTGCTTTTAAGTAGTCTTATTTTATCCGTTATTCAAAAACCCGCAGAGCAAATTATAGTAGCCTTTCAAGCTTTTTTAATACTAGTTGAAAATATCCTAAGTGCCTAATTTATCGAAGCTATCTTCTCCATTAGAAAGCAAAACTTCATCACCTACATACAATAAAACCGCCCAACTAAGCGGTTTTATATCGAACCTAGCAATAGCGCATTAGATTACAAGCTTTTCAATGCCACAATCAGCGCATCCATTTCTTCATTCGTACCGATTGTTATTCGAAGGTGATTGCCAATTCTTGGCTTTTTACCAAAGTAACGAACCAAGATGCCCTGCTCTTTTAATGCCAAATAAATGGCTTCTGCGTCTTTTTCTGGGTGCGTCGCAAAGACAAAATTCGTCGCTGACGGAACGATATTAAAACCAAGCGCTTCAAGCTCTTTTATTGAGCGTTCACGGGTTGCAATCGTTTTCTGACAAATATCCTGTAAATAGGCATCATCTTCTACCGCCGCGGTGGCACCAGCCAAGGCAATACGATCAATTGGATAAGAGTTGAACGAGTTCTTCAAACGCTCCAACCCTTCAATCAGCTCAGGATGACCTAGCGCGTAACCCACTCGAATACCGGCCAAAGCACGGGATTTAGATAAGGTTTGTACCACCAATAAATTTGGGTATTGGTTCACTAAAGCCGCTGCACTTTGTGCACCAAAATCCACATACGCTTCATCCACCAAAACCACCACATCAGGGTTAGCTTTCAAAATGTATTCGATGTCTGCTAACGGTAAGGCTTTGCCCGTCGGGGCATTTGGATTCGTCACCACAACGCCAGACACATTCAGATTTTGATAATCTGCTGGCACGATGTCGAAATCCTCATTAAGAGGAATAAGCTGCGGCTCAATACCATACAAGCCTGCGTACACTTTATAAAAACTGTAGGTAATATCCGCAAAGGCTAATGGCTTGCCACCAGCAAAATAGCCCATAAACGCCAAGGCAAGCACTTCGTCTGAGCCATTGCCCACAAACACTTGATTGCTATTCAGCTGATAGCTTTTCGCCAAGGCATTTTTGAGCGTCATGCAATTTGGGTCAGGGTAAAGACGCAGACTTTCACTCACTTGTGCCGCCATAGCCGACAAGGCTTTTGGCGATGGCGAGTAAGGACTTTCGTTGGTATTTAACTTTATGTATTTTTTATCTTGTGGCTGCTCACCTGGCACATAAGGGTCAAGTGACGAAATTTTATCTGTCCAAAAACGACTCATGGAATGCTCCGTACTTTTCATAAAATAAGGCCTCAAATGAGGCCTTATAAATTCATTAACACACTATGAACTGGCCTCAAATTAATCTTGTGGCTTCATATGTGGGAACAACAAAACATCACGGATCGAAGGCGCATCAGTGAATAGCATGACCAAACGATCAATACCGATACCTTCACCCGCTGTTGGTGGCAAACCGTATTCTAAGGCATTAATGTAATCCGCATCGTAATGCATAGCTTCATCATCACCTGCGTCTTTTTCCGCGACTTGGCGCTTAAAGCGTTCAGCTTGGTCTTCTGGGTCATTTAACTCCGAGAAGCCATTGGCGATTTCACGTCCACCTACGAAAAATTCAAAACGGTCAGTAATGAATTCATTATCGTCGTTACGACGCGCTAAAGGCGACACTTCTGCTGGGTATTCTGTGATGAAAGTCGGCTGATCCAATTTGTGCTCAGCGGTTTCTTCAAAGATTTCTGTCCAAAGTTTGCCTAAGCCCCAAATCGGTTTTACGTCGATTTTGAGTTTTTTCGCCACAGCTGTCGCACTTTCAACGGTTCCCAAATCTTTCGCGGTTAATTCTGGATTGTAATGCAAGATAGACTCAAGCATGGTCATACGAACGAATGGCGCGCCAAAATCGTATTCAGAACCTTGATAAGTAACGGTCGTTTTCCCTAGCACTTTCTCAGCGACAGTGCGTAGCATGTCTTCTGTTAAGTCCATCAAGTCTTTGTAATCTGCGTACGCTTGGTAGAATTCGATCATGGTGAATTCTGGGTTATGACGCGTTGACGTTCCTTCGTTACGGAAGTTACGGTTAATCTCAAACACACGCTCAAAACCGCCCACAACCAAACGCTTCAAATAAAGCTCTGGCGCGATACGCAAGTACATGCTCATGTCCATCGCATTGTGATGTGTAATAAAAGGACGCGCCGTTGCACCGCCAGGAATGGTTTGCAACATTGGTGTTTCCACTTCCATGAAGCGACGATCTTCTAAGAAACGGCGAATCGTAGAAATGATTTTAGAACGCACTTGGAAGGTATCGCGAGACTCTTCATTTACAATCAGGTCAACATAGCGCTGACGGTAGCGCATTTCCATATCAGACAAACCATGGTGCTTATCTGGTAACGGGCGCAAAGATTTAGTCAGTAGTTGCGCTTCTTGCATATCAATGTACAAATCGCCTTTGCCAGATTTATGCACAGGGCCTGATACACCAATGATATCGCCTAAATCCCATGTTTTCTGATCGGCAAGCAATTCAGGAGATAAGGCTTTACGGTTTACATAGGCCTGAATTTGTCCCGTCATGTCTTGTAGCAACATAAAAGCACCGCGGTTACGTACAATACGACCAGCAATGCTAACAATGTGGTTTTTTTCTTCTAAATCTGGTTTTTCAATGTCACCAAATTCCGCTTGCAGATCCGCTGCATAAGCATTTGGGCGAAAGTCATTCGGATACGCATTACGCTCTTCACGAATAGAAGCCAATTTAGCGCGACGTTCCGCAACTAAACGGTTGTCATCAGATTGTGTGGATTCTGTGTTGTTTTCATTAGCCATGATTTGCTATTACTCTTTAATATTCAATAATGTTAAAAATGGGGCGGCGCTTATAGGCCCTGCTTTAAACTTGCCACGATAAACTGGTCCAAGTTGCCATCCAGCACAGCACCAGTGTTGGAGCTTTCCACTCCTGTACGCAAATCTTTAATTCGTGATGCATCCAATACATAAGAACGAATCTGACTTCCCCAACCGATATCCGATTTACTGTCTTCTACAGCTTGCGCGGCTTCCGTACGTTTCATCATTTCAAATTCGTACAACTTGGCACGAAGTTGTTTCATCGCAAAGTCACGGTTAGCGTGTTGAGAGCGCTGGTTTTGACATTGCACAACAATGTTCGTTGGTATGTGAGTAATACGCACCGCGGAATCTGTCGTGTTTACGTGCTGACCACCAGCACCGGACGAACGATAAGTATCGGTACGAATGTCCGCTGGATTGATTTCAATTTCAACATTGTCGTCAATTTCAGGAGAAACAAACACGGACGCAAAAGAAGTATGTCGACGGTTACCAGAATCAAACGGTGATTTACGCACCAAGCGATGAACACCCGTTTCTGTACGTAGCCAACCAAATGCGTATTCACCTTCGAAACGAATCGTCGCAGATTTAATACCTGCCACATCGCCTGCAGACACTTCCATCAACTCAACTTTAAAGCCCTTGTCTTCACCCCAACGCAAATACATACGCAATAGAATGTTGGCCCAATCTTGTGCTTCTGTACCGCCAGAACCAGATTGAATATCCAAAAAGGCGCTGCTTTCATCCATTTCTTTGGAAAACATACGACGGAATTCTAACTTAGCTAACAGGGCATCTAACTCTTCAAGTTCAAGCTGAACGGCTTCAACAGAATCTTCATCGCCATCTTCCACAGCGATTTCCAACAGTTCTTTGGAATCGTTTACACCGGATTCCAAACTATCAAGTGTTTCAACAACGGCTTCAAGTGACGCTCGTTCTTTACCTAGCTTTTGAGCGTATTCTGCATCATTCCAAACGTCTGGATCTTCAAGTTCTCGGTTTACTTCTTCTAAGCGTTCTTTCTTTGAATCGTAGTCAAAGATACCCCCGAAGGGTTAGAGCACGAGCAGAAAGGTCTTTTATCTTTGAAAGTATCGGGTTTATTTCCATATTGGCGTCAATTTGCTATAAACAGTGTGAATAAAATTAATTCGGAATTGTAACGAATTTACTCGCAGCATAAAATGCCATTCGCTACTCAATGATGGAAAAACAGACCATTTTTTGTGGGCCTTGCTATCAAATGGAGTCTATATGGATAAGCCAACCGTTTCAGTGGTCATACTGGGACAAACTTATAAGATAAATTGTCCTAAAGGGCATGAAGCAGATTTGAAAGAATCAGCTGAATATTTAAATGATCAAATGAGTGATATGCAATCAAGTGGGAAAAACATCCCTCTTGAAAAGCTTGCCGTACTCGCTGCGTTGAATATTACTCACGATATGCTTTCAAGCAAAAAATACGCTCGAGCGAATGAACAGCTATTGCGAGAACTGACATCACAACTTGATAACGCTTTGACGCACCAACAAAATTGATCAAGGAGTAATCATCAATCGTTTACTCCTTAATCTACTTTTTTGATTGCAAGTTAAATAACACGAATTTTCTTCATACACCCTAGAAACCAAATAGGAGCGCTAAGTGATTTCCAGTACAAATTGCTCTATACTCCAATCTGTTTCCTGGGTTGTTCGAAGCGGCTTAACGCCCTTGAGCCTATGAGTAATACCCCGGAAAGAACCTGTTGGTTTGGTGTGCATGTCCGTGCGTCGGAAAGCCTAAAGAGTCACAGTTCTTTCCACCTTGAACCACTGGGTTCAAGGCCAATAGCCGAAACGGCAACTTGGGAAACTCCTTTATGCCTTCACATCTAGACCACAGACAAACACTTCGTCGTCAATTACGCCAGACTAGAAGAAACCTATCTTCAGTTGAGCAACTGCTTGCCGCCGAAAACTTACTCGAAAGCTTTAAACAATATTTATCTGATATCGACGCTCCAGAAAGTAAAGCCATCAAAAATGTGGCCTTATACTTAGCAAATGATGGAGAAATCTCCCCTCATGTGTTGTGCCAATACTTCTGGCAACAAGGCATTAATACCTATCTTCCTGTTATTCAAAATAAGCAGTTAGCGTTTGCCCTGTATTCTGAAAAAAGCATTTGGCAAGAGAATATCTACGGTATAAAAGAGCCCATGACGGAACATTATCTAGCCAAAGAAGAGTTAGATATTGTCCTTTTGCCCTTGGTCGGATTTGATGCTGACGGTGGCCGTTTAGGAATGGGAGGTGGTTTTTACGATAGAACCTTTGAAGGTAAACAATCTACAGAAAAACCTTTGCTGATTGGTTTGGCCCACGACTGCCAACAAGTGAAGTCTCTACCAATAGAAGGTTGGGATGTTCCACTGCAAGCTTTTGTCACACCAACACAAGTCATTAAGGTATAAATCTAAAACGCACAATTAAAAAACGAAGCTGTACCCCATAGAGAAAAAGAGCCCAGAATTCCCAGAGTCATTCTCTGGGGCATAGGCAAGATCTACATCTAAACGTCTCGACAAAGTCATTCCAGCTGTGTAATAGGTCAATTCATTTCCTACTAAGTTTTGTCTGATTCCTGCTCGAATACCTGGAATCAACAGGTAATCACTAAAAAATGAAAGCGATACAACACTCCACTGATATTCATCTCCCAGTGGGTCTTTAATCGGGTTTACATCGTAAGAGCCGCCTAAAGAAAGATGCTGATCTTTACTTTTTATCGCTGCATCGATGGTCATTTGTGCTTCCATCTTGTAGGTTTCATTAAGATCGATATCTCCACTCGAAGCAAAATTTACCGCTGCATTGCAATTCGTTAAGTCTGCACCAGTTAAGCCAGAACAATTCCCTATTTCCTCGTACTTAAATGTTGGCTCATTAACATTAGAAAGCGTCATCCCTAGTTGGAAATTACGCCTTACTAACAAAGCCCCTAAGTCCAAAGAGATACCGGTAGAAATTTTATCGCGACTAATGAAAAAGTCACCATAAGACACTGAAGGATCATCCTCTTCTGTCAACACAGTGAGTTTCTGCCCTAATGCCAAACGATGAAAGTTCAAACGCCCGCCTAAAATTACAGTATCAGTGGTACTTCTCGAAAACATAGTACTATAACCCAAGCTTAAACGGTAATCTGATGCTCTTTTTATATAAGCAGACGTGTCTGTTTCCAAGTCAGCCTCAACACCAGCATCCACAACATTTTGAAAGTCGTTTGTTGTTGACGCATTATAAAAGTCATCCAACCCAGTTAAAGTCAGATTGTCTGACAAAATACTGGCTCGGCCAACAATAGATGCACTTGCTTCTAAGGTAAATACATTACGTCGTCGTGTTTTATAAATAATAGGAGTAAAAGGGGCTTGTAGCGTCATAGCAGATTTCGCATAAACAGTTTCACTAATATCTGATACGACGCCATCAGCACTATTCAAAATGACATTAATATCTGCTTCAATGATATCAACTTCTGCAACAATATAATCATTTGCCGCATCTTCGGCGTCAGCACTCGTTCCTCCATTATCTATTTCAGCTTGAGCAGCAGCTTGAGCTCCAGCTTGTATAGCGTCAAGATCTATATTTTCAGTAAAATCCGTATCAAATATCGCTGTAAGCTCATCAACCTTGTCATTAATTGTGTTAACGCCACCACCTTCAACACTAATACCCAGCGGCCCCAAAAAACCGACTCGAAAGCCTTCTAGGTTTGCCATCAAATAACTGGATGCAGGATTCCCAGAAGCCGTAGATAAAGCATGTCGATTACCATAACCACCTAAAGTTATGCTGGACCCAATCGGTTGATATAAATACATGGATGCAAAGCTTGTTGTACAAAAAAAACCGAAAAAAACAAAGAATAAGTACTTATTCATACAGCTAAAACATCCATAGATTTTATTTCTCATATAGGTAAGAAAAAGCATTTTTCTCCACATATTCAATCCGAAGATAAAAACCAACAAACCTAATAATTAGGTCTTAACCGTAATTAAAAAGAAGCATTATAACCAAGTGCAACATAATAACTGCGTGGTGTTTCATCACCGTTGTCATCGTCAATTTTGTCTAGAGCAACAGCAACATCTAAGTTTAAATGTTGTGAAAAGGTCAAACCTACCGAGGAGTAACTTAACTCAGAACCTGCTAAGTTTTTTCTAAAACCGATACGAATACCTGGAAAAACTTGGGAACTACCATAGTAAGATAATGACGCAGTGGCCCATTGATAACGATCTTCAACAGCATCTTCAACCGAATTAAGATCATATGAGACACCTAACATCCACCTCTTACTTAACGTTGAAATGGCAGCATCAATTGTTGCTTGCATTTCCATTGTATAAGAGGAACTTTCAGTTATACCATAAGTGTATGATGAGCCATTTTGAATAATAGAGGGCTTTTTGAACACAGGCTCATTCAAGTTAGCAAGAGTCAAACCTGACTGAAAATGATGTGACATCCAAATAATTCCAAGGTCAACACCAACACCTGTACTACTGACTGAATCATCTGAAATGGTATTAGAAATAGCATCCGCAGCATCATTATCCTTGTCATCTAACTCTACTAGAGCACGCCCTAAAGACATTTGATGTAAATTAGCCTTTATGCCCCCTACCCACATACCACGAGAGTTTTCCCATATAGATTGGCTATAACCTACTCCTACACTAAAATCAGTCGCTGTTTGGGCATAAAAAGAAGTATCCGTAATTAGCTCATTTCCTATCCTTAGAAAAGTTCCCGCTAATAAGCTACCCTTACCAATAACGGACAAATTTGCATCTAACATGAAAGCGCCACTGTTCCGAGTTTTATAAATAATTGGCATAAAAGGAAGCTGCATATTTAGTGACGTTTTCACATATGCGTCATCACCTATTTCGGCAAGTAATGCATTCGCTTCACTTACTCCATTTTTAGCATCTGCAAAATCTACATAATTTGCATCTACGATTTTCTCCAAATTTTCAACCTGATCCTCTAAGTCACTCACAGCTCCTATTTCAATGCCAATACTTAAAGGACCAAGAGTACCAGAGCGAAAACTGCCATCACTAACCATAAAATAAGGAGCAGCGGGATTAGAAAGTGATGTTACAAGTGCCCATTGATTTGGCATGTTACCTAATGTAAAACTTGCCCCTATCGGCTGATTCACTGACATTGCCAAAATTGTGGCTGAACTTAGCAAGCCAATAGGAATCAATAAAAGCTTTTTCATGATCTAATTCTTCCTTAAGAAATATAAAAAAATAAGCTAGCGGTTTCATTCCATATAAATATTTGGCCGCTAAGCAATAAACTTCAGCTAATCTAAGGCATACTTTATAGAGTTACTCGACCATGACCTAGCGTCCATAAGCTTTATTTTTCAGTACCATCGACCCACACTTTTTAAACATTCTATAAGGTAAGCAAATAGTTTAAAAATTATCGATTACCTTATAGAGCTTTTTCTTTAATTAGAATGCAGTATTATAACCTAGAGCGATGTAGAAACTACGTGGGACTGCCTCTCCATCTTCGCTTTCAACTGTATCCAAAGCAACAGCAAGGTCTAAATTAAAACGCTTAAGTAAAGTCAGACCTGCAGACGCATAGCTTAATTCAGAGCCGGCCATATTTTGACGGAAACCAACACGAAGCCCAGGCAAGAAGTGTGAATCACCATAGTAAGACAAAGAGGCAGCAGCCCACTGATATTCATCACCAAATGCATCTTCTACAGGGTTCACATCATATGAAAAGCCTAAAGTCACTTGCTTACCTGGAGTCGTAATGGCAGCATCAACCGTCGTTTGCATCTCCATAATGTAAGTATCATTAGCACTTATACCATACTCATCCGAAGCATCATTGGTTGTAATCAATACACCATCAAACTCAGGTTCATTAATATTAGCAAACGTCACACCAGCTTGATAATAGTCAGATAACCAAATAAGCCCAAAATCCAATCCAATCCCCGTACTACTTACAGAGTCATCTGAAAGCCCATCGGAAATTTCAT
This sequence comes from Marinomonas algae, assembly GCF_047525555.1. Taxonomy (NCBI): domain Bacteria; kingdom Pseudomonadati; phylum Pseudomonadota; class Gammaproteobacteria; order Oceanospirillales; family Oceanospirillaceae; genus Marinomonas; species Marinomonas algae. Next base: position 58,497 of record NZ_JBLIXK010000013.1, on the reverse strand, counting down.
CTCCTGCATCATAATCATCATCACCATTATCGTCTAATGACGCCAAAGCACGACCTAAGGAGATTTGATGCAAATTGGCTTTTACACCACCGACCAACATTCCGTGAGAGTTTTGCCACATTGACTGGCTATAGCCTAAGCCAATATTTAAATCCGTTACTGTTTGTGCGTATAAAGAGGTATCAGTATTGAAATCTTCTTCTGTACTATCGTATTCAACTTCACTAGCTAACAAACTTGCTTTAAGTGAGCCGGAGATACTAGCATCCAGCATAAATGCACCATTATTTTTTGTTTTATAAATAACTGGCATTAGAGGCACTTGCATACTAACTGAAGTTTTTACATAAGCAGAATCACCAATCTCAGCTAAAACTTCGTTAGCCTCATCCGCAGCAGCAGCACCAGCTGTAGTGTCGCTACCATAATCGGTATCAAGAATATCCTCTAAGCTTTCAACTTGATCTTCAAGGTCACTTACATCACCGAACTCTACACCTACGCCAAGCGGCCCTAGAATACCAAAACGGAAACTGTCATTATCTTGTTCATTAACCATCAAGAAAGGTGCGGCAGGGTTGCCTAAAGCAGTTGAAAGTGCTCGTTGGTTTGGGGCGCTGCTCAGTGTAAAGCTAGACCCTACAGGGTGGTTAACTGGCATAGCTGCCATAACCGCCGAGTTCAATAAAGTCATGGACATTAATATAAGCTTTTTCATGATTTAATCCTTCCTATTCCTTAGCCAATCAAAACGTTTGATGATAAAAACAAATCATTACACTCTAATGATTATAGACTTACTCTTTACATAATCTCTACACAAAGAGCGCTTTTATGTATTATTGAGATAGAGGTACATATAAAAAGAGTACTCATCCGTGATAGAACCATAAAAAAACCGCAACCTATGCAGAATAAGTTACGGTTTTTATTAAGCTTTTAATGCTTACACTAGATATTTTATCAATCTAATTAACTGTCTAATAAGCTTAACTGATGTCTTAATTTTTCCAAGTCTTCCGGTGTATCAACACCATGCATAGGCAAGCTGTCCGCTAGTGCAACTTGGACTTTAACCCCTTGGTGCAAGAATCTTAGCTGTTCTAACTTTTCCCAACGCTCTAATGGCGACATGGGTAAATCAGCGTATTTAGCAAGTAAGCTTGCTCGATATACATACAAGCCAATATGACGCAAAGCAGGAAAGTCTACGGGCAAATAGCCTTCTTTAGAGTCAATGCCAGCAAAACCATCGCGATCCCAAGGCATGGGGGCTCGACTAAAATACAATGCTCGTTGCATCTCGTCACAAACCACTTTAACCACGTTCGGGTTAAAAAGATCAGCAACATCATCAATCACACAAGCCACCGTTGCCATCTCTGCCTCATTGTCTTGGCTCAAAGCCATCACACTGGAATGAATCAGCTCAATTGGCAGAAAAGGTTCATCACCTTGCACATTGACAATAATCTCATTGTCTTTCCAGCCCATTTTAGCGGCCACTTCGGCAAGGCGTTCTGTGCCATTTTCATGGTCATCACGAGTCATAATGACAGAGGCGCCAAATTCTGATGCTGCTTGATAAATAACCTCATGATCTGTTGCAACGGTTACCGTCTGAGCACCAGCCTTTAAAGACAATTCATAAACCCACTGTAATACTGGCTTACCACCTAGATCCGCCATCAGTTTTTTAGGAAAACGTTGAGACGCATAACGGGCAGGAATCACTATATGAAATTCTGGTAATCCTTGTGTATTTTTAGGTGTTGTCATTATTTTTCGAACTCCGGCTTCTGCGCCAATTCATACGCTTCTTCTAAGGACATACGTGTAGATAAAATAAGGTCAGCAACTTCCCTTGCCACTCCTTCTCCCGCGGCTTTATGTAAAACAATAGAGCAATGGCGATGCAATAGAAGGTGAGCGTCTGCAGGACACAAAGCCACACCGACCTTAGGCATCACTTGCAAATCAATGACATCATCACCGACATAAGCCGCTTCGGCAGGATCCAGATTCAAACGAGTGATTAAATCGTCAAACGCTTCCGCTTTATTATGGCAACCGGGATAAAAATGATCGACTTTTAGGTCTTTCATTCGAAGTCTCAAGGGTGCGGAATCTTTGGCCGTAATCACCGCGACTTGAATCCCCCACTTAGGCAGCAATTTCATTGCAACCCCATCTTTCACATTAAAGCATTTAATATTTTCGCCCTGATCGGTATACAACAAACGACCGTCTGTCAGTACGCCATCCACATCAAACACGACAAGTTTCAGTGACTGTAATTTGGCCACTAATGAATCATCATTCTGCAATGAGGGGTAAAAGGAAAGAAAAGTCGAATCCATTATTTAGGCACTCGTGTCTAATTCTTCAAACGTTTTGACCAGTTCGTCAAGCTGCTTCATCTGCTTCAAGAAAGGCGCCAATTTGCCTAATGGTAAAGCACAAGGCCCGTCACATTTTGCACTGTCTGGTGTTGGGTGAGTTTCTAGGAATAAACTCGACAAGCCTAAAGACATTCCAGCACGAGCAAGCTCTGTTACTTGAGCACGACGGCCATCGGCAGAATCTTCACGGCCGCCTGGCCGTTGTAAGGAATGCGTCACATCAAACATCACTGGATAACCCATTTTTTTCATTTCGCCAAAACCAAGCATGTCTACAACTAAGTTGTTGTAACCCATCATGGTGCCACGCTCACACAACATCAGCTGATCATTGCCTGCTTCTTGGCATTTCGTCAGTATGTGTTTCATTTCATGAGGCGCAAGGAATTGGGCTTTTTTGATGTTAATTACCGCTCCTGTTTTCGCCATCTCAACAACCAAATCCGTTTGACGAGATAAAAAAGCGGGCAACTGAATCACATCAGCTACTTCTGCCACCGGCGCACACTGATAACCTTCGTGAACATCTGTGATAACAGGCACACCAAAAGTGTCTTTGATTTCTTGAAGAATTTTCAAACCTTCTTCCATGCCAGGCCCACGGAAAGAATTGATGGAAGATCGGTTAGCTTTATCAAACGAGCCTTTAAACACATAAGGAATGTCTAATGCCTGCGTCACTTTTACATGCTCTTCTGCTACTCGCATTGCGAGATCACGAGATTCTAGAACATTAACGCCGCTGAATAACACAAACGGCAAATGGTTGGCTACTTCAACTTTGTTGCCGATTTTAATCACTTTGGATTCTTTAGACATGGTTGCTCCATTTAAATTTCAATTCGCACACTCTAAGTCAAACAGAGCAGCAAGATAGACATCAATATTTATCGATCGTAAATTTCTAAAATACCAGACACTTTTTGATCATCGTCCACAACAATTAATAAGGTGATCTTGTCGCGTAACATTTGCTCTTCAGCTTGTACTATCATGACATTTTCATTGATGGTTTTCGGATTTGGTGTCATTAAACTTGCCATGGTTTTCTGTATCATGCCTTCACTTTCTTTCAACATAGCACGACGCAAATCACCATCGGTAAAAATCCCTAATAATTTATCTTCATCTTGAATCAAAACCACACCCATGCGGCCATGGGTCATCACAGAAATGGCTTCTTTCAACGTAGCCGTTGACGAACATACAGGTAAGTTTTCCTTATGCATTAGGTCTTTCACACGCGTCAAGAGCTTACGCCCTAAGCTTCCGCCAGGATGAAAACGTGCAAAATCTTGCGGCTGAAAATCTCGACACTCCATCAAGGCAACGGCCAAAGCATCGCCCATTGCCGTTGTCATGGTTGTTGATGTGGTTGGTGCTAGATTATTCGGGCAGGTTTCTCTATCTACCGAAATATCCAACACACAATCGCAATGCTTGGCTAAGGTGGAATCCATGTTACCGACCAAAGCAACACTTGGATTACCAAAGCTTTTCAGTGAAGGTAACAGTCTCATCAACTCTTCGGTTTCACCCGAGTAACTGATTAACACCAACACATCTTCTGGTTGAATCATACCTAAATCGCCATGAAACGCTTCTCCAGGGTGAAGAAAAAAACTAGGCGTTCCTGTAGAAGCAAAAGTCGCTGCGATTTTTTTGCCTATCAAGCCTGATTTCCCCATTCCACAGATAATGGTTCTGCCTTTACTGGCAAGAATCATACGAACGGCTTTGGCAAATTCTTCTGTAACTTGATTCGATAAATTAGTAAGAGCTTGAGCTTGAATAGATAAGGTGCGCTGAGCACTTTGGATAAGGGCGTCTGAGTGGGTATTGTTAGTCGTTAGGTCGCTCATAAAGCCTCTCTGCTCTCCATAATGAACGTAAAGTTGCGTCATTATACAGAGTAGAAAGTAAATCGCCTACCAAAGAGCAAGCTTTCACAGCTTATTCTAGCGGTAGGCGAAACACATTAGCCTAAGCAGCTAAGGAATTGACCGCTCAAGGTGCTTAAGAATGTGAAGTAAGCATCTTTACTTAGAGGAATTTCACTGCCTAGAGGGTCTAAAACAGCCGTTTTCACGTTAGTGCCATCTAGCAAGGCTTTAACAATGCCTGGGCTAAATTGTGGTTCACTAAACACGCATTGAATTTTGTTTTCTTCAATTTGATGGCGAAGTTCTGCAACTTTCTTCGCTCCTGGTTTACGCTCTGGGCTCACTGATACTTCGCCAGAATTGTTCAAACCATAATGCTCTTCGAAGTAAGTATATGCGTCATGGAAAACGATATAAGGTACTTTAGAAACCTTATCAAAAGAGTGACGTATCTCGTCATCTTTTGCAGACAAACCTTTATCGAATGCTGCTAGGTTAGCTTTGTAATATTCTGCGTTTGCTGAATCTAAGTACACCATACGCATAGTCACAGCTTCCGCCAAGACTCGTGCATTATCAGGCGACAACCAAACATGTGGATCAACACCTTCATGGCTGTGACCTTCATGACCTTCATGCTCGTCGTGGTCGTGATCGTCATGCCCATCATGATCGTGGTCGTCATGCTCATCATGGTCGTGATCGTCATGCTCATCATGGCCGTGGTCGTCATGCTCATCATGATCGTCATGACCCTCTTCACCAAAGTTATGAAGCTCCACACCTTTCAGAGCAAGCCACTCAATAGAGGACTCTTCTTTTCCTGCGTTTTTAAGCGGTTTCTCTAGAAAGTTTTCTAGTGATTCACCCACCCAAACAACAGCATCTGCATTCGAAATTTTTCTAAGGTCAGATGGTCGTAACGCGAAGTCATGAGGTGATGCCGTGCTTGATACAATTTGTTGTATGTCCGCTTTATCGCCAGCAATGGCTGCCACAATCATGGAAACAGGACTAATACTTGTAACAATGGTTGGTTTTGCTAAAGCAAGAGGAGATAAGGCAGAAACGCCTAGCGCAAAAAAGAGTTTGTTCATTATTGGGTACCGGTTAAGATGTTATAACATAACGGTACGATATTAAAAAAAGAGATTCAAGTCATTTGACTAAAATCTCTTATAAATAAACCATTTTTAAGACACTAAAAAGGACAACAGTCAAACAAGTTGCAATGCTTCCAGCTCAATTGGTCGAACCATTAAACCCGCTCTTTGCCCGACAGGTAAATTCGTATTAGGGAAGACAATCGCATCTCCGTTTTTTTCAACCTGATACTGGCTCTTTTCGGAACGAGCTAAAACATAACCTTCCTCAAATTGAGTAAAGTTTTTCACATCATCAGCAATACTTAATTCATAGCTTTCATCGTCTTTTATTAGAGCCTCAAGTACTGAAAAAACCTGCAAAGTAGACAAAGGTTTTTGCGCCAAAACACCTTCTTGTAGCAATAAAACCAAACTGCGTTCTAGATCATCAAAGCGTGACAGATCATTTTGGCCAAACGGATGAACTTTCCCAAGCTCTACGGTAAAAGCATGAGCACCATGGGCAGCATGACTATAATAAGAAAAAGTCGTGGTTGGTTGATGGGATAGCAACACAGCTTCTATTCCGCTAGACGCTAAAAAGGCCAATTGCTCTTTGTCATAAACAGCCTTTTCGACAAATGGATGCACAACAAATTTTTCATGCATAGATCCTCGGATGGCAGTGTGCAAATCATAATGCAACCGGACTTGCTCTCCTTGCTGCTCTTCCTTTTGATAAAAATCACTGACGGCCAACTCAAGTTGTTGCGCCCTATCGGCTTCAAAACCTTCGTAGTTTTGCCAAGCTCCACTAAACAACCGATTCAGGTTCACTTCACAAAAGCGTTTTGAGCAGTTGGCAGCGATAGGATTTCCGATCAACACAAGAAGTCGAATATTTAATGTTAACTGACCTTCAAGAATCGACGTAACAAGATTATTGAGTAACTCTATCGGACCTGTTTCATTACCATGAATGCCGGCAGATAAAACAAGACTTGTAGAAGACGCCTCTGTTGGCTCAAGCCTTAAAATTCCAGTGTCTTCAACAAAGGCTGTGCCACTAGGAAAGGTAAAATGAAAAGGGGAAATTTCTTTTGGATTAGCCAAGGTTAATGCCAAAAAGTCATTATTCAAAATAGTCATTTTTTCCTTAAAGCCACTCTTAAAATAAAAAATAGGAAGCTTATCATACTGTTTTTTGCGATTTTCACACGAAACATTCAAGGTTTTCATGCATAAAACAAAATAATAGGTCGCTTTATTTATACTCCACTAGGCCAGAAACGAATGACAAGAAAACAGAAATCTTTTCTTTCAAGTAAAATGCCGATACCCTCTTTATTTACAGCAATGTTTTCAACCAATCGAGTACTTTATGCCAGTGAATGACGAAGTCATTATATTAGTCGATCAACACAACAACATCATTGGTGATGTACCACGACGCAAAATGGACTTTAGCACTGACTTCCATCGCGTAACCTACATTCTTGTGTTCAATAAAGCCGGAAACCTACTTGTTCAAAAAAGAGCCGCTGACAAAGCCTTTTGCCCAAACTTTTATGGCATAACAACCGGCGGAGTTGTGGAAAAAGGCGAATCCTACATAGACTCAGCACACCGCGAATTACAAGAAGAGCTTGGCTTTGATGCGCCATTAGAAAGCCAAGGTATTTTTCTCACCCAAGGAGAAGGGTTTAACATCTGGGGTAAAATCTTCGTGTGCCACTACGATCAAGAAGAGCATGGGGAGCTAACACTCCAACAAAAAGAAGTCGCTTCAATCCATGAAATGAGTATTGATGATATTCTCACCAACCCAAATAATTTGCCTTTCACGCCTGATTCTTTGGATGCTCTACAGCATTTCACAAGCCAACTAACCCAAGCTAAATCAGATGATCCGCTTTAGTCTTTTACTTTCACTCCTTTGGCTCGCTCTTCCGTCTCTTGCTCAAGAGCGCTGGCAAAGCGATCAATACATCCAAGACAGTTTCATTAAAATTGCATTGGGACGTGAATATAAAGAAACAAAATACCCAAAACTCATACGCTGGAATCAGCCTATAAAACTGTTCTTTGAAAGCGAAAGCGGAGACAGTGAACTTCAAAAAGAGTTACTAAGTGTCCACGCCAAGCACCTTTCGTCCATCACAGGTTTATCGATTGAATTTACAGACAATCCTAAAAAAGCAAACATGTTTGCCATCTTCACTCGCTACGAAAATATGGAAAACAAGGTTCAGCAGTATATTGGCGATCCTGAAAAAATTCGCGCGGCTTTGAACGAAGCGATATGTCTCGGCACATTCAGGCGCAACTCACGTTATGAAATAACTAAAGGCATCATTATTATCCCAGTGGACTATGCACGGGAAAAAGCTCGCTTTTTAGATTGTATCGTTGAGGAAATCACCCAGTTACTCGGACTGCCCAATGATTCTGACGATGTATTTCCCTCAATTTTTAATGACATTAGTATTGATACTTACCTAAGTCCTCTCGACTATATTTTGCTAAAAGCCCTGTATTCCTCTGAACTAAAACAAGGTATGGATGAAAAGCAAACCAAAGCGGCGTTCCCGTCCGTTTTAAAGAATTTACATGCCAATAAAAACATTGAGAATGCAGCCCAACAAGTGCAACTCCACAGCCTAAAAAGATATCTAGGTGATTGATTACCCTTATAAATAGCCATTAACAAACCCTGCTATAGATCAATATTATTGGTCTTTTCAACGGGCTTCTCATAAATTGTATTTATTCCCTCTGCTTTTCCCTTATAAGTTAGGTAAAATGCGCTCAATAAAATTCACATCGGAGAGTATTAATGTTTCCAGAACTCAAAAATGACCGCTTCTTGCGCGCATTGCTCAAACAGCCAGTCGACACAACCCCTGTATGGATGATGAGACAAGCTGGACGCTATTTACCAGAATATCGAGCAAGTCGAGCAACTGCTGGAGATTTTTTGAGCTTATGTAAAAACGACGCATTTGCCTGTGAAGTGACGCTACAGCCACTTAGACGATATGAATTAGATGCCGCGATTTTATTTTCAGACATCTTAACCATCCCTGATGAAATGGGCTTAGGCTTATATTTCGAAACAGGTGAAGGCCCAAAATTCAAACATAAAATCCGTACCAAAGCAGATGTTGAAGCTTTACCAATTACAACAGCAAACGACCTCGATTATGTGATGAAAGCTGTCACCACTATTCGTCATGCGTTAAACGGCGATGTGCCACTAATAGGCTTTTCTGGCAGTCCATGGACTTTAGCAACTTATATGGTTGAAGGTGGATCAAGCAAAGATTTCCGTCACATTAAAGCCATGATGTACCAATCTCCAGAGACGCTTCATGCCCTATTAAACAAATTGGCTGAATCAGTAACAGCCTACCTAAATGGGCAGATTTTAGCTGGCGCACAAGCCCTACAAATATTTGATACTTGGGGCGGTGTTTTGAGTGGCCCGATGTACCAGCAGTTCTCATTGCTCTACATGAAGCAAATCCTAGATGGCCTTATCCATGAACATAATGGGCAAAAAATCCCAGTGATCTTGTTCACTAAAAATGGCGGCCAATGGTTAGAAAACATGGCAGCCACTGGTCCAGATGCATTAGGTTTAGATTGGACAACTGATATTTCTGAAGCTCGTGCTCGCGTTGGCGATAAAGTGGCATTACAAGGAAACATCGATCCTAGCGTGCTTTATGCAGATCAGAGTGTCATCGAGCGTGAAGTGGAAAACGTACTATCGGGATTTGGTCATGGTACTGGCCATGTATTTAATCTTGGTCACGGCATACATCAGTTCGTCAACCCTGATCACCCAAAATACCTAATTGACGCTGTGCATAAATTGGGGGAAAAGTATCATCAGCCTGAGTTTGATGACCTAGACGCGATGAATGGCCTTTAGTAAATAACACTAGAAAGAAGCTTCATAAACATCAAGTATGTAGCGCCTTTAATAAGAGAGTGGTATTTTAAATCCAAAGAATACTTTTTATTCCTATGGAGAGCAGAAATGAAATTAATTACAGCCATTATTAAACCCTTCAAACTAGATGAAGTACGTGAGGCATTATCCGAAATAGGAATTAATGGCATCACAGTAACAGAAGTGAAAGGTTTTGGTCGTCAACGAGGCCACACTGAACTTTATCGTGGCGCTGAGTATGTGGTTGATTTTTTACCTAAAGTTAAACTAGAACTTGCCATAGAAAGCGATCAAGTTGAACGCGCGATCGAAGTAATACAAAACAGCGCGAACACAGGAAAAATTGGTGACGGTAAAATTTTCGTTACCACTCTTGAGCAAGTTATCCGAATCCGTACAGGCGAAACTGGAAACGAAGCGATTTAACACTTCATTTTCAGAACCAAAAGTACGATCAGAATCGCAATAAAAAAGAGGCTTAAGCCTCTTTTTTATTGATCCGAATCCATTCTCAAAAACAGCCTCGCATTACCCTTTATCTGGAACCTTAATAGATAAAGTGCCTAGGTAACGGTTTTGACGTAATTCGATTTGACGGAAAATCGCAATAACAACAATACTGATCAACAAATATATGCCACCAGCCGCCAAGAAAATTTCCATCGGCGTATAGGTTCTTGCGATGATGGTTCTTGCCATACCGGTCAAGTCCAAAATGGTAATAGTACTTGCCAACGCACTGCCCTTTAGCATCAAGATAATCTCGTTACCGTAAGCAGGTAAAACAATACCAAAGGCCCGAGGCAAAAGAATACGACGGTACATTTGTACTTTCGTCATACCGACTACTTTACAAGCCTCAACTTCACCTTGAGGAATGGCTTGAATCGCGCCTCTGAAAATCTCTGCCGTATAAGCAGACGTATTCAAAGTGAAAGCAATAATAGCGCACCAAAAAGGTTCTCTTAGGATAGGCCAAAAGATACTTTCTCGTACTACATCAAATTGCGACGCACCGTAATAAACCAAAAAGATTTGCACCAACAAAGGCGTACCACGGAAAAAGAAGATATAAGCAAAAGGAAATGCTCTTATCCAAGCAACAGGGGAAATTCTCGCTAAAGCAATTGGCAAGGCCAATATTCCACCTAACACAACAGATAAAACCACTAACTGTAAACTAACCCAAGCGCCACTTAACAAACGGGGAAAGTATTCAACAACAACTGAAAAGTCCATTCATTATCCCCTTGTTAAACCGCGACTGGCTCGTTTTTCTAAGTAAGAAACCAAAACCATAGAAACAATGGTTAAAGCCAAATACATGAAAGCGGCCACCAAATAAAACAAAAACGCTTCTTTCGTACTGCTAACGGCAATGTTAGCTTTACGCATGATGTCATCAAGACCAACAACAGAAACAAGCGCGGTGTCTTTCAGCAAGACTAGAAATAAATTACCAATACCTGGCAAGGCAATACGCCAAACCTGCGGTAAAATAATGCGATAAAACTTACGAACAGGCCCCATACCTAAAGCAATTGCTGCTTCATGCTGCCCTTTAGGGATTGACTGTAAAGCGCCTCGGAAAACTTCTGTCGCATAAGCTCCAAAGGTTAAACCAAGTGCTGTAACACCCGCGGCAAACGCACCTACTTCAATGTATTCGTCATAGCCAAATACGCTGGCAATGGCCATCAAAACACTGGTGGCGCCAAAGTAAATAATAAGAACCGTTAATAGTTCAGGAATACCACGAATAATGGTTGTGTAGCCATGAGCAATCCATCGGAAGAGTTTAATCGAGGACAATTTGGCGGAAGCACCCAACAACCCAAGAATTAAACCGACAAACAGAGAAGACAATGCTAGCTCTAAGGTAACGACAGCACCTTGCAGCAGCTGGTCACCGAATCCATGAAGATCAATCATAGTTTTTTCTCAGAGTAAGCGAAAAAGAGGTTCCTCGGCTTTTACACACCGAGGAACTTTATATGGAGACTTAAATTAACAAGTCACCCTTAGTAGATAGAGAATGGGAAGTAACGAGCGTTGATTTTCTCGTAAGTGCCATCAGCAATCAGCTCATCAAGCGCTTTGTTCAATTTCTCTTTTAACTCAGTGTCGCCTTTACGAACAGCAATACCGATTTCGTCGTTTTTCATGAAAGAGTTGCCTTTGAACTCAAACTGAGACGCGCCTTCTGCTGTTTTCAACCAGTTGTAAGTTGGTAGTTCGTCAGACAAAACGATGTCTAAACGGCCAGAAAGAAGGTCTAGATAAACGTTATCTTGGTTATCATAGAATTTTAGATCCGCTTTACCAGTGAAGTTGTCTTCTAGGTATTGAGCACCCAAAGTTGCACGCTGCGCACCAATTGTTTTGCCAGATAGATCGCTTAGGTCAAATGTCTCACCAACACGGCCCATGAAACGCAATCCGCCAGAGTAGTATTTGTTAGTAAAATCAACGACTTTCAAGCGATCTTCAGTGATAGACATAGAAGCAATAATGGCATCAAATTTACGTACTTTTAAACCAGGAATCAGACCATCCCAGTCTTGAGTCAGGATTTCACAATCCGCTTCCATTCTTGAACATAAGGCACGCGCAATATCAACATCAAAACCTTGTGGCATGCCCGCAGCATCAATAAAGTTGAATGGTGCCCAAGCACCTTCAGTCACAAAGCGTACTTTATCTGCTGCTTGAGCAGAAATAGTAGACATTGCTGCAGTTACTAATAAAGCAGAACCTAAGACAATTTTTTTAAGTTTCATAACACTACCTTTTTGATTATTAAATTATTCACGATAACAAGAGTTAAATCTGTCCTTCCAACCCTGCTACTTCTTAAAATGCACTAGACAAAAATGCTTTGCAACGCTCTGATTTAGGCGAGCCAAACACTTCGTCAGGTGTTCCTTTTTCTTCAACAACGCCTTTATGTAAAAAGACAACATCACTTGACACTTCACGTGCGAAATTCATTTCATGGGTCACAATAAGCATTGTGCGCCCTTCTTCAGCTAGATTACGCATAACACCTAACACTTCCCCAACCAATTCAGGGTCAAGTGCGGAAGTTGGCTCATCAAACAAAATAAGCTGAGGATCCATAGCCAATGTTCTGGCAATCGCAACACGCTGTTGCTGTCCACCAGACAATTGATTTGGGTACATATTTTTCTTTTCTGCTATTCCTACTTTGCGTAACAAATGCTCCGCATATTCAGCAACTTCTTGCTTCGGACGCTTTAGAACATTCAAAGGGCCTTCCATTACATTTTGCAAAATAGTCATATGAGGCCAAAGGTTAAAGCTCTGGAAAACAAATCCGATTTGCTGGCGCATCTTGGTAAGTTGCCTCATATTATTAGCAACAAGATCCGTCTCACCTTGCACCAAGTCCAACTTACCGCCATTGAAGATTATTTCACCTTGCGTTGGGTTCTCAAGTAAGTTGATGCAACGTAAAAACGTGCTTTTACCAGAACCACTAGAGCCAAGAATTGAGATAACATCACCATCATAAGCCTTCAAAGAAATACCTTTGAGCACTTCAACATCGCCAAATGTCTTATGAATATCAATGAGTTCTAACGCTGGGGCTTTCGACATGGTTTTTTTACCTTATTTTATTAGCAGCTAACTGTCTCTAACGAGGCGTAATAAACGCATAGGCCTCTTTGTAACTCCATTTATACTGTCACGAAGAATACAAAAATCACGCCAAAAACAGTCTTAACCAGTAGTTTAAATTATTTTTTCCAAAGTTGCCTTTTTTTCCGGTCGCTCTGTAACGGAATTGAAACCTTGTTATGGGTTTTCTTACGTTCCTCTCTTGGCGTCACACCAAAAAAACTTTTATACGTCGTACTAAAATGGGGCGCTGTAGAAAACCCACACTCATTACCAATATCATTAATAGCTTTATCTGTTTGAGTTAACAACTGTTTAGCATGCTGCAAGCGCAATTCTAAATAGTAGCGAGAAGGCACAATGTCTAAATTACTTTTAAACAACCTCTCCAAGTGCCGTCTAGAAACGCCAACGTGGTAAGCAATATCATCAGAAGAAAGCGGCTCTTGAATATTGGCTTCCATCAATTGAACAGCTTCAACCAGTTTTGGCTGTCCGGTGCCGATACGCGCTTGCAAAGGAATCCTTTGCGGGTCGTCGTGTGTACGGATTCGCTCACACACAAACTGCTCAGAAATACTGCTCGCCAAACTCATACCATGCTGTTTTCCTATTAGAAACAACATCATATCCATGGCTGCTGTGCCACCACTACAGGTGTAGCGGTCTCTATCCACTTCAAACAAATGATTAGACACAATCGTCTGTGGAAACTCGTCACGGAGGTTAGCAATACTCCACCAATGAATCGTCGCTCGATAACCATCTAACAGCCCAGCTTTGGCTAGTAAATGACTTCCCGTGCAAACGCCACCGAGTCCAACATTTCTTTTTGCTTGTTTTTTTAACCAATTTTCTAAAGTTTGATTTTCGTTTTTTGACACAGGTGAAGACCCGCACACAAAAATAGCATCTAAATCACTCGGCGCATCACAAGTTAAGTAGTCCGAGACGGTTACAACCCCCGTATTTGAAGGCATTTCTCTTTCACCGTAACTAATAGTACAAAAAGAATAGAGCTCTTTTCCTGTTACCCAGTTCGCCATATGCAAGGTTTCGATTGCAGAAGAAAAACCCAGCATAGAATAATTGGGCAACAGTAAAAAACCGTATTTTAGGGGCTTTTTACTTGCCTGCATGATTTCTCTTGATGCGAATTCACTCTTGTACAAAATATTATCCTGCGAACTATAGGCAAAAAAGAAGTTTATTTCGTTTAAAATGGATAACAAAGGTTTTTTACTTCTTTCACAAGATGTAAGAGGCTTTGAAAACCACACATGGAAACAACATGTCGCTATTAAGAAAGTTACTAACTATCAAAGGTTTGGTTTTTTCATAATAATCTTATGCAGAGTCTAAGCCAAATACTTTCGCAAAATCGCATTTACAACTAGTTTTATTATGAACACCACTCACAAGGGATGAGTTCTAATGACTGACCACAAAAAAAATGAATTAATCGAACGCGTTGAAGTAGAAATAAATGAAAACTTTAGTGATGCTGAAGCAAGCAACATTATTCAGCTCGCGCACCTTTATTTCCAAGACTCTCTAACAGAAGATTTGGCAGCCGAATCCATTGAAAACCTATACGGCACAATTATCTGCCTATGGGATTTCTTGCAAAATCGCGCTCCAGACCAACCTAAAATCCGCGTTTACAACCCGAATTATGAAGAACACAGTTGGCAATCAACGCACACAGTCGTTGAAATTTTAACGCAAGACATGCCTTTCCTAGTGTCATCATTCAGCATGACACTTGTTCGCTTGGGCTACACAATACACATGACAGTGCATCCGCTTGTACCTGTCGAGCGAAACAAAAAAGGCGAACTTATCAAAATAGGATCGTCTGCCAACACCAACGACTCATTAATGCGTTTTGAAATTGGTCGTTTATCCGATACTAATGTTTTAGATCAAATCAAAGACGAGCTTACTAAAACATTTAGCGACATCACCAAAGCCGTGAATGATTGGCCGCCAATGCAAACCAAGCTTAATGACATCATCACTGAGTCAGAAGGCATTGCGCACCTAAAAGACAACACAGAACACCAAGAAAATTTAGATTTTCTTCGCTGGGTTGCCAACAACCACTTCACTTTTGTCGGCTTCCGCTCATACGACCTAGTTATAGAAAACGATGAAACGCATCTAAAGCTTGTTGATGGTTCAGGGTTGGGCACGTTCCGCGACCTGAGTGACAAGAAAGTAAAACGTGACATCGTTTTGCACGATCATCTTGCCAAACTAGCTGTCGATAATACAAACATGTTGATTTTAACTAAATCAACGGCGATCTCGACCATCCATCGCCCTGTTCATTTGGACTATTTGGGCATCAAACGCTTTGATAAGAAAGGCAATGTGATTGGCGAGTGGCGTTTCTTCGGTTTGTATTCCTCTACCGCTTACATCGCACGCCTACAAGATATTCCATTGCTGCGTAAAAAGCTGGAATTGATCATTGAAAAATCGAATGTGGATCCAAACAGCCACAAGGGCAAGAACCTCAAGCACATTCTAAATAGTTATCCTCGTGATGAAATGTTGCAAGCACCAGCGGAGCACCTTTTCAACGCGATTGAAAGCATTTTAGCTATTCAAGAACGCCGTCAATTACGCGTTTTCCTACGCAAGGATATTTATGGTCGCTTCTTAAATGCATTGGTTTATGTACCAAGAGACCGCTACAACACTGAACTCCGTATTAAAATGCAGGAAATTCTGATGAATGCATGCAACGGAACCAGTTCAGAATTCAACGTACAGTTTTCTCAGTTGGTCTTGGCACGGGTCAATTTCACAATACAAATTGCAGATCCGAAGCAAAGCCCAAAAATTGATGCAGAAGAAATCCAAAGCCGTATGCAAGATGCAATGACATCTTGGGAAGATAAGCTTCTAAATGCATTGTACAAAAGCCATGGTGAAGAAAGCGGCAACAAGCTGTACAACACTTACACGCCTTACTTACCCGTGGCTTACCGAGAAGACTTCTCTCCGAACGCTGCAGTATTAGATATTGAGCGCTTAAGTCTACTTGGAGGCGAAGGCGATATATCCACGCATCTTTACCGTCAAGTTGGCCAAGCTCAAAACAATTACTTCTTTAAAGTCTATGGCGCTGGCACAACACTGGTTCTATCCGATGTATTGCCAATTTTAGAATGCATGGGACTGCGCGTTTTGGAAGCTCGCCCTTACGAGCTAGACCAAAACGGCGATGGCAAAGCCGACACATGGGTTGTTGAATTCGCCATCTGTGTTGATGCAGATGTAAACCTTGAAAAACCAGCACAGCGCGAAGCCTTCCAAGATGCTTTCAACCAAGTATTTAGTCGTCGCGTTGAAAACGATCGCTTCAATGCCTTAGTACTTAACGCTTCTTTGACGTGGCGCCAAATTACTATGCTGCGTGCATTAACCAAATACTTGATGCAACTTCAGGTGCCTTTCTCTGGCCAATACATGCAACAAACCCTAGAGAAAAACACCAGCATCACACGTTTGCTTGTGCAGCTTTTTGAACAACGCTTTGATCCTAGCCAAACAACTAAGCGCGCTGAAAAAGTACAAAAACTGCTTGAGAAAATTGATCTTGAATTAGATCAAGTTGCAAATCTAGATGAAGATAGAATCCTGAAACATTACTTGTCCGTTCTTCAAGCAATGCTACGAACTAACTTCTATCAAGCCGATGCAGAAGGCGGAATCAAAGATTATGTGTCTTTCAAATTAGACCCTTCTCTAATTCCAGCAGTTCCTTTACCGCGTCCTAAATTTGAAATTTTCGTCTACGCTCCTTGGGTGGAAGGCGTGCATATGCGCGGCGGGAAAGTGGCTCGTGGTGGGCTTCGCTGGTCTGACCGCATGGAAGACTTTAGAACCGAAGTTCTTGGTCTTGTTAAAGCTCAAATGGTTAAGAATGCCGTCATTGTTCCTGCGGGCGCAAAAGGTGGTTTCGTTGCGAAACAATTGAAAAAGAACGCTTCCCGCGAAGAAGTTCAAGCGGAAGTAGTTCATTGTTACACCACTTTCATTAGTGGCCTGTTAGACATTACTGACAATCTAGTACAGAACGAAGTCGTTGCTCCGCTTTCTGTTGAACGTTACGACGAAGACGACCCATACTTGGTCGTCGCAGCAGACAAAGGCACAGCAACTTTCTCTGATTTAGCCAACAGCATTTCAGAAAAATACGGCTTCTGGCTAGGAGATGCATTCGCTTCTGGTGGCTCAAATGGTTACGACCACAAGAAAATGGGCATCACGGCGCGTGGCGCATGGGAATCGGTTAAACGCCAATTTAAAGAAATTGGTATCGATTGCCAAACAACCGACTTTACTGCCGTGGGCGTGGGCGATATGGCCGGTGACGTTTTTGGTAACGGTATGCTTCTATCAAAACATACTCGCTTAGTGGCTGCCTTTAACCACATGCACATCTTCATTGATCCGACGCCAGATGCGGCGTCATCCTTCGCTGAACGTGAACGCATGTTTAAATTGCCTCGTTCATCTTGGGAAGATTACAACAAAGAATTGATTTCAAAAGGCGGCGGCATCTTTAATCGCTCTGCGAAGTCGATTCCGATTAATGCAGACATTCGCAAAGCATTAGGTATCGAAGGCAATGTTAAGTCCATGGCGCCGATTGATTTAATCAATGCCATTCTTAAAGCGCCAGTTGATCTGCTTTGGAACGGCGGTATCGGTACTTACGTTAAGTCTGAAGGTGAGTCTCACGCCGATGCTGGCGACAGTGCAAACAATGGATTGCGTGTAAATGGTAAAGAGTTACGCTGCAAAATTGTTGGCGAAGGCGGCAACTTAGGCCTTACTCAACTGGGTCGTATTGAGTTCGCTCAAAACGGCGGCTTGATTAGCACAGATGCCATCGACAACTCAGCCGGTGTAGACAGCTCAGACCACGAAGTAAACATTAAGATTTTGCTGAACCGTGTTGTTGAAAACGGTGACATGACTGAGAAGCAACGCAACAGCTTGTTAGCAGAAATGACAGACGAAGTCGGTAATCTTGTTTTACGTCACAACCTTGGCCAGAGCCATGTGTTGTCGCTTGCTAATGCGCAAGCACCAGAGCGTTTAGCGGACCATTGGCGTTTGATTCAGTCTCTTGTTCGTGAAGGTCGCTTGAACCGTGAAATCGAGTTCTTACCAAGTGATGCTCAAATTAAACGACGCTTAAACAAAGGTTTAGGACTTACTCGTCCTGAAATATCCGTCTTATTGGCTTACTCAAAAATTAAGCTCTCTGAGCAATTGGTCATCGATGGTATTGGCGAAGATTCGGATTTAACGACTCAAATCAATGAGTACTTCCCGACTCAATTGACGAAGCGTTTTGGCAGCCAAATGTCTTCACACCCATTGATTCAAGAAATCATTGCTGGGCATGTAACAAACAATCTTGGCAACCGTATGGGGCCAACCTTTACGACTTACATGCAAGAAGAAACAGGCGCATCATCGTTGAATGTTGTTCGAGCTTACATGGCGGCAGAAGATATCTTCGGCATTGCAGCACTGTGGGATGCAATCAATGATTTGGACTTTGTTGTTTACAATGCCGTGTTGAATGATTTGTTGATCCAAATTCAAGGGCTCATCGAACGTGCAACATTGTGGTTGCTACGCAACACTCGCGAAAGCTTGTCTATCCAGCGCTTAAAAGACACTTATAAGCCTGGTATCGATATTATTCGAGCCAACATGCAAGCGATCTTAACGGAATCAAGCAAAGCGCACTTAGCGGATATTTCTGCCGACCTTGTTAGCAAGAATATCCCAGCGGAACTGGCAGACACCTTGTCTTCTCTTCAAGCGCTATTCTACGGCTTGGACATCATTCGTGTTGCCGCCAATACAGACACAGAAGTACTTGATGTTGCTCAAACCTATTTCGCTTTGGAAATGGACTTAGAGCTGCATTGGTTACGCCATAAAGCAAGCGAACTGCCTGCTGATGATATGTGGCAACAACGGGCGAAAGCAGGATTGGGCGACGAAGTTGACAGCAGCCTAAGAACATTAACTCAAGCCGTGATTCAATCTAGCATTGATATCAAGAAACTGGAGGAACGCTTAACTCATTGGCGTGAGTCAAATAGCGAAAATA
The DNA here is from genome assembly GCF_047525555.1 of Marinomonas algae. Taxonomy (NCBI): domain Bacteria; kingdom Pseudomonadati; phylum Pseudomonadota; class Gammaproteobacteria; order Oceanospirillales; family Oceanospirillaceae; genus Marinomonas; species Marinomonas algae. The sequence goes on along the minus strand of NZ_JBLIXK010000013.1, from coordinate 39,376 downwards.
TAAACCATTACCGCGCGACTTTCGGCGAGATCAAAGCTGAAAGTGAATTAACGCTACCAATGGTAACCGTCGCTATTCGAGAGTTAAGAAATCTGATATAAATTTAACGGTGGCCGTTACCTCGGCCACCTATTTTTTTAAGAGGAATAAACAAGTGACATTACAAGTAACGAGAGCAACCTTTGATGAAGTAATGGTTCCTAACTACGCACCTTCGGCAATTATTCCAGTGCGTGGCGAAGGCTCTCGCGTATGGGACAAAGAAGGCAAAGAATACATCGATTTTGCAGGCGGCATTGCCGTTACTGCATTAGGTCATTCCCATCCAACTCTAGTCAACGTCATGCGCGAACAAGCTGGACAACTTTGGCACCTAGCCAATGTGATGACCAACGAGCCAGCATTACGATTAGCTAAAAAGCTGACTGACAAAACGTTTGCAGATCGCGTCTTTTTTGCAAACAGTGGCGCAGAAGCAAATGAAGCTGCATTTAAGCTAGCACGTCGTTACGCATTTGATCATTTCGGTCCTGAAAAGCACGAAATCATTGCTTTCAATAAGTCTTTCCATGGCCGTACTTTGTTTACCGTTTCTGTTGGCGGACAAGCAAAATACAAAGAGGGTTTTGAGCCGACACCAGGTGGCATCAAACATTGTGACTACAATGATATTGAGCAATTAAAAGCCATCATCAGTGACAAAACTTGCGCGGTTGTAATAGAGCCAATCCAAGGTGAAGGCGGCGTTATTCCTGCTGATAAAGAATTCGCTAAGCAAGTTCGTGAGCTATGTGACCAGCACAATGCTTTACTTGTTTTTGATGAAGTTCAATCTGGTGTTGGCCGTACGGGTACTTTATATGCCTACGAGCAACTAGGTGTAAAACCAGATGTACTAACGACTGCAAAAGCACTAGGCAATGGTTTCCCTGTTGGTGCTATGTTGGCAACAGAAGAAACAGCGAAAAGCTTAGCCTTCGGTACTCACGGCAGTACTTATGGTGGCAACCCAATGGCATGTTCCATTGCTGAAGCTGTGATTGATATTGTTGATACTCCTGAAGTTCTCAGTGGTATTCAAGAACGTCACGATACTTTTGTTGCAGGTCTAAAAGCCATCAACGAAAAACTTAATGTGTTTAAAGACATTCGTGGTATGGGTCTTTTGATTGGCGCTGAAGTGGTTGATTCTCTTGCTGGAAAAGCAGGGACTTTCGTAACAGCGGCCGCAGCAGAAGGTCTATTTGTTTTAGTAGCTGGACCAAATGTTTTACGTTTAGCTCCTTCTTTGGTTATCCCAAAAGAAGATATTGCAGAAGGCCTTTCTCGTTTAGAAAAAGCCATTGAAAAAGCGATTGCTAACGCATAAGACACTTAATAAAAGTGACTAAGCAGAAACAAAAAATCGAGCCTCGGCTCGATTTTTTTATGTCTAAGTTCGAATAAGACTAAAAATGGGCAAATTTGTTCCTATTGTCGTCTTTTTTGCAGATTCCTTAAAAGCCGGCTGATTGTGCTTATTCATGGACTGGTTTAAGCTCCTATAAAGCGCCATTATACATTTTCGAGTAAATCAATGGCTTACGCACTATTCACCAATATAGAGAAGCTAAACTGTGTTTCAATCTTTCTTTCCCAAACCTAAGCTCTTTTTTATAAGTTTCGCCCTTTGGGCAATTGCATGTGTTCTAGGCTGGTATCTTATTGCCCAAGACCTTGGAGCCAGTTTAAGTTTAGGCTCACTGTTCGGCATTAATTTCCCCAAAGCACTAACCGAAGGTGCGGACGCCGCAGCTCAAGCCGCTTTTGCAAGCGCACAAAGCACCGCGCTAGATATTTGGCTATATCAATACATGATTCTTTGTTACGGATTATTTGTCGGTGCTTGGACTATTTACGGCGGACAAAAGTGGGCGAAATGGTCTGTTTCTGGATCCGCATTAATTGTTTTCATCACTTGGTTTCAAGTACAAGTGAGCGTCATGCTTAACGAATGGTATGGCAGCTTTTATGACCTTATTCAAAAGGCATTGGGCGAGCCAAATAGCATTCCTTTGGCTGATTATTATGCCGAGCTGTCCACTGTAGCAGTCATCATTTTAATCGCCATCACAGTGTCTGTATTAAGTAACTTCTTCATTAGTCATTACGTTTTCCGCTGGCGTACTGCAATGACAAGTTATTACTCCTCAAAATGGGATAAAGTCCGTCACATAGAAGGGGCATCTCAGCGTATACAAGAAGACACCATGCGCTTTGCCTCTATCGTCGAAGGCTTAGGTGTTAGCTTACTTAGATCCGTTATGACTTTGATTGCCTTTTTGCCTATTTTGTGGGGATTGTCTGGCTACGTTAAAGAATTACCATTGATTGGTGAAGTGCCTCAGGCCTTGGTCTTCACTGCAATTATGTGGTCCGTTTTCGGTACACTTTTACTTGCTCTTGCTGGTATCAAACTGCCAGGACTGGAGTTCAAAAACCAGCGTGTAGAAGCCGCTTACCGAAAAGAACTCGTTTATGGAGAAGATCATGCCGACCGAGCAGATCCGATCACTTTAAACGAGCTATTCGACAACGTCCGTAAAAACTACTTCCGTCTGTATGCCAATTATCTCTACTTTAATATCGTGCGATACGGCTACTTAAACGTAGGTCAGTTTGTGCCATTGATTGTGCTTGCGCCTTCCATTATCGCGGGCGCTTTCACCCTTGGTGTGATGCAGCGAGTTATGAATGCCTTTAACCAAGTAGAAAACTCTTTCCAATATTTGATTAACTCTTGGACAACGATTGTTGAACTACTGTCTATTTATAAACGTTTAAAAGCGTTTGAAATGGCCATAAATGAAAACGAAGCCAAGCTAGATTTGGACTCTTCGACCACAGATTAATCAACAAGATTAAAAACACAAAAAATCCCTGATATGTTTCACCATAGCAGGGATTTTTTTAAGTACGTTTTGTATTCTTTGCACTTAACTCTTTAGCTGAATGATCAAACGTTGATGTTGATATTCTGCCCTAAGTTATCTGTCGTTGTATGTGATCCGCTACTTGCTGCCGGTGTTACCGACTCAACAGCTCGCTCCAACAACTCAAGGTTTTGGCTGCCTTCTTGTTGTTGAGCTCGTTTGGCTAAGCTCGCGCTGTATACTTCGCTCGCATAATCCATTCCTGGACCACCGCTTACGCCGTTTACTTCCATTTTCATCTCCTATTCACTCGAAGCCATCAGCTTACTTATGTTAGAGAAAAGATTTATATCCGCATCTAGCTGTCTAATAAATCACCAATTAAAAACAGTATAGCTTTGTAGCGTATAATTTACGACCACCTTTTTGTAACAAAACAGCGCTTCAACGAGTTCCGCTCTCTTTAAATAGAGTCATCTGTCACAAAAGAACCCCAATATTGGCTCATCAGAGTTTGCCTTTGCACCAAGGTATCGTCTTGGACCACTCGACCTTGTTGCTGAAGATTCAATCGATGCGCTCTCGCCCTGTAAAGAGTGTAAGTTTCTATCATCTTTTCTGCTTTGTCTGAATCTAACAACCCAACTTGTGAAGCCGCTTCCAATTGACGAACATTATCCGAGAAGCGCATAAGCTCTGGATATTTGTGAGACCAAGCCAACACCAAATACTGAACCATAAATTCAATATCAATAATGCCACCAGCACCTTGTTTCAGATCGAAGCCTTTGTCTTTACCACCAGTGTCTAAATGAGTCCGCATTTTTTCGCGCATTTTAATCACTTCAGCTTTGAGCTCCTGCTTATCTCGTACCGAAGAAATCACCTCTTTTCGACAAGCCTCAAACTGAGACAGCAAACCAGACTCTCCTGCTAATCCTCTCGCTCTGGTCAAAGCTTGATGTTCCCAAACCCAAGCTTCTCTTTGTTGGTACTCACGAAAAGCATCCAAAGTTGAAACTAACAAACCAGAATTACCAGAAGGTCGTAAGCGCATATCTACTTCGTATAAGCGCCCTGCTGCGGTAAAACTGGTGATCATGTGGATTAATCGCTGCCCTAGTCGTGTATAAAAGGTCAAATTATCCACACTGCGTTCACCATTGGTACTACCCGTTGATTCAGCTCCGTGGATAAACACCAAATCCAAGTCAGAATCATAACCTAGCTCCCAACCGCCAGATTTACCATAACCAATAATTGCCAATTGAGGAGCATGGGATATTTCTCCTCGGCTGACAGGATAGCCATATTTTTTTGTCATGCTATACCATGACTGCTGCAATACTTGCTCTAGCAGCACTTCAGCCAACCAAGTTAAGTGATCACTCACTTTCATAATTGGCAATATATCCGTGATATCACAAGCGGCAATACGCAAGATAATCGAGCGCCTAAACCGACGCATAGCATCCATTTGAGCTTCTTCATCATCTTCCGGTAAACGCAATAAGATCTGCTGTAACTCTTCCACTAACATGGCTTTGTCTGGCGGCGAAAACAGAGTGTTGGCATCCAGTAACTCATCCAACAAAGCAGGTGTTGTTGAAATAGCTTCGGTAAACCAAACACTTTCTCGACATAAACGAATCAGGTGCGTCATGGCCGTCTGGTTTTCACACAACAAAACCAAATAAGCGGTACGACGAAGTACCGCTTCTAAAATTGGAAAAACCCGCTCCAACACCAAATCAGGCTTGTCTTCATTTGCCAGCTGAGACATAAAAGACGCCAAAAATATCGCTAACCTTTCATGTCCAATTGGTTGCATAAAAACAACGGTTCGCGAGCCTAGAAGCTGAGCAATACGTTTAACAACAGCGTCTTTGTCTTGCCAAACAATGTGCTCTATCGCGTCTAAAATGGCTTCTGAATCTTCAGGGTGTTTTATCAACAAGCGCCACGTTTCTTGATGCTTAACCTCTTCTGTACTGTCTTCCCCGTCATCGATGAGATCCACAAAACAAGCGTGAACTTTTTTACGCACTTCCCATAAACGTTCGTCTAATGCTTGCCAAGATGGATAACCTACCATCAGCGCAATACGCAAACGGGCTTTATCACTGTCTGGCAATAGCTGAGTTTGCTCGTCATTAACTGCCTGTAAAGCATGCTCCGTTCGCCTTAGTAATACATACGCCTCTTGAAGCATATTCACTTCTTCAGCAGACAAATAATCCTGCTGAGCAAGATAAGGCAGCACTTTTAACAAAGAAGGGGTTTGTAAACCTTGATCGCGACCGCCGTGCAGAATTTGTAATGCTTGAGCAATAAACTCCACCTCGCGAATGCCGCCCTCGCCAAGCTTGATATTGTGTTCAATACCTTTACGACGAACCTCTTTTGCAATCATTTGCTTTAAATCTCGCAATGCGCCTATCGCGCCAAAATCGAGGTATTTACGGTAAACAAACGGTTTTCGTAAGGCTTCGAACTCGCGAATATCCAATTCACTGCCAGACATTACTCTGGCCTTAATCATGGCGTATCTTTCCCAATCTCGACCTTGATCTTGGTAATAGTTTTCGAGGGAATCCATATTCAACACAAGCGCCCCTGATTGTCCAAACGGACGCAAGCGCATATCGACACGGAAGACAAAACCATCAGCCGTGACTTGATCCAAATGTTGAATCAATTTCTGCCCTAGCTTTGTAAAGTACTCTTGGTGAGAAAGGCTTTTTTTACCGCCTTGTGTGTCGCCATGTTCTCGAAAGGCAAAAATAAGGTCGATGTCTGAAGATAAGTTCAGCTCATGACCACCTAATTTCCCCATCCCAATAACAATTAAGGATTGCGGCAAACCATTGCTGTCTAACGCTCTGCCATACAAGGAAAGATAGTTTTGCTCTGTCCATGCCAAGCTGGCATTCACACAAGCATCCGCCAAACCACTGAGGCGACGAGTCAATTCTGCTAACGGCAAACGTTGCTGAATATCCAAAGCAATAAGACGCACCATCCACCAATGTCGATATAGGCGTAAACGCTTTAGAAGCGAAGCTTCATCAAATTGATCAGATTCACCTTCGGGGCATGCTTCTGCTTCAAGTGCAAAAAACGCTTCTCCTGCCATTAATGCCGCTTGAGAAGGCGACTCAGGCAAGGTTTCAAGAACCAATAAATCATCAAGCCAATGGGGAAAACGCACGCATTGTTGATGTACATAATCACTCAATAGCCAAAGCGGCTCCAAAACCTTAATTTGCTCTTGGTCTAACGGTACCAAACGCGCTCTTTCTCGCGCATCTTGAATGTGCTCCAGCAAGAGCTGAGAATCACTTTGTTCGTAAAAAAATGCGTAACTTGAATTCAAATCAGGTGATATCAAAAGGCGCCCTCAGAAAATAGATCTTTCTCAAGTGAATCGTTATTGTTTTATTGATCGACGTTTAGTCTGTATGAACTTGTTTATTTAGCCATTGCCCAACTTCCAACATGGCGATGCCAACCGATGTCATGCCCATCAGTTTTTTAATCGTAAGCAGCTCTTCTTCCATAAAACATTCGTCCATTTTCCCATCCAAGCTTATCAATTGCTTTTGAAGCTCCACAGGTAAATATTTGCCAAGTTCTTCAATCGAATGACGTACTGGCTGAAGTAACGCTTCATCTTGCATAAAGTGCATGGCTTCCCAATATACGAGCCAGACTTCATACCAGTAAGAAGCCAGCTCCAAGCTAGATGCCATATTCAGAGGCTTTTCTGGAAATTCAATCTGTCCATATTTCAAGCGCACACCTTTTTGTGCCTTTGAAACGGTACTCACTTGTACAGGGATTTTCTGCGCAAGCTCAAGAGCAAAGTGATATAAGCCAGCTTCGCTTCCATCTTTGAGTTCTAGTTCCAACTCACAAATAGAATCCTCACCGTAAGGCGACGTCACCAAGCCGTGATCGCAAACCACTTCCATTGTTGAGCCTTGGGCTTCTATGTTCCAAACCTGTCGCTCAAAGTCTGTTCGATAAACTTCCACAAGCCTATTCGTCCAAGACATGTCTTTTAGCTCATCAGGAAGTGGGACTTCTGCCAATAATGAAAAATCCAGTTGGTCAGAAGGAACCTGCCATTCCCATTCACCACGAGCATGCATACCAACACGGCTGCTGCCGCGCGTTTTTACCGTTTGAATGAATTTGTTATTCACAGCACGAATGCGCATTGCGATCCCGGCTTTCATTAAATCTGCTTCTTCTGTATCGAAGTAAGCATTCATTAACGACAAGGTAGGTTGACGACTTTGCTCTTCATTGTCAGAAAGTGTACAAATTTCATCAAGAAAGTCGCTGGCAGACTTGAGATACTCAGACTGAACCATTAACTTAAGTTCTAGCTCGGTAGCCATAATAGATAAACCTCTAAGCACTTCATTGTTTATTCAACAACAAAGAAAAATATTGTTGTTGTAAGTGTACCAGATGCCTAGCTTCCAGTAGTAATATTAGGGAATCTCTCGGATTCAAGGAAATCCTTATGCCAGCACTTCCATCACTTATCAGTATGATGACGCAATTGATTGCGTCGCCCTCTATCAGCTGTAGTCAAGCAAGTTGGGATCAGTCGAATAAAGGCGTGATTCAGTTGCTCGAAAGCTGGCTTACTTCGCTCGGTTTCGCATGCGAAATCATGCCTTTGCCAGACCAGCCAAATAAATTTAACTTAATCGCGACGCTTGGCAGTGGTGATGGTGGTTTGGTGCTATCAGGCCACACAGACACAGTACCTTACGATGAAGGCCGCTGGCAGTCAGACCCTTTCGCTTTAGAAGAAAGAGACCAAAAACTATACGGCCTGGGTTCTTGCGACATGAAAGGCTTTTTCGCCATTGTGTTGGACACAGTTCAGCAAATGCAGCTTAGCGACTTGAAGCAACCGCTCATCATTCTAGCGACCGCAGACGAAGAAAGTTCCATGTCTGGCGCACGAGTTCTGGCAGAGCAAGGTTCCGTTAAAGCCCGCTACGCCTTGATTGGCGAGCCGACTTCCTTAACGCCAATTCATGCCCATAAAGGCATCATGATGAAACGCATTCAAGTAACAGGGCAAGCTGGCCACTCCTCTAATCCAGCATTAGGTAATAATGCGATGGATGCCATGCATTCCGTTATGTCTGAGCTGATGACATTTCGTAAACAACTTAAAAAACAATACCGTGACGCTAACTTCGTGATTGACTATCCGACCATGAACTTTGGCTGTATTCATGGTGGCGACAATCCAAACCGAATCTGTGGTCGTTGCGAATTAGAATTTGACCTAAGAGCTTTACCTGGCATGAGCAATCAGTCTCTCATGGCAGAAATCGCACAAATATTGCCAAGCATTGAAGAGCGAACAGGCACTACAATTCAGCTAAATAGCCTATTCCCAGATGTGCCCTCTTTTTATACTCCGATTGAATCGGATATCATAAAAGCATGTGAAGCGCTTACTAAGCGTCAAGCCAGTACCGTTGCCTTTGCAACAGAAGGTCCTTTCTTAAATCAAATGGGAATGGAAACTCTAATACTTGGGCCTGGCTCTATTGACCAAGCTCACCAACCAAACGAATTCATGGCGTTGGATCAAATTCAACCTATGCAACAGGTAATACGTGGTTTAATCGAACGTTTTTGCCTTCAATCACACGAGCAGAAAAAATGAGGAACAGCGTGCCTGACGAACTCAACTATGTAGATTGGTTCCGCCATTCATCCCCCTATATCAACGCCCATAGAGGGAAAACCTTTGTCATCTTGATTCCTGGTGAAGCGGTTGAATGCGCTCACTTCTCAAGCATCATCCACGATCTAGCCTTGCTAGACTCGCTTGGTATTCGCTTGGTTCTAGTACAAGGCGCACGCCCACAAATCAGTCGAGTACTTACTAACCGACACTTAACAAGCAAAGTAGAAGAAGACTATCGCGTCACGCCACAAGATCAGCTCCTTGATGTCATCCAAGCTTCGGCTGCCGTACGAGTGCAACTTGAAGCTCAACTATCAATGGGGCTTTCTAATACGCCTATGGACGGCGCTCGCCTCAAAGTGTGCAGCGGTAATTACGTGATTGCGAGACCTTTGGGCGTGGTTGATGGCATTGATTACGGCCATACAGGGGAAGTGCGTCGAATTGATACCGAAGCTATTTTCCGCCTTCTGGAAGATGACAACATGGTGCTGCTGCCACATCTTGGCTTTTCGCCAACAGGTGAAGTATTTAACCTAAAAAGTGAAGACGTTGCCCTTCAAGCCGCAGTTCAATTAGAGGCAGATAAGCTGATCATTTTTTCAGAAGAAGAAGGCATATTTAAAGAAGATGGCGAACTTTACTCAGAGTTACTCACCAAAGACGCAGATCTTATTCTCAAGGAAAGAACACTAAACAGTGTGACTCACGCTGCTTTAGAAGCTTGCGTTCAAGCCGTTCGCCAAGGCCTGCCAAGAGCACATTTGATTTCATACAATGAAAACGGTGGGTTATTAAGAGAACTTTTCACTCGTGAAGGTTCTGGCACCATGATAGACGAAGACAGCTACGAGCAATTACGTCCCGCCCAAATTGATGATGTTGGCGGCATGATGGCGTTACTCGCACCGCTCGAAGAAAAAGGCGTATTGGTTCGACGCTCAAGAGAGTTGCTTGAAAATGAAGTCGATCGTTTCATTGTTATTGAACGAGATGGGGCTATTGTTGCTTGCGCAGCGCTTTATCCTTTTGAGCAAGAATACGCTGGAGAATTGGCATGCTTAGCGGTTTCACCAGATTATAGAGGCTCCAACCGAGGTGAACGCTTACTTAAAGGCATTGAGAAAGCGGCTAAAGCATTGAACCTGTCGACGCTATTCTTATTAACCACAAGAACCGCTCACTGGTTTATCGAACGTGGTTTCAGTGAGACGACATTGGCGACTCTGCCGACCAAAAAACAAGCGCTGTACAATTATCAGCGTAACTCAAAGATTTTCTCTAAAGCGCTTTAGTTTTTGAGCTTTAACCAAAAAAGGAGATCTAATTGGATCTCCTTTTTTATTGGCTAATTTCTTGCCTTATTACTCGATTATCTTAAACGGAATAAACATTGGGTAACCCTGTCTAATAACTCGCATTGGAACAGAGCGACCATTCGGAATGTCTTTCGCTGTAGCAGTAAAGTCAGATACTCCTTCAACGCGTTTACCATTTAACATAGTAATCACATCACCCTGTTGAAGACCATTTCGAGCGGCTGTTCCACCTATAATCTGTTCGATTACAACACCACCTTCGATATCAAACTCTTTTGCCATATCAGCAGGCACTTCACCCACTATCATGCCAAGTCGATTTTGATCCTGTTGTGATTGCGCCAATACTTTAGGGTCACTTGGGCGTTCATCTAATGACACGTTAATAGTTTGCTCTTTACCGTCTCGGTAAACTTTCGCATCGACTTTATCGCCCGCTTTTAGCTGCCCAACCACATAAGGCAATTCGCCAGAGTGTTCAATGTTTTCGCCATTGAACATCATGATGATATCACCAGGTTTCAAGCCTGCTTTTTCCGCAGGAGAATCAGGCAATACACGACTAATCAAGGCACCGTTTGATCGATCCAAACCGAAAGATTCTGCCAAGTCATTGCTGACGTCTTGAATCAATACACCCAACCAAGCTCGAGACACTTTGCCTTCATTTTTTAGCTGATCAGCCACGGACATAGCGACTTTCGATGGAATAGCAAAAGACACACCCATAAAACCGCCAGAGCGAGTGTAAATTTGCGAGTTAATTCCGATCACTTCACCATCTAAATTGAATAAAGGACCACCAGAGTTACCTGGGTTAATAGCAACGTCTGTTTGGATAAACGGCACATAGCTATCAGAAGGTAAATTACGACCAGTCGCACTGACAATGCCCGCCGTCACTGTGTAATCAAAACCGAATGGCGAACCAATTGCCAACACCCATTGCCCCGGTTTCAACTTGTCCGAATCACCCATTTTTACAATAGGAAGATCTTCTGCATCTATCTTCAACAAAGCCAAATCGGTTCTAGGATCAGTACCAACCAACTCAGCCAAGTATTCACGGCGGTCACTTAAACGCACATGAATCACGTCCGCACCATCGATCACATGGTTATTCGTTAGAACATAACCGTCATGAGAAATAATAAAACCAGAGCCTAAAGAGCTTCTTTGTCCTTGTTGAGGCGCTTGCTGACCAAACGGCTGTTGACCAAAAAAGTGCTTAAAAAACTCATTGAGCTCTTCACTATTTGGGCCAAACTGCTGACCATTTTGATTGGCTGTTTTGGTTGTGATTGTTTGCTCTGTACTGATATTCACAACAGCCGGGGAAGCTTCGTCCACCAACTCCGTGAAGTCAGGTAGTGAAGCCGCGTGGGAAAGCATAGAAACCATCATAAAAGTACTGATGACAACCATACTAAGGTGTTTAAGCAATCTGTTCATTGATTGGTCTCCTTAAGACATACCAAGTTCATTACAGTGCCAGGTGAAGATGATTCATCACTTATGACGTTACAACCAAAGGGATTTGGTGATTTTCTTGTGATGCAATTCTGAGAATCTTAGGGTAGTAATCAAGGTTACTTTCTTCCTGTTTGGACTTACGCCTTGCTAATAACAAACCACCCGCAAAACCAATAATCGATAAAATAACCGCGACACCAGATCCGCCTCCCCATATCGAAGGCAGAACAGCACCGCTAACTAAACCAAGCAATGGGATCAAATACATCCAGACAGATGCTTGTAATAAGGTATCTTCAGGTATGCCGACAACGACTTCCTGACCAACTTCCACCATGAATGGGTCAACCGCTCGCATTCTCATACGGTTAGCCGACGACACTTGTGCAATTGCATGATGACCACACCCGTGACGAGCGCGACAAGAAGTACAGCTGCTCGTACGTATGGTTTCTACGTCAGCAAATCCATTCTCTATCGATAGGACTTTTCCAGTTTCTTCAATCATGATCTTGCCTTGGCATAAATACAGACATTAACTTTTCTATGGTTGCTTGTGGGACTTCACCAACCATAGTTAATAGATACAACTGATCTTTTATTGTAAAGCTACGTTCCCCTGCAATGGTGGCACCAGTACGGAAAATCGACATTTCTTTTTCTTTCGTTGCCGGTTCCACAAAAACAGATACGGTTGCCATTCCATCCGATAAAAGCAGCATACTTGTACCATGATTCAGCGCTCTTGCTTCAGGCCAAACCAAGGAAAACCCTGCTGGTAACCAATCAAAGCGCCATAAGTTTTTTACTCGTCTAGGCACGGCTTTTACAACAGGTTCAGAATAACTCCCTTGTTTTGGGGCAAAGTCTTCCCGTTTCAAGTCGGGAGAAAAATTCACCGAGGTAAACTGGATTCTTTCCAACAGTTTGCCATCTTCTTTCATCATGTCGTGTTTCAGTAGAAAATGGTTTTCCTCGTCTAGCCAAAACTCATGACCATAGCGATATTCATCTTTTGGTATCAATCTCACAACAACAGCGTCACGTCCCGCAATTCGGCTGACACCTTGCCCAACAAGCATTTCATAGCCCTTTATTAAGCGATCACTTTCTACGTCTTTAAAACGCTTAAAAGGTGGCACTAATGGCTGGCTCATGTTCGCTACAGACGCATTGGGATAAACACAAATGATTGTGTCATCGACTCGGAGAACTTCAACCTTATCACCATCTAAATCCACTAAACTTTCATATTCGACGCCATCCATAACCCCATGACGAACTCGCATACTGTTCATATTCATGGCTTCTAAATGGATAAAGACTCCATCGTATTTCAACCCTGCAAACGACTGAGTCATATTGCTTAATAGCTCCAGCGCAGAGGAAGATGAAAGTCCTAGAGCATGGCTGTTTTTCGGCTCGTTATGATTATTTGAAGAAAGATCATTCAAAGGCAAACCGCTAGCGGATACAACGCCAGAAATCAGTATGCATGCCAGAAATAGGATAAAGCTTCGTAATTGCAAAACCACCATAGTCACCTATTCTTCCACGGGATAGCTAACAACGCGCGCCATAGGAATCATCCCTTGCCCAACCGCCATCGCTGCTTGCTCTGCATGCTGGCGCAAGTAATGCTGCAGCCTAATATTATCGGCTGGTAAGGCTTCGTTTTTAAGCTCATCCAAAGATGCTATGGCTGTGTCTGCCACAATCGAAGGCTCCTGAACGTCAGCAACCACCGCGGTTGTATTCGCTTCGGGAGTAAGTAATAAATTGCCACCAAAAATCACCACAAAAGTCACACTCGCTGCGATCGCCACATTAGAAAACATCGTTTTCCACGTAAATGGCATGACTTTGTGAGCAGATTCTTCATTGTCCAATAATTGGTCATTCGCAACTTCTAGGTCTTTCGTGATGCTTTCTGGCACTGTTTCCAAAGAAGTAAAATGATGGCTGCTTGCATTAGACATATCTTCTTGCAATGCATCTTCAGCATCGATTTCAGCTCGAATACGAGACACCAAACTATCTTGCAATCCAATCGACACTTTGGACTCTTTATGCAAAGTCTGCTGGATCAAGTGAAAGCTCTCTAACTGTCGACTGATCTCAACATGGCTTTCGCTAAGCAAAGACTCAATATCTTGCTCTGTTGCTTCGCCATCAAACATTGCAGACAAACTAGAAGGTGAGGCTAGGGAATGATCGTTTGTCGTTGCCATGATTACTCTCCTGACCCCATCAAGGGGCGTATGTGTTTTTCAACGGCTTCTCGCGCGCGAAAAATACGTGATCGAACCGTCCCAACAGGACAGTCCATAATTAATGAAATATCTTCGTAACTTAATCCATCAAACTCTCGCAGAGTTAGTGCACTGCGCAATTCCTCTGGCAAATTTTTGATGGCTTGATGCACCGCCTTTTCAAGACGGTCAGTGTTTAAATTTGCTTCAGGTGTGTCGATATCCGCCAAGGCTTCATAGGCACAAAAAACTTCTTCATTATCAAGTTCAACATCAGATTCTGGAGGTCGACGGGAACGACTAACCAAATAGTTTTTTGCCGTGTTAACCGCTATTCGATATAACCAAGTATAAAATGCGCTTTCACCACGAAAGTTCCCAATGGCACGATAGGCCTTAATAAAACTTTCCTGAGCAACATCCAATGCTTCACTTCTATCTTGTACATAACGCCCAATCAGGCTTACAACTTTGTACTGATACTTAGCAACTAAAAGGTCAAATGCTCTCTTGTCGCCCTGCTGTACTTTCTCAACTAACGCCTGATCGGAAGACGTTTCGTGCTGCATAGGCACCTCATACTAAACTCTTATTTTTCATGTGTGCCTCTTTGTTGAATATACAGACAACAAGGAGGCTTACGAGTTCCCAATGAGAACCGCCAATTCGGTCATTTATAACCAAATGCTTCATTTTTACCAAAACTATTTAGAATAATGAAAATGGAATAGACAGAAAGTATTCACTATTACTGATCAACAATAGTAACATTCATTTCTTAATCACAATATTAGATCAATACCATGAGTCGACATTATCAACACGACATCGTCATTATTGGCGCCGGCGCGGCTGGATTAACACTCGCTTTAGAACTCGCAGATAAACACAGCGTCGCCATTTTAACAAAAACCGACATACGTGAAGGGTCAACTTTATACGCTCAAGGTGGCGTGGCGGCCGTATTATCAGATACGGACACGATTGATTCACACATCAATGACACAATCGATGCCGGTGTTGAATTGGGCGATCCAGAAGCGATTCGCTTTACTGTTGAGCACTCTAAAGAGAGTATCGACTGGTTGATTGGTCAAGGCGTTCCTTTCACTCGCTATGGCGAGGGCGATGAATACCACTTAACAAAAGAAGGTGGCCACAGCCACAGACGCATTATCCATAGCGCCGATGCAACAGGTCTAGCCATTTCAAAGACCTTAATTAAAAATGCGACGGATCACCCTAATATTGATTTTTACCCTGATCGTGTCGCTATCGATATCGTCACCACGAAAAAATTGGGACTTCCAGGTGAAAATCGCGCGGTTGGCGTTTATGCACTCAATCAAGAAGACGATGTTATTGAAGCCTTTCATGGCCAGTTCATCTCCTTAGCTTGTGGCGGCAGCAGTAAGGTCTACTTATATACAAGCAATCCAGACACAGCATCTGGCGATGGTATTGCAATGGCTTGGCGAGCAGGTTGTCGGGTGGGCAATATGGAATTCAACCAATTCCACCCTACTTGTTTGTACGACGCTAAAGCGAAAACCTTTTTAATTTCAGAAGCGGTTAGAGGAGAAGGCGGCAAGCTCTTACTTCCGGATGGCACACGTTTTATGTCGAAGTTCGACCCACGAGCAGAACTGGCTCCTCGTGACATTGTCGCTAGAGCAATCGACCATGAAATGAAGCGACTGGGTATCAATCACGTTTTATTGGATATTTCCCATAAAGACGAAGAGTTCATTAAAGAGCATTTCCCAACCATCTATAAACGCTGCTTGGAATATGGTCACGATATGACAAAAGGCCCGATTCCTGTCGTCCCCGCGGCTCACTACACTTGTGGTGGCGTTGTCGTAGACAAACACAGCGCAACAGACATAGACAACCTCTATGCTATTGGTGAAACCGCTTACACAGGGCTGCATGGTGCAAACCGACTAGCCAGTAATTCATTGTTAGAATGTATTGTATTCGCCCGATCTGCAGCAGACCACATAGCCAAACATGACAACAAACACGAGAAAATAACCATTCCAGATTGGGATGAAAGTAAGGTCACTAACTCGGACGAGGATGTGGTGATCACGCACAACTGGCAAGAGTTAAGACGTTTCATGTGGGATTATGTCGGCATAGTAAGAACAGACAAGCGCTTATTGAGAGCCAAACACAGGGTCGATCTCTTACTTTCTGAGATCCAAGAGTTTTACGCGAATTACAAGGTATCAAACGATTTGCTGGAACTGAGGAATCTTGCAATGGTAGCAGATTTGATCATTCGCTCGGCCATGTCTAGAAAGGAAAGCAGAGGATTACACTTCACATTGGATTACCCTAATAAGCAGGAACCGAGCTCTCCAACAATATTATCACCTCACAAACCAAGCTAGTCCTTCGAGAAGCTTTTCCTTGCTTCCTCACTGCGGCTCAACAAGATTTGTTGCGCCGCATAGGATTGCAGCATTCTGTACTTTTCTGCGCTCACACTATCACAGTAAACCACATGAAATTGTGGCCAAAGCCATCCCAATAACTTTGATTTTTGCTCTCGTTTAGCAATGAGCTGGAAACTATTTACTCTGACAAATAGTAACCTTACAACACGACCTCGCTTACACAAAAAAGCGCCATCAGCATCAATGCCAATTTTCGCTTTGTCTTGTTTGTGTCGATAAAGCAAGAAAGCAAAGCCCGACAAAAAAGTACCGAGCAGTAGATATGCCCGCAACAAAGCAGGCATCCAGAAGAGTTGAAAAAGTGCTGCATAGGAAAGAAACATGACGCCCCACAAGCAGCAGCTAATTTTAGAGAGGTTTATCTCAGTGGCTTTCAGGCTGTACACGGGTCACAATAATATCAACAATACGAGCCAAATCTGGATCCTGTGGCACGTCGGTTTGCATAAACCACAAGAACAAATCTTGGTCTTCACACTCTATGAGCTTATAAAAGCGCTCTTTATCTTCTTCATCTAGGGTTAAAAAAACTTCATCTAGAAAAGGCTCTAATAAAAGATCCAATTCCAACATGCCACGACGGCAATGCCATTTTAGGCGCTTAAAGCTTAATGAATCTGCAGTTTCCATCATAAAATCACCTTTCGAATACAAACTTTTGCATTATAGCCATTTCTCACACAAAAAAACGCAAACCCTTACGCTAATTAACTGAGGCAAATCAGAAAAAGTTCTAATATGACGAAAGATAAAATGGTCAAAGCCTCGAAAAACGCATATTAAATTGACTGTATTTTGTCAGTAACAATTGAAATGAAACAAAATAGTACATATATTGGCAATTTATGTATTAACGCGTCAATTGTGAGATGACCTATATTAGGTTCCACTTGGTGACTATTCACTGAGAAATTAGGTCAAATTATATAAAAACAAAGAAACTCCAAACTGGGAGAAACCTATGAAAAGCCTTACTAAAAATACTTTAGCTTACGCGGTATCCATCTCTGCAGCCATGACGGCAGCCAGCACTACCTTCGCAGAAACTCAAATCACAGTGGCCACTGTAAATAACGGTCACATGATTGAAATGCAAAAACTTACTCCAGAATTTGAAAAAGCCAACCCAGATATCAAAGTGAAATGGGTGACTTTGGAAGAAGGTGTATTACGTCAAAACGTTACTCAAGACATCGCTAACAAAAGTGGTCTTTATGATGTTATGACAATTGGTATGTACGAAGCGCCTATTTGGGGCGATCGTGGTTGGTTAACTCCTATCGATGTTAGCGGCTCTTACGATGTACAAGACATCCTGCCTTCTATCCGTCAAGGTTTATCTCACGAAGGCACCCTATACGGCGCACCATTCTACGGTGAAAGCTCTATGGTTATGTACCGTAAAGACCTAGTGAAAAATGCAGGCATGACAGTAAGTGATCGTGATAGCTGGGAGCACATCCGTGATGTTGCAGCCGCTGTACACAACCCAAGCGAAGGCGTTTACGGTATTTGTTTACGCGGTAAAGCTGGTTGGGGTGACAACATGGCACTTATGACAACTATTGCTAACTCGTTTGGTGCTCGTTGGTTCGATGAGAACTGGAAGCCACAGTTAGAATCAAAAGAATGGAAACAAGCCGTTTCTTTCTATGTTGATCTTTTGACTAAATACGGCCCTCCAGGTTCAAGCAGCAACAGCTTCAACGAAAGTTTGGCGTTGTTCAACGAAGGCAAATGCGGTATGTGGATTGACGCAACAATCGCAGCGTCTTTCGTAACTGATCCATCACAAAGTAAAGTAGCTGATCAAGTAGGTTTCGCTCAGTCTCCTATCAGCGCAACAGACAAAGGTGCTAACTGGCTTTGGTCTTGGTCTCTAGCAATCCCAGCAGCGACTAAGAAAGCAGAAGCGGCTCAAACGTTTGTTCGTTGGGCGACATCTAAAGAGTACATCCAGCTAGTTGGTGAAACAAATGGTTGGGCTGCAGTACCTACAGGTACTCGTTCTAGTACTTATGCTAATCCTAAGTTCCAAGAAGCTGCAGTTTTTGCAGATGCAGAGTTGAAAGCAATCAATTCAGCTGATCCAACTGACAGTACATTGAAACCATCTCCTTACGTTGGTGTTCAATTCGCAGCGATTCCTGAGTTCCAAGCAATTGGTACAACTGCAGGACAAATGATTTCAGGTGCTCTATCTGGCTCTATGTCAATAGATCAAGCTCTAAAATCTGCGAACATCTCTGCTGATCGTCAAATGCGTCGTGCAGGTTACTACTAGTCTAGACTGACTAAGAAATAGGGCTATTTAGCCCTATTTCTATCTAATTCCGTCCGCTTTCAGGACGAGCTTTTCTGCTTATAATAAGAGACATATAACATGAAGCGTTCAATCACTCGCTTATTAATGGCGCCGTCTGTCATCCTGCTTTTAGCTTGGATGATCATACCTTTGTCCATGACTATTTACTTTTCGACTATCGAATTTAGTGCGTATAATCCAGATCAAAATGACTTTGTTGGTTTGCTAAACTTTGAGTTTTTCATTACTGATCCAGCATTTTTACCTGCAGTAACAAATACATTAATCCTGCTGCTATCTGTTTTGTTCATTACAGTGGTATTCGGTGTCATTTTATCAGCACTGATTGACAAGCCTTTCTTTGGTCAAGGTATTGTTCGAGTATTATTAATCTCACCTTTTTTCATCATGCCAACCGTCAATGCATTGATTTGGAAAAACATGATGATGAATCCCGTGTATGGCATCTTTGCTTGGATATCCACTTCACTAGGGTTAGAGCCTATTGACTGGTTGTCTACTTATCCGCTTATGTCAATCATCATAATGGTGAGCTGGCAGTGGCTACCATTTGCTATTTTAGTTTTTGTAACGGCTCTTCAGTCACAAGACACTGAACAAAAAGAAGCGGCTCAAATGGATGGCGCAAATGGCTTTCATATATTCCGCTACCTAACCGTTCCTCACTTAGCACGCCCTATTGCGGTCGTTGTTATGATTGAGACTATTTTCCTATTAGCTGTTTTTGCTGAAATCCTTGTGTCTACAAATGGTGGACCAGGTTATGACAGCACAAACCTAACCTACTTAATTTACAATCAAGCGCTTCTACAGTTTGATGTTGCAGCAGCTTCTGCTGGTGGCCTGCTAGCGGTTGTACTAGCAAATATTGTCGCCTTCTTCTTAATTCGTGCCGTTGGCAAAAACTTAACGGTGTGAGGTAAATAACCATGACTCTTACTCAACAACGCAAACTAAAAACGATAATAACAGGGCTTTTCGCTTGGACGGTGGCATTGGTTTTATTCTTTCCAATCTTCTGGATGTTTATCACCTCTTTTAAAACAGAGCTTCAAGCGATTTCCACTCCACCGTCATTGTTCTTTGAGCCTACTTTGCAAAACTTTGTAGAAGTACAGGAACGCAGTAACTATCTACACCATGCTCTTAATTCTGTCGTGACGGCATTTGGTTCAACTATTATCGCTCTGATCATTGCGATCCCAGCAGCCTACTCAATGGCCTTTTTCCCTGGAAAGCGCACTAAAGACATTCTTTTGTGGATGCTATCTACAAAAATGCTACCAGCTGTTGGTGTATTAGTACCAATTTACATCCTTTGCCGTGACTACGGGTTATTAGACTCTCGTACTGCATTGGTGATTATCTTCACCTTGATGAACCTACCAATCATTGTGTGGATGCTGTTCTCTTACTTTAAAGACTTGCCGAAAGAGATTTTAGAAGCAGCTCGTATGGATGGCGCAACACCTTGGGATGAAATGATAAAAGTGGTTATGCCTTTATCGGTTGGTGCCATTTCATCCACTGCACTTTTATCTATCGTTCTGTGCTGGAATGAAGCCTTTTGGTCTATCACCTTAACCGCGTCAGAAGCCGCACCATTGACAGCGATGATCGCATCCTACTCAAGCCCTGAAGGTTTGTTCTGGGCGAAGCTATCTGCTGCATCAACTTTAGCGTGTGCTCCAATCGTTATATTCGGTTGGTTCTGTCAAAAACAATTAGTCCAAGGCCTTACATTCGGCGCCGTAAAATAATTATTAGGAAGTTTTCTCATGTCTTACTTAACTATTACAGATTTACAAAAACATTATGATAGCTACCACGCTCTACGTGGTATTAACCTAACCATAACTGAAGGCGAGTTCGTTGTTTTTGTTGGGCCTTCAGGTTGTGGTAAATCAACATTATTGCGTACCATCGCAGGACTTGAGTCCAGCTCTGGCGGTACGATTGAGCTAGATAATCGTGACATCACTGAATTAGCGTCATCAAAACGTGATTTAGCAATGGTGTTCCAGTCTTACGCTCTATACCCACACATGACAGTGGCAGACAACCTATCTTTTGCTCTACGTCTTGCAAAAATCCCAGACGATGAGATCCAAGAGAAAGTGCGCTCTGTATCTGCTTCATTGCAACTTGATCCATTACTAGATCGTAAACCAAAAGAACTGTCTGGTGGTCAGCGTCAACGTGTTGCTATTGGTCGTGCGATTGTGCGTCAACCTAAAGTCTTCTTATTCGATGAGCCTCTATCTAACCTTGACGCAGCACTTCGTGTACAAATGCGTCTTGAGTTAGCTCGTCTACATAAAAAACTTGGTACAACCATGATTTATGTAACCCACGACCAAGTAGAAGCGATGACACTAGCAGACCGGGTTGTTATCTTGAATGCTGGTCAAATCGAGCAAGTAGGCACGCCACTAGAATTGTACCGTCAGCCAAACAGCCGCTTTGTTGCTGAATTTATTGGTACGCCAAAAATGAATCTTATCCCAACAGATAAAGCGACATTAGAAGGTGACAACCTAGCCATTGGTTTACTTGGCAAGCACATTGACTTCCCTGCTAAACGCCTAAAAGAATCTCTATCTGCTTCCACTATTCTTGGCATCCGTCCAGAGCACATGCAACTGGTTGAGCAAGATGGTGATATCACAGGTCGCATCGAGTTAATCGAGCATTTGGGCTCAGAAGCTTATGCACACATTCAGCTGTCCAATAACCAAACAATTATTGTAAAAGCGGCTGCACGTAGTGAATTGCAAGATGGCCAAGAAGTTAATATCAAAATCGATATTGATGAAGTCATTTTATTCAATGAAAACGATCGTGTGATTTCGGTGATTCCTGAGGAAGCGTAACATGTCAAATCATCTTCAAGCTTCACTTAACCAAGACCAACTTTCTGTTCAAAACTATCAGAAAGATGCTGTTCAGGCTGGAGTCGTACATTTGGGCGTGGGTGCATTTCACCGCGCCCATCAAGCAGTCTATTTTGATCGTCTGTTAGCAAATGAAGACGAACAAAACTGGGGAATCATTGGCGTCAATATTCGCCCACAAGACAGCCAAGCTTTTTCACGCTTCATTGAACAAGATGGCGAATACGTTTTAAAAACCATGGCAGCAGATGGCGAAACAAATTACGAACACATTCGCTCTCTGATCAAACAAATTGATGGTGCACAAGCTCCAGACGATGTTGATAATGCGCTTGCAGATGCTAGCATTCAGCTTGTTACTTCAACAGTAACAGAAGGTGGTTATTACCTTGATGAAAACCGCAAGTTAATGCTCGACCACCCAGCTATTAAAGGAGACATAGAAGGTGCGAGAAACACTCTTTATGCTTTCTTGTACGCTGGCCTGAAGAAACGCAGTGAAACATCCAAAGCAAAAATCACACTATTATGCTGTGACAACCTTCGCCACAACGGTGAATTATTGCAAGCTGGATTAATGCAGTTCCTAGAAGCCAAGCAAGACATTGAACTGGCTAACTGGATCAAGCAAAACGTGTCTTTTCCTTGCTCTATGGTAGACCGCATTACACCAAAACCAAGTCAGCAACATGTCGATGACGTTCAGTCTCGCTTCGGTGTTGATGACCAAATGACGGTTATGGGTGAAGATTTCATCCAGTGGGTTGTGGAAGACAATTTTGCCGGTAAAAAGCCATCTCTTGATAAAGTTGGTGTTCAATTTGTTCAAGACGTTGTGCCATTCGAAGAAGCTAAGATTCGTATTTTGAATGCAGGCCATACTTGTGTCACTTATCAAGCGGCGCTAAAAGGTCTGACTTACTTTGATGAAGCAATGCGTGATGAAGAACTACACCAGTACTTCAAAGACTTCATTTTACAAGATTCGATTCCAGCCATTGGTGACTCTGTCGTGGATTTACCAGCTTACTTAGACATCATTGCAAAACGCTTTAGCAACGCCAATATTGGTGACACGGTTGAACGTATCTGTAGTGATGGTTATGCCAAATTTCCGATTTTTGTTTTCCCGACATTGGAAGGCACATACCGTAAAGGCAGAACGCCAAGTAAGACAATTCAAGGCATCGCTAGCTGGTTTACATTTATTCAGTTAACGAATGAAGGTAAAATAAAGACTCAATATCATGAACCAAGCAAAGCCGAAGTAGCTGCTTTTACTAACACTGCAGAAGGAATCAACGCTTTTGTCACAGACAGTTTTTTGTGGGGCAATGTACCGACAGAATTCCCTGAGTTTGTAACTCAATTGACTCAAGCTATTCACGCCAATATGGAAAAGTACGCTTAGGTAGGTAGCTACTACCTAGCTTAAGAAGCAAACTTTGGCCAGCCTATGTTTCATAGGCTTTTGCTTCTTGAGCCTCTTAATTAAAAATAAGAAAAAATGGCAAGGTAAAATAGAGTCTCCACTCTGTATCTTGTTTTGTTAATACGGGAAAGTACTATGACCACTACAGCCAAACGCCTCACACCAGAATATGAGCTTGTCGACGACAACGAAACCATTCGCTATCAAGAACATGGATATCCATGCGACCTTATTCGCTGGCACGCCCATGACGATTACGAGCTTCATTTTATTGTAGCGACATCAGGTAAAGTATTTATTGGTGACTTTATTGGTAACTACTCTCCCGGACAACTGATCTTAACAGGGCCAAGACTTCCCCATAATTGGATCTGCCAAAACGACCAAGAAAGCGTCGAAACTCGAGATATGCTGATTCGTTTTGATCATGAATCTTTTTCAAATGGTATGAAAATTATCCCTGAGCTCGCTGAAATTATTCCTATGCTTGCTAAGGCAAAATCGGGCATCGAGTTTTTTGACCTAGACCCGGAGTATCTAAAAGAGATTTTTAGAAAAGTACGTGATACCAGTGGTTTATCTCGCTTAATGGTCGCTTTGCCTTTATTACAAAAACTGGCAAAAACACCAAATTACCGCTTACTTTCTACAGTACAAATTGACTTAAAATCCAATGAAACATTGCAACGTAAAATCAATACTGTTGTAGATTATGTCTCACAAAATTACAGCCAAGACATCACGCTCTCCAGCGTAGCTAGCTTAATTGGTATGTCAGATAGCCATTTTTCACGCTTCTTTAAAAAAGCGACTGGCAACCGTTTTATCGAATTCGTAAATCGCGTTCGAATCAGTCGTGCATGCAGCCTGCTAACAGAAACTGACCAACAAATTGCGACCATCTGCTTCCAAGTAGGCTTTAACAACGTGGCTAATTTCAACCGACGTTTTCACGAACTAAAAGGCGTCACACCAAGAGATTTCCGCTCTCAAAGCAACATTCGCATCGATGGTTTAGCAACCGTTACACATTGATTCCTAAACAAATATTCACAAAAAAACGCCGCTTAATATTAAGCGGCGTTTTTGTTTTCACATACTAAAAGAGACGCTAAATAGACGATAACGTCATGAGCTCCGTATTAAGCATATGAGTCGATTGATAAAGCTTTTGGAATAAAGCGTACTTCTTCTGATAATACTCAGCCGTTGTTGCATCAGGCTCATGAGTTTCTAGAACTTCTGGCATAGTGCAATATTCTTTTATAAGCCACTCGATATCTTTCCCTTGGCTTTGCTGCTCGCCCAATAATGCCAACCTTGCGGCTCCCAAACCAGGACCCACATCGCCACCATCACGGTAAATTAATCGCTTCTCAAGAACATTCGCTATAATTTGACGCCACATAGCAGAACGCGCACCTCCTCCAATGAGTGATAACTCACTCACTTTACTGCCCGCACTCATTAACGCATTTTGGCAATCCAGCAGAGAAAACGCCACACCTTCTAAAATCGCTAACGTCATTTCCTCTCTACTTGAGGAGTTAACAAGTCCAACAAATTGGCCGTTTGCCAGAGGATCATTATGAGGCGTACGTTCACCATTTAGATAAGGAAGAAACACAACATTGGTTTTCTGTACATCAGACTCTTCTAAAGAATCTAACAACTCTGGAACGGTTTTATCCACCAGCTTGGCAAACCAAGCCAATGAGTTCGCCGCACTTAATGTCACTCCCATTTGATGCCAACGATTCGGTAAAGCATGGCAAAACGCATGTACTGTGTTTTGGGGGTTGGCTTTGTGGGATTCGCTTACTGTGAAATATACGCCAGATGTTCCTAAAGAGATAAAACCTTGCTCTGGGTTCGTGACCCCCATACCAACGGCTCCAGCAGCATTATCCCCAGCCCCAGCAACCAGCGGTAACTTAGGCAAACCTAGTTCATTGGCGACATCAGTGGATAACTCTCCTACGAGAGCACAACCTTCATAAACCTTTGGCATGTTGCTTTGAGTTAAACCTGTTACTGCTAACAACACATCATCCCATTGACGAGTCTCTGGATTGAGCCATAAGGTACCTGCTGCGTCTGAGCAATCAGAAGACATAAAGCCAGTTAGCTGGTATGCAATGTAATCTTTAGGTAACAATACGAACGCAAGCTTTTCAAAAATATCTGGCTCATTCTCTTGCACCCAACGTATCTTAGGTGCAGTAAAGCCGGACATAGCAAGATTTCCGGAGCGTTCAATTAAGTCTGGATATTCTTCCATTAAAGCCTGACATTGTGCCTGACTTCGACCGTCGTTCCACAAGATACAAGGGCGCAAAACATTGCCATCTTTATCCAATAAAGTGGCGCCATGCATTTGTCCAGATAAACCTACCGCTTTCAGCTTAGCCAAATCAAAGCGCTGCTGTAATTGCGCAATAACATCAACACACGCTTGCCACCAAGATAAAGGGTCTTGCTCTGACCAAGTTGGAAAAGGTGAGCTAGTCGATAAAGAAGCAGACTCCTGCGCTAATACATTTCCTTTTTCGTCAATTATGACGCCTTTTAAACCCGAAGTTCCAAGATCAAGACCTAAATACATACCTATACTCATCTCATTAAAGATACTAAGTGAAACTGACGCGACAACTGGGCTGTGGATATTCGACCAATAAGCGTGCCATCATAATGAAATCATTCTTTCATACCTATTGAAAATACAGAAATAGCCATTACTGATACATTACCGAATTAATCTGCTGCAACTCTACTTTTGGAAATCATGATATGACTTCATTTAACGACACAATGACATCCCTATTACAAAATAAAGAGGTTATTGCTCAACAAAAGATTGGAGTGCTTAAAGCAGCGGGACCAGATGCAAAGAAATTCTTACAAGGTCAAATTACCTGCGACATCAATAAGCTCACTCAAACTGATGCACTCTATGGTGCAATATGCAGCATCAAAGGACGGATTATCACTAATTTCTATCTCGTCCAAAACAACGACGACGTGCTGATGCTAATGAGTGCGGACCTAGTAGAAAAGACATTACTACATTTAAAAAAGTACGCTGTTTTCTTTAAGGCTGAATTGTCAGATGAAAGTGAACATTTTCACTTGTATTCAAGATTAACAACGGCTTCTGTTGAATCCGCACCAGAAACACTTACAGAGAAACTGCCCGCTATTACAAATGATAATGGAATCAAGCTAACAGTTAGCCAGTATCCAATTACCGTTCAATGGCTACTTACCGACTCAAGCAACAAAATAGAAGAGCAAAACCAAGAACTCGCAGCGCTCGAAATACTGTCTGCTCGTCCAGTGATCAACCTAGAACAAAGTGAAACCATCTTGCCACAATGGTTAAACATGCAAAGAACCGGCGGTATTAGCTTCACAAAAGGTTGTTATACAGGACAAGAAATTGTCGCGAGAATGCAATATAGAGGGAAATCCAAAAAACAGCTCGCACTTTTTCAGTCGGAAATCCCAATGGAAACAAACCAAGACATTCTAGATAAAGAAGGCAAAAACGTTGGGCAAGTCATCAAAGCTGCGGCTTTATCAAATGGATATTTAGCACAAGCTATTATCAATACTGACCCAAGTGAAATCGATGGTTTCTTAATAGATAACCAAACCATCAATCACCTATCCTTGCCTTATTCCATCGACAGCGCCAACTAATCAAAAAGGCAATTCAACTTGTCCTGTTTCAGCCAATTCAATGGGGTTTAAAGCCCATTGAATTGGCGTTTTTCCTTGCTCACTTAAATAATGATTCGCCTTAGAAAAGTGCTGGCACCCGAAGAAACCACGATAAGCCGATAAAGGCGAAGGATGAACCGTTTCTAAAACACAGTGTTTATCACGATCAATTTCTTTGCCTTTTTTCTGTGCGTAAGCGCCCCACAACATAAACACTACACCTTGGTGTTGTTCATTTATCAAAGCAATGATCTTATCCGTAAAGGCTTCCCAACCTTTATTTTGGTGAGAGCCCGCTTTGCCTGCTTCGACTGTCAAAACACTGTTTAACAGCAAAACGCCCTGCTCTGCCCATTGCTCCAAATAACCATGAGTTGCAGGGGGAATACCTAAATCCGTTTCAAGCTCTTTGTACATATTCACCAAAGAAGGCGGCACCTTAACACCGGGTTTCACAGAAAAAGATAAGCCATGAGCCTGCCCTTCGCCATGATAAGGATCTTGACCAAGTAGCACGACTTTTACCTTATGAAAAGGCGTAGATTTTAACGCAGAAAAGTATTGGTTCTCATCAGGGTAAATCGTGCTCGCGGCTTTCTCTGCTGATAAAAAAGCCAATAAGGATTGCATATAATCCTGATTTAACTCGTCTGCCAAATCTTCATGCCAGCTTTTTACTGTTGCTGTGTTCTCATTCATTTAATCTGCTTCATTTTTTCTTAGTGGTTAAAAGTGTTTAGCTCTGGCGACGTCTTAAATTCAAAGTACTGCTTCAATGCCATTTTATCTTCTGAATCAATTAAGTGCTTTAAAAACAGCCAAGCCATTTCTCGTAAAGCGTAACACTGTTTATAGGTACGAATGGCTAATCTTGCTTCTTGCAAGGGCAAACTCGCCTGATACGTTGATAACAGAATTTCTATTTGCTCATCGTTTAAATTATGGGATTTCGCCACAATGGCAAGGTCAAATAAAGGATCGCCAACGCCAGCGTATTCCCAGTCAATCAACCACAAGACATTATCGTCCATTAAAATATTTTTAGGGTTTAAATCATTATGACAAAGCGCAAAAGGCAACAAGAACTGAGGCTGAGTTAATCCCTGAAAACAATCTAAAAGGTATTCATATTCACGACTAAGTAACTCGTCATTTAACACAAAACCCTGAATTTGCTTCAGGTAATGATCTATCACATCAAGCACATTGTATTCATGATCAACCACAGCAAGTTTATGGGTTTTAGCAAGCGCCTGAGCAATACGCTTCACATCCTCATTTTTATGATTTACCGACCAATCCATTGTCGGTTGTGAGGCAAACTCACAAACAATCCCTCCTTCATCATTTGTCCAAACAACTTCTGGTGATAACCCCATAGAAGCCGCTTGTTTAAGTGCACTGATTTCAGCCTTACGATTCACAAAAAAAGCATCGCAGTCGATGCACGGAATGCGTAATACAAAGCAAGGAACCTGCTCCACTTTCAGTAAATACACCTTATTTGAAAAGCCTTCAGTCAATAAAGTGGCTTCGATTTGAGAAAGGTTTGGCAATAGCTTGCCTATTTCCACAAAATATTCAGATAGTGCGTTCATTTATAATGATTTTATTGCCAGAATTGTATGTGGCTGTCAGAATGAACAACTGAACCATTCGAGTCAATAGACAAAATTGAAGCAGATAGATGAATAAACACGAAGACATTATTCGTAAGATACAAGAACGCCTAAGCACCTTAAGCAAATCTGAGCGAAAAGTAGCTGAAGCGATTCTTGCCGACCCAAAAACCACCATACATTCTAGTATCGCAAAACTTGCAGCACGGGCTGAAGTCAGTGAGCCTACAGTGAATCGATTTTGTCGTAGCTTGATTGGTAGCGGCTTCCCTGATTTCAAAGTATCCCTTGCTCAAAGCTTGGCTACGGGTACGCCTTATGTGAATTTAAACGTAGAACCAGATGACGCTCCTGGCGCAGTCACTACGAAAATTTTTGAAGCGGCAAAAAGCAACCTAACTCGAGCACAAGAAATTCTTCCTGAGTCTTTAATTAGTCGTGCTGTCGACGTACTAGCTCAAGCTCGTCGCATTGAGTTTTACGGCTTAGGCGCTTCTGGACCTGTTGCTCAAGATGCTCACCACAAGTTTTTCCGCTTAAACATGCCAGTTGTTGCTTACACAGACATTTTAGTACAACGCATGGCGGCAGCAGGCACTCACCCAGGTGATGCAGTTGTTATTATTTCTTATACAGGCCGAACCTTGCCATTGATTGAAACAGCGCGCGTTGCAAGAGAAACCGGCGCATCTGTTATCGGCATTACCAATCCAAACTCTCCTCTCACAGAACACTGCTCTATCGTGTTACCAATCGAGGAAACAGAAGACACGGATATTTATACACCAATGAGTTCTCGTATTGTCTATCTTACCTTGATAGACGCACTCGCAACTGGTGTTCTATTGAAACGTGGCCCTGAATTTAATGCGCACTTGAAAAAGCTTAAACAAAGCGTTCAAGACACTCGCTTGCCAAAGATAGACAACAAATAAACCACTCAAATGATGGTTAAACGAAAAGGAAGAGTGCTTTGCATTCTTCCTTTTTTGCGTCATGGACAAATATTTTTGGCTGCTTATCTTGTTCGATTTAAAGAACTTTTCGAGCATTACATACAACTCAAAGCAATTTGCCCGACTTTTTTACAACTTTGTCAGAGGATTTTGAAAGATTATCCTACCTCAGCCACCTAGAATCACGGCTCGTCTTGAAATGAGTCCAAAACAATTCACAGTTTTTACAAGGCTATGATGATTTGGACATTAAAAATCAATGACTCTCAGAATAAAGATAACGCCATACCACTCTTTAGGGTGAGGTCCGAGTGGCATCTTTTATCCACCGTGTTAAGTACGCACTAGTGACTTACACCATAAAGTGACCTGATGTGTCACGTCGTCATTCACAGACCATTTCATCCACACATTTTCAATAAAGGAAAATAACAATGATAGAAAGCAGCTACGCGATCAGTTTTACATTCCTAGCTTATTTAGTCGTTATGCTAGGCATTGGACTGTACGCTTATAAACTCACCTCCAGCTCAGAAGACTACTTTCTAGGTGGAAGATCATTGGGCCCTTGGCCTACAGCACTTTCAGCAGGCGCATCAGACATGAGCGGTTGGCTTTTGCTTGGTTTACCTGGCTACGCCTATGCAGCAGGTTTGGAGTCTATTTGGATCGCTGGCGGCTTACTTGTTGGTACATGGCTAAACTGGTTGTTGTGTGCAAAACGCTTACGCACATACAGTATTAAAGCCAATAACGCTCTGACATTACCCGACTTTCTATCCACTCGTTTCAATGATAAATCGAAACTAATTCAGACCATTTCTGCTTTATTCATTTTGCTTTTCTTCTTGTTCTACACAAGCTCTGGCTTAGTGGCAGGCGGTAAGTTATTTGAAACTGTATTTGGCTTAGATTACACATACGCTGTGGTTATCGGCACAGTTTGCGTGGTTTCCTACACATTATTTGGCGGCTTCTTAGCTGTTGCTTGGACAGATTTAGTTCAAGGCTTGATGATGAGCGCCGCTTTGGTGATTGTTCCTATCATTGCGCTTGATGGGAGCTGGTCACAACTTTCAGATACATTAATGACAAAGAACCCAGAGCTACTAAACATCTGGACTAATGTCAGCGGCGAACCTTTAAGCGCTATTGCTATTATCTCTCTTGTTGCATGGGGATTAGGTTACTTTGGGCAGCCACATATTTTGGCTCGATTTAAAGCATCTCGCTCTAACAAAGACGTGAAAACCGCTCGCTATATTGCTGTTTCTTGGACGTTGATTTCCATGATTGGCGCTTTGTTAATTGGTCTGGTTGGCATCTCTTATGTTGACACTAACCTAGCTGGCAACTTAGCAGACTCTGAAAAAATCTTTATGATTTTAGTGAATGCTATTTTCCACCCTATTGTTGCAGGCATCTTATTAGCCGCTATCTTAGCTGCCATTATGAGTACAGCTGATTCACAACTATTAGTGTCCTCTTCAGCACTGGCAGAAGATTTCTACAAACAACTTTTCAATAAAGACGCAACACAGGAGCAAATCGTAAAAGTTGGCCGCCTCGCTGTTGTTATGATTTCTGTGGTTGCGCTGTTCCTTGCATTAAACCCTGAAAGCTCGGTTCTTGGTCTGGTTTCTTACGCTTGGGCTGGTTTTGGTGCGGCATTTGGCCCTGCAATTTTATTAAGTCTATTCTGGCGTAACATGAACAGAAATGGCGCACTTGCCGGTATTATCATTGGCGGTGTTACTGTTGTCGTATGGAAGCAACTGTCTGGTGGTATTTTCGATTTATACGAAATCCTTCCAGGCTTTATCTTATCAAGCCTTGCAATAATCATTGTCAGCATTGCTACTGGCACACCAGAAGAGTCAGTGACAGAAACGTTTGATGATTACGAAGAAGCACTTAAGACAATGGATTAATCTATTCTCTTAAGACAATTAATTTGCTCTTTAGATTCAAAAGCCCGAACCAAATAATTGGTTCGGGCTTTTTTTATAGGCAAAAAAAAGGGGCTTAAATAAGCCCCAAAACACCAGTTTACTAACAAGACGTTAGTAATCAGAGGAAACATTAATCATTGAATAAGCTACAAGCACCTTGCTCAGCACCACTCACTAGAATACGTTGCGCGCTGAACAACTCACGCCCCATACCTTGGTGAGAGTCAGACAAGTCTTGTGTTGCTGCCACTCGATTGTTCAGTTCTTCATCAGAAATCAGTACGGATAAAGTGCCTTCATTAGCATCCAAACGAACCAAATCACCGTCTTGGATCTTCGCGATCAAACCGCCAGCCAATGCTTCTGGCGTTAAATGAATAGCAGCTGGTACTTTACCGGAAGCACCTGACATTCGACCATCAGTCACTAAAGCAACCTTGTAACCTTGGTCTTGTAAATTCCCTAAGAAAGGCGTCAACTTATGCAATTCTGGCATGCCCAACGCTTTCGGGCCTTGGAAACGTACAACAGCCACACAATCGCGTTTTAGCTGGCCACTGCCAATCGCTTCTGCTAATTCATTTTGACTATGAAAAACAGCCGCTGGCGCTTCAATTACTCGGTTCTCTTCTTTAACAGCTGACACCTTAATAACTGAACGACCAAGATTACCTTTTAATAAAGACAAGCCACCTTCGGCACTAAATGGATTTTCAATCGGACGAATAACTTCTTCGTCCAAGCTACTTTCTGGCCCTTCGCGCCACACCAATTCTTCACCATCCAAAAATGGTTCCTTGGTGTAATGAGACAAACCTTTACCTACGATGGTATTCACATCTTCATGCAACAAACCACCTTTCAATAGTTGTTTCACAAGGTAAGCCATACCGCCAGCTGCGTGGAAATGGTTAATGTCAGCCAAGCCATTAGGGTAAATACGTGTCATTAATGGCACAACTTTCGATAATGCTGAAAAATCATCCCAAGTGACGATAATGCCTGCCGCGCGCGCATAAGCAACAATGTGCATTGTATGGTTGGTTGAGCCGCCTGTTGCTAATAAGCCAACAATGGAGTTCACGATACTGCGCTCATCAATAACTTCGTACAAAGGACGGTAATCTCGACCTAATGCCGTAATCTTAGTTGAAAGCTGCGAAGCGTATTTTGTCAAAGCAGGACGCAAAGGATTATCTGGGTTCACAAAAGAAGAACCTGGCAGTTGTAGCCCCATCATTTCAACAAGTAACTGATTTGAGTTCGCTGTACCGTAAAAAGTACAAGTACCTGCACTGTGATAAGAAGAGGACTCAGCTTCTAGTAGCTCATCTCTTGTCGCCTGACCTTGAGCGTATCTTTGACGAACCGCCGCTTTCTCAGCATTGGTAATACCTGATGGCATTGGGCCAGCAGGAATAAATAAAGAAGGGAGATGACCAAAACGCAAAGCCGCAATTAATAAACCTGGAACAATTTTGTCACAAATACCTAGATACACAGCAGCATCAAACATATTGTGGGATAGAGCAATAGCTGCACCCTGAGCAATGTTGTCGCGACTAAAAAGGCTCAGCTCCATGCCATCTTGCCCTTGAGTCACACCATCACACATAGCTGGAACACCGCCAGCGAATTGTGCAATCGACCCCATTTCTTGAACCGCTGCTTTAATCTGACTTGGATAAGCTTCATAAGGCTGGTGAGCGGAAAGCATGTCATTATATGAAGAAACAATGCCTATATTAGCCGCTTCCATTAATGTTAATTTCTGCTTTTCCTGAGGCTGACACGCTGCGAAGCCATGAGCTAAATTACCACATGACAATTTTCCACGATGCGGGCCTTGTTCTTCAGCCTTTTTCATGTCCGTAAGATATTGTTTACGCAGTGTTTTACTTCGCTCAATGATGTCGTTAGTTACCTTCGCAACAATCGGATTCATGCCTCTCTCCGTTTTTGAATTCATTTATTTTTGTGATCATCTGTTCTGACTAGTTTCGTAATATTACTACATTTTTAGCAATAGTTACCTATAAATTTATCAAAAACCCAGATTTAAACGAAAAATATGTAATTTTTTTACATAAATAGATCTAATAGTCGTTATTTCGGCTAAAATATCTCAGCAATTGCAATGCTTTTGTAATACAATTAAAGGTAATATGGTTAACAAGCCATGGTATGATTAAAATATAGTCAAGCTGAGAAGGATTTGTTACTAATCCTTGCGTAAAAATTTACTTCTGTAGTATTTTTACATCAAAGAACAAGACCAAACACTGAACGCTCAAGTTTGAATATTCAGTAATTTCCGCACTATTTTAGAGGTAAGTATGACAATTAAGGTAGCTATCAACGGTTATGGCCGTATCGGACGCAACACTCTTCGAGCTTTATATGAGTCTGGTAAACGTGATCAAATTGAGATTGTTGCGATCAACGATCTTGGCGATTCAAAAACCAATGCTCACCTGACAAAATACGACACAGTTCATGGCCGTTTCAGCGAAGAAGTTACTTTTGACGACGAAGCTTTGTATGTAAACAAAGATAAAATCCGCACATTTTCTGAGCGTAACCCTGCAGACCTTCCTTGGGCTGAGTTGGGTGTTGATGTTGTATACGAATGTACTGGTTTCTTTACAACGAAAGAAAAAGCAAGTGCTCACATCAGCGCTGGTGCTAAAAAAGTTATCATTTCAGCACCAGGTAAAGAAGTTGACGCTACTGTTGTGTACGGTGTTAACCAAAACGTACTAACATCTGATATGACTGTTATTTCTAACGCTTCTTGTACTACAAACTGTCTAGCACCTGTTGCTAAGCCACTAAGCGACAAGTTAGGTATTGAAAGCGGTTTGATGACAACTATCCACGCTTACACAAACGATCAGCGTCTATCTGACGTATATCACGAAGACCTTTACCGTGCTCGTGCTGCTGCAATGAACATGATTCCAAGTAAAACAGGTGCTGCTGCCGCTGTAGGTCTTGTTGTTCCTGAGCTAGTTGGTAAATTCGACGGTATGGCTGTACGCGTTCCAACAATCAACGTATCTCTTGTTGATTTAACCTTCTTGGCGCCACGCGAAACGTCTGTAGAAGAAGTAAACGGCATCATTGAAGATGCAATCAAAGCGGATCCTGTTCTTGCTCAAGTATTGCAAGTTAATCATGATCCTCTTGTTTCTTCTGACTTTAACCACAGCACATTCACATCTAACTTTGATGCAACACAAACGCGTGTTCAAGGTAAGCTAGTGAAGATTATGGCTTGGTATGACAACGAGTGGGGCTTCTCAAACCGCATGCTCGACAACACTATTGCATTGATGAATGCAAAATAGTTGATATAACACAAAGGCTGCTTTAGCAGCCTTTGTCGTTTCATATACTTCTCTTCAAGTTTATAACCTTTGGTAAATAAAATGACTCGCAGAACAAAAATTGTTGCAACTTTAGGTCCAGCTTCTAGTTCACCAGAAATGATCGAAAAATTGATCTTAGCTGGTGCAAACGTTTTCCGTCTTAACTTCTCTCATGGTCAACCGGAAGACCATATCAACCGAGCTGAAGTTGTTCGAGCTATGGCGAAAAAGAACAACCGCCACATCGCTATTCTTGGAGACCTACAAGGACCAAAAATACGTATTGCTCGCTTCAAAAATACTAAAGTTGAACTCAAGGATGGCGCACAATTTATTCTAGACGTTGGCTTTGATAAAAATGCTGGCGATGAAAACCGAGTTGGTATCGACTACCCTCAACTTGCAGAAGACTCTGAACCAGGTAACGTCTTGCTTCTTGATGATGGCCGAGTGGTACTTGAAGTTATTGAAGTAAAAGGCACTGAGGTTATTACTAAAGTACTTGTTGGTGGACCATTGTCTAACAACAAAGGCATTAACCGCCAAGGTGGTGGTTTATCTGCTGCCGCTCTGACTGAAAAAGATAAAGAAGACATCATCACTGCTGCAGCATTAAAAGCAGACTATTTAGCTGTTTCCTTCCCTCGAAGCGCTGCAGATCTACACGAAGCACGTTCATTGGCAGAAGCTGCAGGCTTAAAAGCTGGCATCGTTTCTAAAGTAGAACGAGCTGAAGCCGTTGCAGATAATGAAACTCTAGATGACATCATTCTTGCTTCTGACGCTGTTATGGTTGCTCGTGGTGATTTGGGTGTTGAAATTGGTGATGCCGAACTGATTGGCGTTCAAAAACACATGATCAAACGCTGCCGTCAATTAAACCGTCCAGTTATCACTGCAACGCAAATGATGGAAACCATGATTACAAGTGCAATGCCTACGCGTGCAGAAGTATTTGACGTAGCCAATGCCGTTCTTGATGGTACAGACGCCGTTATGTTGTCTGCAGAAACGGCAGCTGGTGCATACCCAGTTGAAGTAATTCAAACAATGAATCGCGTTTGTTTAGGTGCTGAGAAGCAACCTGCAATCAGCCGTTCTAGCCATCGTCTAGATGTTACTTTTACAGATGTTGATGAAACCATTGCAATGTCAGCTATGTATGCAGCTAACCATTTAGAAGGTGTAAAAGCCATCATCAGCTTAACTGAATCAGGTACAACTCCACTTCTAATGTCTCGTATTAGTTCTGGCTTGCCTATTTATGCACTTTCTCCAAACCAAGAAACACTTAATAAAGTAAACCTTTATCGTGGTGTAACACCTGTGTCTTTCTCTTCTCAAGAGTTTAACGTAGATACTATCGTTGCAGGTTTGGTTGACCATGTTAAATCGCTAAACTTGATTAAAGACGGCGACCTAGTTATCGTGACAAAAGGCGATCACCTGGTTAGCTACGGTACAACTAATATGATGAAAGTCGTGAAAGTTGGTGATGTAAAAGAATAATCAAGTGAAGGGTTAAACAGTGCA
This sequence comes from Marinomonas algae, assembly GCF_047525555.1. NCBI lineage: Bacteria > Pseudomonadati > Pseudomonadota > Gammaproteobacteria > Oceanospirillales > Oceanospirillaceae > Marinomonas > Marinomonas algae. The sequence goes on along the minus strand of NZ_JBLIXK010000013.1, from coordinate 3,421 downwards.
ACTGCAACAAAAAACCATCACAACACCAGAGCGTAAAAACGTCGCTCTGGTGGCTCATGACAATATGAAGCCAGCACTCATTGATTGGGCTGAGAAACACAAAGACAAGCTAATCAAACATAATCTATTAGCAACAGGCACCACTGGGAATTTAATGCAAAAGCAATTAAATGTTCCGGTTCAATCTCTTATTAGCGGCCCTCTTGGTGGGGATCAGCAATTAGGAGGCTTGATAGCTGAAGGAAAAATTGATGTGCTGATTTTCTTTTGGGACCCTTTCGAGCCAATGCCTCATGATCCAGATATTAAGGCCTTGCTTCGAGTTGCTGCGGTTTGGAATATTCCAATTGCATGTAGCGTAGCTTCAGCTAACTTTCTTGTATCGTCACCTTTATTCGAAAGTGAGTTTGAACGACAAGTTCCCGATTACGACAAATATCTTCAAGAGCGACTTTAAGTCGCTCTTCTTTTTTATACCCTCCTCAATACTCGCGGTTTGACTCAAAATCGGCTATATTAGCGGCCATTATTATTTGATGAAATTTTCATCTAAAGACAAATAAGTTCAACGTACCTCCCCTCTCAAACACCACGTTGGATACCATCGACAGGAGAAATATTTTGCAAGCTGAAGTTGCCCTTATAATGGGATCAAAAAGTGATTGGGCCACAATGGAAGGCGCCGCTGAAATCATGGACCTTCTTGGCGTTAGTTATCATGTAGAAGTAGTTTCTGCTCACCGAACTCCCGCTAAACTTGCTGAGTTTTCAGAAAATGCTATCAAAAATGGCTTCAAAGTCATCATTGGTGGTGCGGGTGGCGCAGCTCACCTACCTGGCATGGTTGCCGCGCACACGAGCCTTCCAGTCTTAGGCGTGCCAGTGCAAAGCAAAGCACTAAACGGTATGGATAGCCTATTATCTATAGCCCAAATGCCTAAAGGTGTTGCTGTAGGAACATTAGCAATTGGAAGCGCTGGAGCCTTCAATGCTGGCTTGCTGGCCTGTCAAATTCTTGCTACATCAAACCCTAAGTTATCAGCAAGAATAGAGAAATTCAGAGCAGATCAAACCAATACAGTTTTAGCGAACCCGGACCCAAGAGAGGCTTAATATATGTCAGTTTTATGGGTATTAGGAGCAGGTCAATTAGGCGCTATGCTAAAACAAGCTGGCACTCCTCTTGGTGTCGATGTTCGTCCTGTAGATATTGAATCAACAGAAACACTGCCTTTGCAAGAAAGCGACATAGTAACAGCAGAAAGAGAAGAATGGCCTGAAACTGTTGCCACTAAACAACTTGCAACGCATAACAATTTTATTAACCTAACTACATTCCCTCAGTTAGCAGACCGTTTAACACAAAAGCAATGGCTAGATCGCCTCGATCTTGCCACAGCGCCATGGTTTCCAGTAGAAAGTGATTCAACAGCTAAATACGCATATAAAACCCTTGGCGATAGAGTGTTGATGAAGCAACGTCGTGGCGGATATGACGGCAAAGGGCAATATTGGTTAAAACAATCCGAATCAACAGAAATACCGGAAGACTGGAAAGGTTGTGCTATCGCAGAGCAGGCAATCAATTTTGATGAAGAAGTGTCTATTGTTGGTGTAAGAGGCAAAAATGGAGAAAAGCATTTTTACCCTTTAACGCTTAACCTACATATTAATGGTATTTTGTATGCCTCAATTTCTCCTCTGGAACGGCTAAAACCACTTCAAACTAAAGCAGAAGAAATGCTTAGTAAGCTAATGGATACATTAGATTATGTAGGTGTAATGGCAATGGAGTGTTTCCGTGTTGGGGATGAATTACTCATCAATGAGCTTGCGCCTAGAGTTCATAACAGCGGACATTGGACTCAAGCAGGAGCAAGTGTTAATCAGTTTGAAAACCACGTTAGAGCAGTTACTGGCTTGCCTCTGGCTCAGGCAGAAGTTAAAAGCCAAAGTATGATGGTTAATTTAATCGGTGTAGACCTCAACTATGAGTGGTTAAAAATAAAAAGCTTAGAACTTTACTGGTATAAAAAAGAAGTAAGGCCTGGTCGAAAAGTCGGCCATTTGAACTTCTGTTCCAATGAACTCGCTATTTTACGTAGCGCTCTGACAGAGTTAAATTTACCCTCCCCTTACCCTGAAGCAATCTCATGGCTTGAAGATAACCTGCCTAAATAAATATCAGCCGCTGATGCAATCATCAGCGGCTTTTTTTATGTTTAATGAAAGGAATTATCCAAAATATTGGAGGCTACAAGCGAAAAAGACATAAAAAAGGAAAAAATAATGATTTTAAACTTGTTAAGTTTATAAAAGACCTTATCCTAAATGTATTAGCTGAAAACAGCATAACAACAATAATACAGTTAAATAAGGCACCATCAATGAATCATATTGAACTCGACAGTTATGATTGGCGATTACTTCAAGCCCTTCAGCAAAATGCTCGACTATCCAATGTCGCATTATCAGAGCAAGTTAACCTATCCCCATCTCAATGTTCGCGACGACTCCAAAGGTTAGAGCAGCACAACATAATCGAATCCTACTTTACTCAATTAAATGCCAATGAGCTAGGCTACAAAGTTACCGCTTTTATCTATGTCACCTTAGATAAAAACATAAAAAACAGTGACTCAGAATTTAAAAGTACTATTGCTAACATGCCACAAATACTTGAATGCTACTCAATAAGTGGGGACAGTGATTACTGGCTAAAAGTCATTAGTGAAGACTTACCTTCTTTATCAGTATTCTTAAACGGGTCCATATCCATACTATCAAGTGTCAAAGGTATCACCTCGACTGTAGTACTGGATAAAATAAAACAAGTACCATCCATTCCTCTCCCTAATTAAATGTCTCAGATCCATAAGGTGATCGCCATAATTGCGCTTATTTACCCAAGCCTAGAAAGTATTTAATACATAGTAATATATTGGGAATAATCACTTGAACAGGAAGAAAAGCAGCGAATTCTATCTGGTATGCTAGGTGATTATTAATGAAAACTTGCACTAACGCATCGAACTAACTAACTAACTAACTAACTAACTAAAATATAGCGTTGTAGAATTTTATTTGCACTAATACATCGAGTCACAGGGCAAGCGAGTTAGTAGAACATCTTAGTGGCCATTTACGCAGACGCGTTGAAGCACGAAACAGGCGCAAGTAAATGATCACTAAGACGCTCTTATTTCTAATCTGATCTGTTCCTATCTCTGTTCCTATCAGACCTTCCATTTCTTACAGACGAAAAAAAGCCCCGACAGCTTAGCTATCAAGGCTTCTCTTAATTATAAGCTTGACGACGACCTACTCTCACATGGGATCTCCCACACTACCATCGGCGATGGCGCTTTTCACTTCTGAGTTCGGGATGGGATCAGGTGGTTCAACGCCTCTATGATCGTCA
>NZ_JBLIXK010000012.1:0-110470 GCF_047525555.1 Marinomonas algae | reverse complement strand
TTGATCAACAACTGCCAATTTAAAGGCGAAGGAATAGTCTCTCTGTGTACGCTTAGGTGTTGTAGTCATTGCACTCTCCAATTGAAGTATTGAAAAGTGACAACCTTATTTAGGACGGGTCACCTAAACAAAATAAAGCAGAACAAAAAAAAGCCATCTTAATTATTTAAGATGGCCTTGGTTTTTTCTGGATTAAATTCTGGAAGAATTAGTAGTCACTACGGAATGGGATTTTCACTTCGTAACCTGGCTCTTCTGGCTCGTCATCGACCATTTGTGCTGGGAAGCCTTTGCCTAATACTTTCACATTGCACGCGTCTTCTAGACGACGGATGATGTTTGGAGAAAACTCACGGTCGCCGTAGCGCTCTTGGCCGTCTTTGAAGATATCAACCACAAGTGGCGCAAGCTCTAGTGGCAAGCCATGACGCTTAGCGACGTCGTTGAACAAACCAACATCTTTTGACACAAGATCCAGTGTGAAGCTGATGTCGCGGCTACCGTTCAAGATCACTTGAGACTCTGTTTCGTGTACGAAAGAGTTACCAGACGAGGCTTTGATCGCTTCATAAGCCACGTTCATATCCAAGCCCATTACTTTTGCAGAAGTCAGTGCTTCAGACAAGGCAACAAGGTGAACACTGCATAAGTAGTTAGTAATAACTTTCAGTTTAGACGCGCTGCCTAATTCGCCAGTATGAATAATACGACGGCCCATTGTGGTTAAAATTGGCAATACCTTGTCGAACGTTGGTCGGTCACAACCTGCAAAGATAGAGATGTTACCTGTTCCCGCACGGTGACAACCACCAGATACAGGGCAATCCACTGGGAAAGCGCCTTTGGCTTTTACTTTTTCAGCAATACGACGAATTTCTGCTTCGTCTGTTGTACTCATTTCTAGCCAAACGCCGCCGTCTTTGATGCCGGCAATAACACCATCGTCTGCTTCCATAACATGAGAACACACAGCAGGAGAAGGAAGACAAGTGATTACAACGTCACATGCTTCGGCTAATTCCTTAGGAGATGCTGCTGTTCCAGCGCCTAGCTGTTTAAATTTAGACATCAATGCGTCGTCTAGATCACGCACCATTACGTCTAAGCCATTACGCAACAAACTGCCTGCTAATTGCCCACCAACATTACCTAACCCAATAAAACCAACCTTCATCATGACGCCCCTTCAACCAAAGTGAATGGGTACTTTTTGCTCTCGTGAGTCACAAAGTACCGCAGAATAAACTTAGTAAAGAGTAGCCATCAAAGAATCCGTTAAAAATTGATTTTTTTTTCTCTCTTTGGTAAAAAAAATTTTCCAATTGTTTTACACTCAACATCAGAACCTAGGCAAGTGATTCGATATAGGCAGCGGTATGAAAAGTATTGGTAATCAGGGACAGCAAGAAAACGATACAAGCAAAATAGATTTACGCCAGTTACCGCCTTTAAAATCATTAAAAGGTTTCGAAGCAACGGCACGATTAGGCAGTGTTCGTGGTGCTGCAGAAGAACTCAGCCTCACTCATCCGGCCATCAGTCACCAGATACAAACCTTAGAAGACAGCCTAGGCGTAAAGCTTTTCTCACGAGAAGGAAGACACATTCGTCTTACCAATGAGGGTAAAGAATATTATCAGTTTGTACGCCAAGCATTGGGGATTTTGATATCTGCTACGGAGCAAATTCGCTCTTCTATTAGTCAACCTAGCTTAAGAGTACAAACCTACATCACCACATCCATCCGCTGGTTGGCTCCGCGTCTACCTAAGTTTAAAAAGCATTATCCTGATATTGAATTGGAAGTAAGCACCTACAATGCCAATTGGGGTTTTGATGAGAAGCATGCCGACATTGCCATTATCTATAGAACCGATGATCTACCTGATCATTTAAGTTGGCAGCCTATTTTTGAATCAAGTGTCTTCCCTGTTTGCAGTCCAGAATTTTTGGCTGAATTGCCGAGTTCACCTAAACCTTATGAACTGAGCCAATACCCATTAATTTCTGTTTACACCGAAAACAAATATTGGAACTGGGAAGATTGGTTTGATTCTATTGATGACAACCCAAACACACACAATACAGACTTAAAAATACTAGAAGTAGACACACTCGCCGCGGCTCTAGAAATGGCCATAGTGGGCGAAGGTATTGCCCTCGTAAATGGCCCTTTTGCAGACAAAGACATCGCCTCTGGCCGCCTAGTGATTCCCGTTTCCCATCAAGATAAAGGCGCTGGCGAATGGGGAATCGTCTACCACAAAAACCTCGCCAAAGACCAACGCGTCACCACCTTTATTCAATGGTTGTTGGAACAGTGAGATTACCAATTCTTGACTACCGTCTTCATTATCAATAACGCGGCTCGTTAAAAGTGAACACAAAATCGCTTGTCTCCAAGCGTTAACATGGACACATCAAGGTTATACAGTTGTCCTATATTAGATTCGGTTAATACCTCAAGTGTTTGGCCGTGAAAGAGTACATTGCCCTGTTGTAAGGCGACGATATAATCCGCATATTGGCTGGCATAGTTAATGTCATGCATGACGACCACAATGGTTTTTCCCCAGTCTGCAATCGCTTGCTTGAGTGTTCTCATCAAGTGTCGAGCATGATACATATCGAGATTATTTAAGGGTTCATCCAGCAAGATATAATCGGTGTCTTGGCAAAATGTCATGGCAACAAGGGCAATTTGTCTTTGCCCACCTGATAATTGATCAATAAATTTATGCTTTAAAGACTCTAAGCCAAAGTATTGAATGATGTCTTCTACCTTGGTTTTGTCTTCGGCTTTCGGTCTGCCTTTATGGTAAGGGTAACGAGAGAAGATTAATAAATCCTCAACCGTTAAACGGCTCATAAAGTGCGTACTTTGTTGAAGTATTGCTATTTTACGAGCCACTTCGTCACTTTTCGTGGTCGATATGTCCATTCCATCAAACAGTATCTTGCCCGTTTGCAAGGGCGACAAACGAGACATCAAGGACAAGAGTGTCGATTTGCCTGCACCATTCGGCCCGATCAGAGCAATGACCTGATTCCCAGTGAGCGTCAAGCTTGTGTTTTCAAGCACGCTATTGCCTGAGATGTTGTGTTGTACGTTTAATAGTTCAATCATTCATACACTCAATTAGATTTGCGACTCTTCAGTAAAAGCATAAAAAACACCAAGCCACCAATAAACTCGATGACAACGCTTAATGTGGATGCTAGCCCTAACACATGCTCAAAAATTGCCTGTCCACCCACCAGAGAAATCGCGCCAATAAAAGCCGCCATGATCATGAATGAACCCGATCGAGCTGAGGGAAAAAGAGCAAAAACAATCGCAGTGATTAATAAGCCAAAGAAGAAAATAGGACCGACTAAAGCCGTAGAGGCGCTGACTAATATGGCCACCAGCATCAGTAGGTTCGTGGTCATTTTTATATAAGGAATACCAAGATTGATGGCACTGTTCCGTCCTAAACGATAGATGTCGATTGCCGGATAAATGCGCCACAACATAAGAATAACAAACAACAGAACACCTGCGACGACACCTAGAAGCTCTGTTTGAACACGGTTAAATTGGGCAAACGCAATGCCCTGAAACAGAGAAAAATCTTCTGGTGTAATCAGCCTTGCAAAGAACTCAACCAAGGATTGAATCAATAAGCCAAGCGCAATGCCTATGAGCAAGAGTCGGCTGATATCCATTGAAAAGCGCCTCACCAGCAGACCAAATACCGCCACAGCAAAGAGCATCATCAAAACGACTTGTAGGAAAAATTTAATGGAGCCAGAGATCTTGGCGTACTCAGCGCCGCCAATGATTCCAATGAATAGAACATTGAACAATAAGAACACCGAGTCCAATCCCATTATGGCAGGCGTCAGCACCCTACTTTGAGAAACGGTTTGAAATAAAAAGGTCGCCAAGGCAACGGAAACTCCCACAAAGTTCAGTGCCAACCATTTCTTAACGCGAAACCGCCACACAAAATCCAAATCGCCGCCACTGCCGAGTAAGAGAAACAATAAAGACGCCACAATCCAAATTGCGATAATCATGGTCAAAGCACTTTTAGACATTTGGCTCACCTTTATAAAGTACCCAAATGAAAAAGCATCCACCTAACACACCAAAGACCAAGCTTGCAGGAAGTTCAAAAGGGTTCGACAAATAGCGACCCAACATGTCACAGCCTAATAACAAAAAAGCGCCAATCAAGGCCGACCAAGGCAAACTCTGTTTCAAATTGTCGCCCAAGTAATAGCGCACAATGTTTGGCACAACCAAACCTAAAAAGCTGATCATGCCAACGGTCGCCACCACCATAGAAGTAGACAAAGCAATCATTATCATGGCAATAAAAACCAACGTTCTAAACGGTACTCCCAAAGCGCGACCGGTTTGTTCTCCCAAGTTAAGCAGGTTGAGTTGATTCGCTAACCAATAAACCAGCACAGCAATCGCCGCAGCGCCCCATATCAACTCATAACGACCGCTGATCACGGTGGAGAAATCGCCGTTAAGCCAAACCATCAAAAACTGCATGAGATCAAATTCAAAAGCAATAAAGGTGGCGATTGCGCCTAGAATGGCGGAATAGATTAAGCCGATTAAAGGCAACAACATTGGGTCATTGAGTTTGAGTTGGCGAATAATAGAGAAAAAGCCAAAAAGACTTAGTAGGCCAAAGCCTGAAGCAACCAGTGTGTGCACATACAAAGGCGATTCGGGCCATAAAATATGCGTGCCTAATAAACCAATGGCAACGCCTTGCGCTGTGCCTATTGTTGTTGGTTCGGCAAAGCGGTTGTTCAACACCACTTGCGATAAGCCACCAATAAGCCCAAGCACACCGCCTGCGATGACAACCGCCAATGTTCTCGGAACACGGCTTAATAACATCACGATACTGGCTTGTTCGTTTTCAAACACACTTGCCAAGGTTAAGTCATAAGTGCCAATAAACAGGCTGGCGAGCATCAGTGTCATCAAGCATAAAACAAACAATAACAAGAGCAGAGACTGAGTCAGCCCAGTGTGTCGTATCATCTATTATGGCTGTCCATTCATGCGTGCGGAAAATGTCTTAATCAGCTCTTCGAGAGTGTGTTCAATGCCTTGTACGCCACCCACAGAATTGAGTGTTCCCACCCCATTCAAATAAATAATCTGATTTTTCTGCCACGCTTTCGTTGCGTGAATAAGCGGTGTGTCCATGTATTCTTTCGATAAATCCTTCGCGCTTCTTCCTACGGATGCGTCTCGGTCCATAACAATCAGCCAATCGGGATTTTTAGACAAAATGTATTCATAGGAAATAGGAGCCACTTCATTCAAACTTTTCACATCGCTGGCTTCCAAGTTCATTCCTAACTCTTCTTGAAACCAATCAATGCGAGTTTGGCTACTGAGTACGTTTAAAGCTCGCCCCATCAGCATCACCACCATCACAGAATCGTCTGGATTAATCCATTTTTTTGCCTGATCGCGTAATTCATAAAGCCTGTTTTCTATCTCTTTTGCCTTGTCTTCTTTATCAAACAATTTGGCAAGGCTGTGCATTCTTTTAAGACTTTCTTGGAAAGTGTTTCCTCTTGGAATGGATAAATCGATCACGGGAGCCACGTCTGTTAAAACATCATATTGCAGCGCGGAACGCTCGCCAATGATCACCAAATCTGGCGACATTTTATGAATTTTCTCAATGTCTGCGGTAAAAAGTGTGCCGACAGTTTGCGCCTTTTGCGTATCAACATAATCCAGAAAGAGGTTTTCTGGCACACCTTGTACAGAGACACCTAAAGCGTCCAATGTATCAATAACACCGGCAGGAAAAGCGACCACTGTTTGTGGCGTTTGAGGGAAAGGCACCTCTCCACGAAAAGTCGATACAGTCAGTGCTTGAGCGGCATTTGAAAACAGGAAACACAGACTTACTAAGCTAATAAAAACGCTAACATTCATCTAATCTTGAACCATTTTTGGAGTTAATAATGTCTCTTTTGAAGTGACAGATACACCTTGGGTGTCACGTTAAAAGCCTTACGAAAAGCCAGAATAAAACTCGAATTATGTTGATAGCCTGCAATCCAACTTGCCTCCGAAATAGAGACCCCTTTTTCTAACATGGCGTTCTTTGCTAATAACAAACGCTGTTCGGTAATCCATTCTTTAAGAGTGCAACCCAATTGCTCTTTGGCTCGTCTTTGCAGCGTCCGAACACTCATATTCAAAGCGTCCGCATACCTTTGAGCATCAAAAATGCCCTTGCGCATCAACACATCCAAAGATTGCGCTAACTCAAGACGCTGATAATCAGGACCTCCAATACAGAGCGTGGTTCGCTTCCGCCACCAGAGGTAATAATTCCATGTTGCGTTGAGTAAAGTCAGACCTAAAATGTCACGTTGCAATGTGCCTAGGCTAGTGTCTAACGTCATCCATTGTTCACAGCCTTCTCGCATCGAAGCGGTCATTGGCCAACTTCTCAAACGTTCGTTATACAAGTCATATTCTTCGACGTTTTCCATAACATCTTCGTCTAACCACTGTTCCATTCCAGTCAGCACAACATGCTTATTACACTCTCCAGAATTAGCCAAACGCCTCAACACTTCGCTCTCTTTCGAACTCATCATGATGCAACAGCCATGTTCACCGGCAGAAAATACGTATTTTTTCCTACGCAGTATGAGTGTCATATTTCCTTGTAAAAGATAGATAAAAGTAATCTGAGGTGGCACTTCTGCACTGCTATCAACATCGCACACATATCGGGTCTGAGCACCGCGAATCTGCACACCACTTTTTAATCTATAGTGCCAAGATTTACCGCGCCAGCCCTCTGTCATGCTGTGCGTATCTGAGTGTCTGATCATGTCATAGGAAGAAGTATGAGCCACAATTCCCTCCGTTCTAAATAGGTTGTCGTGTTTTCAATATAGGTTGGCTTGTTTTCAACACCGAAGCTGAAACATTATCGAATACAATTTAACGCAAACAATAACCTTTCTCATTAACGAATACAATTTACGATACGGACAAAATGGAACCCAAAAAATTGCACATTGGATTGGCTCTAGCAATGGGCTGGTTAAGCGGTAAAGGCTGGCAACGACCAGACAGCGACGTGGAATCCGCCTTCAACACAGCGCCCTATATTGAAATGGCCAAGCTGGCAGAAGCCTATAAACTGGATTTTGTCTTCCGCCCCGACACTCAGTTTCTGAACGAAGAGCTCTTTGATACTGAACCCGGCTTTTGTAATCTTGATCCTATGTTACTGCTTGCCGCTATTGCGGAGCACACAAAATCCATTGGTATAATTTCCACTGCGTCTACCACGTTACTGCCTCCCTATTACGTGGCAAAACAATTGCAGACATTACAATGGATAAGCCAAGGCCGAGCGGGTTGGAATATTGTCACCGCCATTGATGGACACGAGAACTACGGCCAAACAGAAAGACTCAGCTCTGACGAACGTTATGAAAAATCTTCCGAGTTTTTAGAAGTGGTCATGAAGCTTTGGAAGAGCTTTCCTAATGCTGCATTAAAACAAGACAAAACCACAGGCATTTTTGCCGATAAAACGCTTGTGCAATCGGTTCATCACGAAGGCAAACACCTTAGCGTTAAAGGCCCTTTAAATTTACCTGAGTCACCATTTAAAGACATTGCGTTGTTTCAAGCAGGCGCTTCTGAATCTGGACGACATTTTGCAGCCAACATCGCGGATGCCGTTTTCGCGGCAACACCAGATATAGAGTCTGGAATCGAGCTTAGACAAGACCTTAGAGCCAAAGCCAAGGCACAACACCGAGACGAAAACAGCATAAAAGTCTTTCCAGGTTTAAGTTTGTTTTTAGCATCAACTCAAGAAGAAGCTCTGCAACTGTATAAATCGACTCATCGTCAACCTAGCAAACAAAAGAGAATAGAATACATAAAAGACGCCATAGGACTCGACCTTTCAAACTGGCCTCTTCATGAACCAATAAAAACCAACATAACAAAAATACATGAGAATGTTCGTAGCAAAACACACAGCCAACTTTTGTTAACCTACATTCATAGAGAATCTCCCACACTGGCAGAATTGCTTGAGCGACCTGAAGTGATTGGTTCTTCTCATTGGCTAGTAATTGGCACGCCAGAGGATGCGTTTCACTCTATTGTAGAAAGAGCAAACGCCAATGCATTAGACGGATTTATTGCCATTCCTGGTGGAGATAAAAACTCCATGCGATTGTTTTTCGAAGAAGTGATTCCCATGCTGGTTAAAAGCGGCTGGTTCAGAGACGAATACAAAGAAGTAAACCTCAAAGAACGCTTGAGGAAGGTATGAACAAGTCCACTGGCTTCAGCGTGTGGATAAACCTTTATTATTCGAGGCAAGTTTCGCAGTCCAATATATTCGCACCTTCCTTAACACCTTAGCAAAATAAAAACGCAAGCGAGCCAAGTATATTCTTGGCTTTTTATCGAGCGAACGTTGACTTAGAGGTCAACGAAGGTAAAATTTCATATCATCTAAGCAACCCAAACCAATTGCTCTACTGCAATAAAAACAGCTTATAAAGCAATCATTAAAGACTCTCACCCAAACTTCACATAAAAGGAGCTTTCAGTGAACGATGGCGTAATTAGACGAACCTTGACTTGGTTGTTAGGAAGTCGAGATAAGCCCTTCGAATACACCCATCATGCTGTTCTATTGATTGGCTCAATTGTTTATTTTTACTGCGCTGCTGCCAACTACCTTTTTAATTTGGCCAGCATGCCAAACATTCTATTACAACTTGGCTTATGCCCTATTATTCTCGGTCTTTGGTACTTATCCCGCTGGCACGATTATTTTAAAAGCATGGCCATTGTTTTCATGTTTTTGGTGACCTTAGTCTCTTTGCCATTCAATTGGATAGGTAACGGCGGTTATGACGGGCCGACGTATTTCATGAATTTAGGCGTACTTATCTATATTTCCGTCGCTTTTCGTGATTTGGGGTTTTACCGAAGACTAGGACAAGCCTTGGCTATTTTTATGCCGGTCCCTCTAATTCTCATTGAAAATAACTACCCTGATTTGATTTTCAAACACCCAACAACAGAATTGCTCCAATTAGACTTAACCATCAGCTTCATTGTCACAGGCTTTTTCTTAATGCTCATGATGGAAAACCATTCCAAGCGCTACAAACTCGAACGAGACAAAGCAAACGCCCTATCTATTCAGCTGCAAACATTATCCGAACAAGACCCATTAACAGGACTCAACAATCGCCGCGTTTTAGAAACTTATTTAGATCAATGGGACGCTCAAGGGAAAACCTTTAGCCTTGCCCTTATCGATTTAGACCACTTTAAATCGATAAACGACCAATGGGGACATAACTACGGTGATGTGGTGCTGTGTGAATTCGCCAACGCTTTACGAAGAATTGCTAATTTATACGCAGGGCACGCGATTAGATTAGGTGGGGAAGAATTTGTTCTGCTACTGCCAACAGACCTAATGAAAAGCCAAGAATACCTCCAACAACTGGCAAACAACTTTGCTTCGGTCAAACTTGAAAACGGACTGACCACCTTCAGCGCAGGCATAGCTCAAAGACAAGATAAAGAAGAGTACCAAGCCTTGCTCAAACGCGCAGATGACTTAATGTATGAAGCAAAAAGAGCCGGACGCAATTGTATTAGGCTCTAATTTTGAGCTTAATACTGGTTGCTCTTCTTTTCTCCCTTCTCTTTTTAGCCTTACTCTCTTCTCTTTTTAGCCCTAAGAATAGCCCCAAACCGCCCCTAACTTCGATAACAACATTGGTACCATAAATATCACCTTTTGGCTCTAAAGCATCAGTCCAGACAAAAGGCATACTAAATCCAATATCACATATCTTTGTTTAAGTAAGAGGTTTAGGTGTCGTTAGAAACTATTTCCATCTTAGCCTGTATCGTCATTATCGCAGGCATCATACGAGGCTTTACAGGCTTTGGGTTTGCTGCTGTCGCGGTAGTGGGCATGAACATATTTCTGACGCCTCAGCAAAGCATACCAGTTGTTCTTGGGCTAGATATTCTCTGCTGTGCTCCTCTTATTCGCCAAGCTATTAAACAAGGCGACAAGCCCACTTTTAAGCTCCTTACTCTTGGTTCAATCATTGGCATTCCATTTGGATTAGGTCTACTGCTTTTCGTACCTAGCATTACGTTAAAGCTTGCGATTTGCATCGCGATTCTACTCTTTTCCGCTTTGCTGATTATGGACTTCCGAGTTAGCAACACAGACAAAACACCAGTAAGACTTGGCTTTGGTATTGGTGCTGGCGCAAGCACAGCCGCTGCCTCGGTTGGCGGGCCAATTATCGTGTGTTACATGCTTTCTAGCACTCTAAGTGCAGCCACACAACGAGCTACCATGATCATGTTTTTCGTTGTCAGTGAATCTCTCGCATTGGCGGCTCTGTTTTTCAGTGGATTAGTTGGAAAAGAAGAGCTTCTGCTTACCGGCATACTGCTTATCCCCACACTCATTGCGGTACGTGTCGGTCAATGGTTATTCAATAAGCACCCACCTAAATCACTAAAACATTTCGCTATTCCTATTTTAGTCATGGTTGCTTTATTGGGGATCAGCGCATCTGCCGGAGAACTTTCGATTTAGAGTTATTGTTACGGACTATTTCTGCCATTTAATATTTTTGTTTGAAAGGATAAATACGAATGAAAGACACTTCTCATCCAGCTCTTATTGGTTCACTAAGCTCAACTGCACCTTCTGAAGAAGTGATCAACTTTAGCCCTGGTCCAACATCTTTACCTAAAGCAGTAGAGAAAAAAATTGCAGAAATTTTCCAAAAGCCTGGCTTAACCTCTTTAGCTCTGTCACATCGTACGCCTGAATTTCAAGCTATTCTTGATCAAGCCATCAACACCACTCGACGTGTTATGGAAATTCCTGATGAATATGAAATCCTATTCACTCACGGTGGCGGACACGGTCAATTCGCGGCACTTCCATTAAACCTGTGCCGCAACTTAACAGACAAAGCAAGCTACGTCGTGAACGGCACTTGGTCAGAAAGAGCCAAAAACGAGGGCGATAAATTTTGTTCTGTCCAAGTTATTGATGGAAAAGACCCTGAAAGTGGTCTCTACACTCACTTCCCAGAGTTTACCGAAGACAATATTCATCCTGATAGTAAATACGTCTATTTATGTTCAAACGAAACGGTTAATGGCATTGAACTACACCGCTTACCAACACTCCCTGAGTCACGAAAGCACATACCTTTAATCGTTGATGCAAGTTCAGATTTTTCAACGAAACCAATTGATTGGGTAGAAGCAGGTGTAGGTATTTTATTTGCGTGTGCATCTAAAAACATTGGTCACCCAGGACTAACCATCACAATTATTCGCAAAGACCTATTGGGTGATGACAAAGCTTCCGATCTTTGCCCTGGCGTATTCAACTACACAACCAACGCCAAAGCTGGAAATCTATGGAACACACCAGCAACGTTTAATATTGAAGTCGTTGGCATACTAATGGATTGGCTAGAAAAAGAAGGCGGTGTTCATGAAAACGAGCAACGCTCAATCAAAAAAGCTCAGCTACTCTATGACGCCATAGATCAATCAAACAATTTCTACAACACTCCAGTCAAAAACAAATCATTAAGAAGCCGAATGAACGTCCCATTTAACATAAAAGGCGGCGATCAGAAATTAACTGAAAAATTTCTAATAGAAAGTTGGGATTTAGGAATTGTCGGCTTAAGAACATTAACACCATTTGGCGTTGGGGATTATTTAAGAGCCAGCCTATATAATGGAATAACCATAAAAGACACAGAAAAACTTTCTGAATTTATGATTAAATTCCAAAAAGAAAACTAAATAAAACACAACAAAAAAAACAAACCAAAAAATAGAAACGCCCTGAAATATAATAAATATATTTCGGGGTATTTCTATTTCAACACAAAAACAACGCACCAAAACAAGACAATAAGTAAGAAACAAAAATACAGTAAAAACAAATACTTAAAAACACACATCGCACAACAAGAGTGCACAAAAACACAAAAAGCACCAAAACAGACCGACAAAAATCTCAAGTAAAACCAGAAAAATTTAATTAAAAAAAACTAAAACCTTTTAAAAACAAACAGATCAAAAATAAAAACAAAAATCATAAGAAAACAAATAAAATGGCATATTAAATGCTTATATAAAATAAGACATTTTTTGTCTTTTCTCACATTTATATTAAAAATATTGTTCTCTATTAAAGGAAACAAGATAAGCCCCATGAAATTACTATCAAAGATCGTTAATAACCTGGAAAGCTACCTTTGTAGAGCCTTGTTGTCCGCATTTGTAACGCTTCTTTTTGCTCAAATCATCTCCCGCGAGGTATTTGGCTACTCCATTACTTGGAGTGAAGAATTGTCTGTTTACATGTTCGTTTGGTTCGTTTTTCTTGGCTCTAGCTATGCCGCCAAATTAGCAGCACACAACCGCGTTACATTCCAATACAAATGGCTCCCTCACAAACTAAAGGTGACTTGTGAGCTACTGTCGGACTTGGCTTGGATTGGGTTTAACTGCTACTTCATCATCATCAGTTATGACTTCGTGTTTAACCGTATGAATTTATTTTGGAAGTCACAAACTCTTGGCATTCCAATGAAGTACATCTATCTCATTCTCCCTATTGCCTTTACCTTAATGACAATACGCATCCTTCAAGTAAATTATTTGAAGTTTGTGAAAGGCATAGACACTGTTGACCCTGAAGCCAAAGAAGTGAACGAACTTATGCAGGAAACTGAAGAAACTGGACAAGAAGCAAACAAGGAGAAGGGACTATGAGTGAATCCTCCATTGTTTTAACCCTATTTGGCTCCTTTCTATTATTACTCGTGTTAGGCGCCCCTGTTATGGCTTCACTTGGTGTTGCCGCACTCGTCTCCTTTTTATACTTAGACGAGAACCCAATTAAGCTAGTACAAATTGCCTTTAACTCTGTTGGCTCATTCCCTTTGATGGCCCTGCCTGCCTTTATTTTAGCGGGCGCTCTTATGGAAGCATCAGGCATATCAAAACGCTTAGTAAATCTTGCAGAAAGCTTTGCAGGTCCCGTCACTGGTGGTATGTCAGCCGCTGCGATTTTGGCTTGTATGTTTTTTGGTGCTATTTCTGGCTCAGGTCCAGCGACAACCGCCGCTGTTGGCATGTTGATGATTCCAGCTATGGTGAAAAGAGGTTACGACAAAGGCTACGCCTCTGCTGTTACAGCCTCTTCCGGCGGCTTAGGTATTGTTATTCCCCCTTCTATTCCTATGGTTATTTTTGGCATTTCAGCGCTAGGCATGACAGTTCCATTAGACGCGATTGCAAAGCATGGTGAATTCCAAAGTATCTCTATTCCGAAACTCTTCATTGCTGGCTTTTTACCCGGCGTTGTTATGGCTGTGAGTTTAATGACTTTAAACTACATCCAATGTCGTCGTTATGGTTATAAAGGAACAGGAGAAGGTTGGTCTGTTGATCAAATACGCAAAGCTATTCGCTCAGGAGTATGGTCAATACTCGCTCCTCTCGTCATTCTTGGTGGTATTTATTCAGGATTGTTCACACCAACAGAGTCTGCGATTGTTGCGATTTTCTATACGCTTTTCATCGGAATTTTCGTACACAAAGAACTTAAATGGAAAGACCTAGCACACTGCTTAGAAACCACAACATGGATTTCTGGCCGCGTCCTGCTAATTCTGTTTACAGCAACAGCCTTTGGTCGAATCTTAGTAGAGAATCAAATTCCCGCTATCATTGCAGATTCAATGCTGAGCGTGACAGATAATCTCTATCTTATTTGGTTGCTACTCATTGGATTCTTGCTGTTTGTTGGTATGTTTATGGAAACTCTAGCGGCCATCATGATATTGACACCTGTGTTATTACCAGTCACTTACACCCTTGGTATTGACCCAGTACACTTCGGTATTGTTATGGTCTGTAGCTTATCAATTGGCTTCTCTACGCCACCATTGGGTGAGAATCTATTTGTCGCATCTGGTATATCCAAAACGCCATTAGAAGAGGTAACAGCAAAAGCCTTACCATTCGCCCTTATGTCCACTATTGCCGTTATATTAGTGGCTTACATTCCAGCGATATCACTTACTTTACCTAGACTACTAGGCTATTAATCCCATTAAAAAAGCCAACGCTATCTGCTTGAAGATAGCGTTGGCTTTTTGTTATTTGCGTCTCTATTTGAGTATTTCAGAAAAACTTACACCTTCCAATCACTTACCAAACTGATCAATAACCTTGCTTAGCGCCTTAATGCCCGGCTCAATCTTGTTCATATCAATAGCAGAAAAACCTAGACGAAATAAATGCGAAGGCGGATTTGGAGTGGAAAAATGCACCGCTCCTGGTTCGATCAATATGCTATTTTTGGCGGCTTCTTGAGACAACTCTTCTGTACAAACATTCTCATTTGCAGTCAACCAGAAAGACGTCACACCTTTTCTTGAATGATCACCTGCAAAAGACTCTGGCAGGTACTTATCAATTGACTCAATCATCACGCTTTCTTTTTTAGAATAAATGACACGTAATTTTTTCAAATAAGCATCGTAATGCCCCAAAGATAAAAACAAAGCTAAATAGCGCTGATTATTCATTGGCGGATGACGATACATTAGTTTTCTTAATGAGCGCACTTCTTTGATAAGTTGCTCATCTGCCACCATGTAACCCATTCTAAGACCTGGAGAAATAGACTTCGACATACTACCGATATAGATTACACGGTTGCTTTTATCTAGCGCTTTCAAGGAAGGTAAAGGGTTTTCTCTTGTGCTGATTTCTGAATCGTAATCATCTTCAATGATAATAAAGTCATTTTCATCTGCCATCTTCAGTAGAGCATGTCTGCGCTCTTCAATCAGCTCAGCTCCCGTTGGCACCTGACTACTTGGCGTAATGTATAAGTAATCACTTTTCTTTAAATTATCGTCAACCAGAATGCCAGATGAGTCCACCGGCTGATAATGTATATTGCTATCAAACAATGAGAAAATATTTACTGCATCTCTGAAACCTGGGTCTTCAATCGTCACATTCGATCTATTATTACAGAGCAAATTCGCTAATAAATATAAAGAGTTCTGTGTGCCCAGCGTAAATAAAATTTCCTGAGGCTCCGCGTATATACCTCGTCTAGGAAGGATTCGAGTACGTATTTGGTCAATCAACATAGGATCATCAGAATCAACCATGTCGTTGATCCAATATTTATTCCAATGTCCACTCATACTTTTTCTGACTGAATCTCTCCAAAGGTCGATTGGAAACACGTCTTTTTGAATCTGTCCGTAGATGAATGGATACTCAAAGTCCTGCCAATTGCTTGGTTTAACGATGTTTCTTTTATTGCTTGATTGACGAATAAAGCGACTGGACCAGTCTGGTAGGAAAACAGAATCCTCTAAATTTTGAGATTCCAATACCTCTGGTTTTAAGAAGTTATCTGAGACGAAATAGCCCCTTCGAGATCGTGACTCAATATAGCCACTGTCGACCAGACTTTCATAGATTAAAATAATAGTATTTCTTGAAACGCCCAGCATCTGAGACAGATTACGAGATGATGGCAATGGATCATTAGAAGAAAGCTTTCCACTAAGGATGAGATTCACCAGATATTCTCGAATCTGTTCCTGTAGAGTTCTACCTGAATCGAATTCAATATGAAAAATATGTTCGTTCAATTTTCTTCAACTTCAGCGAAATAAAATGCATTTTAGCATACTTAAGGGCATATTTCCTGACTTGTTTAACGAAGTTAACCAGTAAATTTAAACAAAAAAAGCAGGCAAAATCTTTTGATTTTCATTCCCGAATGCATGTCTGACTTAAAAAAGAAAAGGAGAATCAGACACAAAAAAGCCGAACACTGGGTTCGGCTTTTTTGCATCTTATAAAAAGAGTGGTAGGACTAAGCAGATTCGAACTGCTGACCTCATCCATGTCAAGGATGCGCTCTAACCAACTGAGCTATAGTCCTAAAAAAGTGTTGGCTATTATACGCAGAGGGTTAGTTTTGACAAGCCCTCGATAGTACTTTTTGACACCTTTGTTTCAAATAGATTACTCATTGGTTGGGATGAGTAATTCATGCCCTATTACTTCGTCAATCAGGTCATAAGGCACCTTGTATTTTTTTCCTTTGAATTTCACAAGCGCATGGTCGTAGCACATTTCGATAACAGTGCAATTCACAATAACACCGTTGTCGATGACTCGGACTATGTTGTAATTTCTTAAAGTAATTGCCATGCCTACTTCCTAAACTCGTTTATGATTCGCCTACATCTTTTAGCTTTTTCTGAAGCTGACGTATTTGGTCTCGATAACCTGCTGCCAACTCAAACTTAAGCTCTTCCGATGCCAACATCATTTCTTTCTGCAGTTGAACCATAGCTTTACGAACTTGAGCCACGTCTTCCATGCTTTCCACTTGGTAATCTTTCGCGGTTTCAGCCACTTTCTTAGTTTTATTACCACGCTTACCCGCTCCAGGGTTGTAAGCCCCTTCCATGATGTCTTCAACCGATTTAGTGATACCTTTAGGTGTAATACCATGTTCTTTGTTATGGGCGATTTGTTTTTCTCGACGACGATCTGTTTCACTTATCGCACGTTCCATGGAACCTGTTATGCGATCAGCATAAAGAATGGCTTTACCATTTACGTTACGAGCAGCACGACCGATTGTCTGAATCAAAGACTTTTCAGAGCGCAAGAAACCTTCTTTATCCGCATCTAAAATAGCAACAAGACTCACTTCTGGAATATCCAAACCTTCCCGCAGCAAGTTGATCCCCACCAACACATCAAACTCGCCCAAACGAAGGTCTCGGATGATTTCAACCCGTTCAACCGTGTCGATATCTGAATGTAAATAGCGAACTCGGATTCCATGCTCGTTCAGGTAGTCACTTAAGTCTTCTGCCATACGCTTGGTTAAAGTAGTGACCAAAACGCGTTCACCTACTGGCAATCTAAGGTTAATTTCAGACAGTAAATCATCGACTTGCGTTGCGACAGATCGAACTTCTAGAATAGGATCAATCAATCCTGTCGGTCTAACAATTTGCTCTACAACCCAGTCTTGATGCTCTTCTTCGTACTTTCCAGGTGTCGCTGATACAAAAATAGTTTGCGGTTTAATTTGCTCCCACTCTTCAAATCGCATTGGTCGATTATCTAGCGCAGAAGGCAAGCGAAAGCCATATTCCACAAGGTTTTCTTTACGCGATCGGTCACCCTTGTACATGGCACCAATCTGCGAAACGGTCACATGGGATTCATCGATGACTAACAGTGCATTCGGGGGCAAATAATCAAATAGCGTTGGCGGTGGTGCCCCTTCTTCTCGGCCAGACAAATAACGAGAGTAGTTCTCTATTCCAGAGCAATACCCTAACTCTTGCATCATCTCTAAATCGTAGCGAGTACGTTGCTCAAGACGTTGTAATTCAACCAATTTGTTTAGCGATTTTAACTGCTCTAAACGCTCGTCTAACTCAACTTTAATGCGTTCTATAGCTCCCTCTACTGTTTCTCTTGGTGTCACGTAGTGGGTTTTCGGGTATATAGTCAAACGAGGGACTTTGCGAATTGTCTTATTGGTAAGCGGATCAATCATCGATAAGTTTTCGATTTCATCGTCAAACAATTCGATGCGAACCGCTATGTCTTCAGAATCAGCAGGAAAAACTTCAATCACATCGCCTCGTACGCGAAAGTTACCGCGCTCTAGTACCAAATCATTTCGGCTATATTGCAACTCAGCTAAGCGACGCAATATGTCTCTTTGATCAATGCGATCACCACGATCTAGGTGAAGCATCATTTTCAAATAGGATTGAGGATCACCCAAACCATAAATTGCCGAAACTGTCGCGACGATAATAACGTCTTCTCGTTCAAGCAAAGCTTTCGTAGCAGACAAGCGCATTTGCTCTATATGTTCATTTACCGACGCGTCTTTTTCGATAAAAGTATCCGAAGCGGCAACATAAGCTTCAGGCTGATAATAATCGTAATAGGAAACAAAGTATTCCACCGCGTTGTGTGGAAAGAATTCCTTGAACTCTCCATAAAGCTGAGCCGCCAAGGTCTTATTATGAGCCATAACAATGGTTGGGCGTTTTACCTGAGAAATCACATTGGCGACGGTGTAAGTTTTACCAGAGCCCGTTACACCTAATAAGGTTTGATGAGCTAAACCGGCTTCAACACCTTGAACCAACTTTTCTATGGCTTTTGGCTGATCGCCTGCGGGAGAGTATGGTGAGACAACTTGAAACTCTTGCGACACGGATTTTTCCTAAGCTTTAAATTGACTTCACAGAATAGCAAATCTTACAACGTGCGTCTGACTTTTAAGCAAGATTCGTAAAGAATAAAAATTCAACTTTACCTGATCCGCCCTTCTATATACCATAACGATCTAAGTTTATAACAAATATAAAATATGGTCGGCGTTGACTCGCTCATCTTCAACATAGCGTAGACACAATGAAACTAAACAAGCTTCTTCCAGCCCTTGATTGGCTTAAAACCTACAGCAAAACTGATTTCCAGCAAGATACTGTCTCAAGTATCGTTTTTACGATTATGGTGATACCGCAAAGTTTAGCTTATGCCATGCTGGCTGGATTACCTGCTGTTACTGGTTTATACGCCAGTATTTTGCCTTCTATCTTATATTCTCTATTTGGCACAAGCCGAATATTAGCCGTTGGCCCAGTGGCACTAACATCCGTTATGACGGCATCTGTCATAATGCCTTTTGCCGTATCAGGCACGGAACAATACGCCACAGTCGCTATTTTATTAGCTTTATTATCTGGTGTATTTTTACTGGTTTTAAGCCTGCTGCGATTAGGTTTTTTAACCAACCTATTAAGCCATCCGGTTATTTCAGGCTTTATTAGCGCATCCACACTTCTCATCGTCATTGGGCAAATTAAGTATTTACTTGGTATTCAATCAGAAGGTGACACACTCATCCCTTTGGCCACCAGCTTATTTGCTCATATTACAGATATAAACATGCCAACGTTTATATTAAGTGTCGTCTCTATTTCGGCGCTATTATTTGTAAGACGCAATTTCGCTCGCTTTTTAAAATACATTGGATGTTCCGCAAAGACCGTTCAGCTATTTGGCAAATCTGGTCCTGTCATTATCGTTGCTATCGCCACTGTAAGCGTCGCAGTTCTGTCTCTGGATCAACATGGTGTGAGCATCGTGGGTGCTGTTCCTAGTGAAATACCGAGCATTAACCCAGAATTAATTGACCTAGAGATGATATGGCAGCTTTTGCCAGGGGCATTTTTAATCACTATTGTGGGCTTTATCGGATCCGTTTCTGTTGCGCAATCTTTTGCCGCAAAACGTCGTCAAGATATTAATCCAAACCAAGAATTAGTTGGGCTTGGACTGGCTAATATCGGCTCTGCTTTATCGGGTGCTTTTCCGGTTACTGGCGGCTTCTCACGTACTGTTCTCAATGCCGATTGTGGGGCTAAAAACCCAATGACGGGCATTTTTTCTGCTGTTTTCATTTTGCTAATTTTGCTGTTCTTAACGCCATTGTTTTTCTATTTGCCTAAGGCTATTTTGGCGGCCATCATTTCTATTTCCATGATGCAATTGGTGAACTTAGAAGATTTGCGGTACTTGTGGCGCTTTTCTCGTAAGGAAGCAATTTTATTATTGGTGACCTTTTTCATTGTACTAATAGATGGAATGCAGTCT
Organism: Marinomonas algae; assembly: GCF_047525555.1. NCBI lineage: Bacteria > Pseudomonadati > Pseudomonadota > Gammaproteobacteria > Oceanospirillales > Oceanospirillaceae > Marinomonas > Marinomonas algae. The sequence goes on along the minus strand of NZ_JBLIXK010000012.1, from coordinate 90,615 downwards.
GGCTTAATTGTCGGTGTTATTTTGTCCCTATTGTTTTTCCTGTGGCACACTAGCCACCCACATATTGCCATTGTTGGACGACTTCCCGGGACAGAGCATTTTAGAAATGTTCAGCGCTTCTCTGTAGAAACTCACCCAAGCATTCTCACAGTTCGTATTGATGAAAACTTATTTTTCGCCAACGCAAGATCTCTTGAAGAAAGGCTGCAAGGACTTGTGTCTCAAAATGAAGAAATCAAACACCTTGTATTAATGTGCACAGCCATCAATATGATCGATGCCAGTGCCCTACAAAGTTTAGAAAAAATTGCTGATCGCTTAAATGACGCTGGAGTGAAGCTTCACTTATCAGAAGTGAAAGGCCCAGTTATAGACAAGCTCGAAGGCTCAGACTTAATCAAAAATCTCAGCGGCAAAGTCTTTATTACTCAGCACCAAGCCATAAAAGAATTAGAAGAAAAACAAGCTAATACTTAAATTAGCTTGTTTTATCGGTCATATAAAAAGCAAAGATTACTCTGAGCTCTTTTCATTTCCTATCTGCAACAACGCTTTATTACGTTCTAGTAAAGCGTTGCCAATTCCCTTCACATTGGACAACTCTTCAATAGAACTAAAGTCGCCATTAGCTTCTCGATAAGCCACAATGGCTTCTGCTTTTTTCTCGCCGACACCCGACATAACAGCCGCCAGCTGTGCTGCTGTAGCGGTATTTATGTCTAAAGGCGTCGCAGCAAAAAGAGAAAAAGGTGTCAGGGCCAGAGAAAATACAAGCAGGGAACGGGAAATACCTACGCGGAGCATACGTGTTAGATTCATCATAAATTCCTTTTCAGATTCGTCTTTCGAAAGATGGCATCTTGCCAATAAAAAACCACTTAGTCTTTTTCATAAAAAGCGCTAAGTGGTTTTAGAGTAGAATCTTTTTTCTAAGACATCAATAGTCAATGAAAATATTTACAGCACGATACCTAAGTCAGAATTGGCTTGTGTCAAAACTGCAATTGGGTCTGCAGCTTGAGTGATAGGACGCCCCATAACAAGATAATGACTACCAGCAGCCATTGCTTCAGCAGGCGTCATAATACGCTTCTGATCTCCTTGATCAGAGCCAGTTGGGCGAATTCCCGGCGTCACTAAAACAAAGTCTTTACCAAGATCAGTAGAAAGCATGCTCGACTCCTGAGCAGAACAAACTACACCGTCCATACCAGATGATTTAGCTAAAGTGGCCAAACGCTTCACATGTTGCTCTGGCGTTCCATCAATACCAATTTCCATAAGATCAGATTGATCCATGCTAGTCAGGACAGTAACGGCAATCAATAACGTGTTCTGATCTGGTAATTGTTGCAATGCATTCGCAGACGCTTCCATCATACGACGACCACCAGAAGCATGAACATTGACCATCCAAACCCCCGCTTTAGCAGCAACGCTAACAGCATTCGCAACTGTGTTTGGAATATCGTGGAATTTTAAATCAAGGAAAATATCAAAGCCCAATTTATGAAGCTCATCTAAGATCACAGGTCCCGCTGTAGTAAATAACTCTTTACCTACTTTCACTCGGCACTGATTAGGGTCAAGTCGTTTTGCCATTTCAATAGATTGCGCCATAGTTGGAAAATCTAAGGCTACGACTATAGGTGATTGACAGCTCATTCAGTGTCCTCTTTTTAATGTTTTAATTAATCTGTACAAGAAATTACTCGCCTTCTAGGCCGTGGATAGGTTTCACCGTTCCCCAGCTTTTACAGCTTGGACATTGCCAGTGAAGTTGGTGCCCGGGGAAACCACATTGACGGCACTGGTATTTATGTTTTGCTTGAATAAGCTGATCGATCAACTCAAAAAGAACAACCAAATGTTGTTGGTTATAACCTTGTGAATCGGCTAATTGCAGATTGATCAGCTCTTTAAACCCTTTAATTGTTGGGTGCGCTCTAAGCTGTTCTACCAAAAACATTTCAGCGTAATCTTTGTCTGTTTCCATATAATGCTGAACCAGCGCCATAATAAGCGCTGTTGTTGGTCGTTTTTGATTTTGTTCTTGCAGGAATTTTATATAGCCACTGCCGCCCCAAATATTTTGATAACACTCTTTTAACTTGGGGATAATCAATGACATAAACTCTGGATCTTGTTCCGCCGCATGCTTTAGCTCTTTAATCGCATCACGATAACGACGCTGACTATTCAATACATCAGCAGCGCCAATGCTGGCACGAACACAAGTAGAGTCTACTTCTAACGCCCATTTGTAATGCTGGAAAGCTGTTTTCCATTGCTCTTTATTTTGCTGCTCTTGCGCTAGCTCACAATGGAAGTGCGCTAATCGTTTAATTTCTTTTTTGATTGGCGTTTCTTTGATTAATTCGGTGCCTATTTGAATGGCTTTATCCCAACTTTGCTCGAACTCATAGAGATCTACTAGCAAAGTCAAAATCTTTGGGTGGAACTCGCTTTTTCGAGATGTCGAAGCCATGTTGAGAAGCAAACGCCCTGCTCGGTCCAACAAACCAGCGGACATAAAATCGCTGGCCAATTCTAATTGCACCATACGCATTTCACGCGGAGAGATTTCAGGACGAGCAAGAAGGCTTTGATGAATATGAATGGCTTTTTGGATTTCACCTTTTTTACGGAACAAATTCCCTAAGGTGAGATGAATATCAAAGGTATCTGAATTAACTTCTAATGAATCGACAAAAGCATCTATCGCTTCTGAATGCTGATCATTCAATAAATGATTCAGACCACGAAAGTAGTCGGTAGGAATACTTTGACTGACCTGCTTAGTTTTTTTCGCAGAGTTCTTACGCCCCATTGACCAACCAACGAAAAGGGCAATGAAGAGAACCAAAAACAACCCAATTTCGGTCAACTCAATCACCTCTTCTCAACAGACAGCTCTTTGGTGATAGAGGCCTTATGCAGAGCATCAATTTCTTGACGCGCTTTTTCATATCTTCGAGTTAATACCTTAATCTCTCGTTCACTGCGTAAGTAGTTCACCGAGCTGGCCAGTAGGGCCACGCAGGCGCCAAACATGAAAGATAAAATAACGTACAGAGCCACGCTCAGCTCTGGTGCTTTCCAAAAAACAAGATCAAGACTAATAAGTTGCGGATTACGGATGGCAAAAAACATTCCTACGACGAGGAAGAAGACAACAAGAATAATGTAGATAACTCTTTTCAGCCATTTAAGCATAAAACCACCTACCAAAAATATAATGGCTACATTATGCCGTGATAGCTCAAAAATTTCGAGAGATTAGAAGTAAATTAGTTAAGTTCATTCATCTCATCATCAGATGAATTAACCAATTCTCTTAATTCTTTCCCTGGTTTGAAATGAGGAACATATTTCGCGTTCAACTCTACAGACTCACCAGTTTTAGGGTTTCTACCTATTCTAGGAGCGCGATAATGAAGAGAAAAACTACCGAAACCTCGTATTTCGATGCGTTCACCATTCGCCAAAGAATCGGACATATGCTCTAGCATCGCCTTAATAGATTGCTCTACATCCTTTACAGGCAAATGAGATTGCTGATCTATTAGCAGCTCTATCAGCTCAGATTTTGTCATTACTGTCCTCGCGACTATATTTTGATCACACTGTAAGACTAGCTAAATTCAGAAAGAAAGCAATAACTTAACACGTTTAAGCTGCATTTTTTACGTATTTTCTTAACGAAGAATAGCGAATATCATAAAAGGAAGCCTTCCATAACTAGCATAGAAGCAATCTAGCTTTTATAATAGCGCCCATATTTACCACATTGGAAGAAATAATAATGAGCTATAGTAAAATTCCAGCGGGCAAAGATGCTCCAAATGACATCAACGTAATCATCGAAATCCCAGCACAAGCAAACCCTGTCAAATATGAAATTGATAAAGACATGGACGCGCTTATTGTTGACCGCTTTATGACAGCACCAATGTTTTACCCAGCTAACTACGGCTATGTAAATAACACATTAGCTGACGACGGCGACCCAGTTGACGTATTGGTTATCACTCCTCATCCAGTTGTTGCAGGTTCTGTTATTCGTTGTCGTCCTGTTGGCGTATTAAATATGTCAGACGAAGCTGGTATGGATGCAAAATTGGTTGCCGTTCCTCATGAAAAGCTAAGTAAAGAATACGGTCACATTCAAGATGTGAACGACATTCCTCAATTACTACGTGACCAAATCGAGCATTTCTTCGAGAACTACAAAACACTTGAAAAAGGTAAGTGGGTAAAAGTTGACGGTTGGGCAAGTGCTGACGAAGCACGTAAAGCGATCGTTGAAGGTATCGAAGCTTACAACGCTCAATAAAATAACAGATCATTTTCTTGTTATTTGAAGACATAAAAAAACCGATCTTATGATCGGTTTTTTTATGTCTCATTTCAGTTTCTCGACTTACATCGAAAACTTACTCTAAAGAATCCAAGAAACGCTCCGCGTCTAACGCAGCCATACAACCCGTTCCAGCTGATGTAATAGCTTGACGATAAATATGATCGCTCACATCACCGGCAGCAAAAACTCCTTTCACACTGGTTTGAGTCGCATTACCTTCAGAACCAGACTGAACTTTTAAGTAACCATCTTTCATTTCCAATTGACCTTGGAAAATGTCTGTATTCGGCTTATGACCAATGGCAACAAAAACACCAGCAAGTGAAATTTCTTTCTTCTCGCCTGTTTCATTATTTTTAATACGAATACCTGTCACACCAGATGCATCACCAAGCACTTCATCCAACTCAGAGTGCCATTCGATCTTCACGTTACCGTTTTTCGCTTTTTCTAACAATTTATCCGACAAGATCTTCTCTGAACGGAATTTGTCGCGACGGTGAATTACTGTCACTGTTTTAGCAATGTTAGACAAATAAAGCGCTTCTTCAACCGCTGTATTACCACCACCAATAACTGCAACATCTTGGTTACGGTAGAAGAAACCATCACAAGTAGCACAAGCAGAAACGCCTTGTCCCATAAAGTTCGCTTCACTTTCTAGACCAAGGTATTGAGCACTTGCACCTGTTGAAATAATCAAAGAATCACAAGTATAAACACCCGCATCACCTTCTAAGCGAAAGGGTCTGTTTTCTAAATCTACTTTGTTGATATGATCAAAAACGATTTCTGTCTCAAAACGTTCAGCGTGTTTACGCATACGATCCATCAACTCAGGACCTTGTACACCTTGGTCATCTCCAGGCCAGTTATCAACGTCTGTTGTTGTCGTCAACTGACCACCTTGTTGCATACCTGTAATCATCACCGGATTAAGGTTGGCGCGTGCCGCATAAACCGCTGCTGTATAACCTGCCGGGCCAGAACCTAAAATCATTAATTTAGCGTGTTTAACATCGCTCATGTTATTACTCCTGAAAATGAGAGTGCGGCATCAACTATTATGTACCGCTTAAAAATTTGTATGAATTCTAATGAAAATCTGATGACATTCTTAGCAAAAATTATTAATTACTAACATAGGGGCTTTCTATCGCTTTTCAACCGAACAAGCCAAGCATTTTGGGTTTCTTGTAAGACGCATCTCGCGCCAACTCCCTTCAAAACCATCAAATAACTTTAATACGCCATGTTTCACTTCGCCGCATTTGCTGACTACCTTCAACGCTTCCAAAGCTTGAAAAACGCCTAACATACCAACGACTGGCGCTACTATACCACTTTCATTACAACTCAATTGTTGATCTGATAAGGAAGGATAAAGACATTCATAACAAAGGGAGGATTGCTGGTGATACAAAAAGCTCACCAACTGCCCTTCCCAACGAATGGCGGCGGCACTTACTAAAGGCTTTTTATGCTGCAAACAAGCTCGATTAATCGCTTGCCTTGTCGTGAAATTATCGGTGCAATCTAATACAACATCAGCCTTCATGACTTCGTTAGATAAGGCTTCTCCTGATAGCTTCTGATCTATCGTACGTATTTTCGCCGCCGAGTTTTTCTTTAGAATTTGCTCTTTTGCTGCGGCGACTTTATTCAGCCCTATCTGACTTTCATCATAAAGCACTTGGCGTGGCAAGTTGCTACTTTCTAACTGATCGCCATCCGCCAACACTAAGCTTCCAACGCCAGATGTCGCTAAATAAGTGGCCGCCACATTACCCAATCCACCTAATCCGATGATTAAAACGCTGGCCCCAGAAAGCGCTAACTGCCCTTCTACGTCAAAATTGGACAACAATAACTGTCGACTGTAACGATCTAGTTCTAATTCGTTCATGCACACCTTACTTTATTTTTCGTCATTTCTGCCCGATCGTTCCATTCTTTGATAAACTCAACAGATTACCTATGACCACCGACCATGAGCATCTAAATGAAGTTTCCCGGCAAACGCAAACTTAAACATTATTTCCCAGTATCTCAACCAAAACCCATTTTACCTACTCACGAAGTAAAACCTGACAAAGATACTTATATTGTTGGTTTAGATGAAACCATTGTTGATGTGGTTGCTAATGTTACTGATCAATTTCTGGAAAACTTTAATATTCAAAAAGGCCTTTCGAACCTTGTTGATGCGGACACCGCTTCTGCGATTTATCGAGAGCTGACGAACCAAGGCTGTATTTCTGACCATTTTGCTGGCGGCACCATTGGTAACACAATCCATAACTACTCAGTGCTTGCTGATGATAAATCTGTTTTATTGGGCGTTATGTCAGCCAACATCACTCTAGGCTCACCAGCTTATCACTATATTTGTCACACCAGCAGCAAAGTTGATATGAACCATTTACAGGGCGTATCTGGCGATATCGGTCGCGGCATCACCTTAATTACCCCAGACGGTGAGAGAACCTTTGCAATCGCTCCAGGCGATATGGATGACTTAGACGAAGACCACATTCCAGAAAACATTATTGCAGGCAGTGCTGCGCTCGTTACTTGTGCATATCCATTGCGACACCAAGGTAAGCCAATCAAGCAAGCCATGATTCAAGCATTAAAATATGCTCATAATCATCATGTGCCAACCGTGCTAACCCTAGGCACAAAGCATGTAGTGGACGAGCACAAAGAAGAACTGCTTGAACTTATCAAAAACTACGTCAACGTATTAGCGATGAATGAGCTGGAAGCAGAAGCACTCACAGGCTTTTCAGACCCACTTCAAGCCGCTGATGCCATACTAGATCATGTTGACATTGTGCTCCTGACAGCAGGACCTGATGGCATGTATTTATGCGGTCACACAGATGACGAACAAAAACGCGAAACAAGCAATCCCATAAAATCCGGCAGCTTAGCGGATTTCAATCGCTGGGAGTTTAGTCGCCCTATGCTACGAAATACTTGTAAGAAACCAATTAAAGTCTTTTCTCACATTGACCCTTACATGGGCGGGCCTGAGAAAATACGCAATACAAACGGCGCTGGAGATGGTGCTTTGTCTGCGTTGTTACATGACATTTCAGCAAATCACTTTCATAAGGAAACCATCCCGAATTCCAGCAAACACTCGGCACCCTTTTTGACTTATTCATCCTTTGCTCAGATTTGTAAATACTCAAACCGAGTTAGCTACGAGATTCTGGTACAAAACGCATCACGCTTATCCCGTGGTTTACCAGAAAGGGAAGACAGCCTAGAAGAAGCCTATTGGGAAAAATAACGTCTTACGCACTAAGTCGTACAACTTTATTCAGAACATAAAAAAACCATGCCACGGCATGGTTTTTTTATGTTGAAGATACTGAGTTCTTAAAACAAGTATTAAGACATTGCTTCAATACCAAGTGCTTCATTACGCTCAAACATACGATCAAGCTCAAGCAGAATAACCAACTCTTCTTCTTTTTGGTAAACACCTTGAATGAATTTCAAAGCTTCGTCATTACCAACACTTGGGCTCTGCTCAATCTCATTTTGGTACAGATAAAATACTTCTTGAACAGCATCAACAAGCAAACCAATTTGTTCGCCATCGTGTTCAATAATGATGATTCGAGTTTCATCTGTAATAGTACATTCTGGTAAGCTGAAACGAACACGCGTATCAACCACAGTAACGACATTACCACGTAAATTAACGATACCTAGCACATAAGAAGGCGCACCTGGCACAGGGGCAATTTCACTATAGCGAAGCACCTCTTTAATCTGCATGACGTTGATCCCATAGGTCTCGTCAATCAGTTTAAACGTCAGATACTGTAACAACTCACCTTTTTGCGATTCTGCTAAGGCTTTCCCATTTTCTTTAATAGGCGCTAATTCAGACATGGCTCACATCCGTATTCAATTTGTTTAGAATAATGTAGAACTCATCACGTGCTTTGTCTAGTTTAAAACGCACTATGACGAGTCTACGAGTACTAATTCTCTAATAATTAACTGTCTTGCTGGATACCAACAATCGTCCAGTTACTATTCGCATTTACCATGTTTTTCTCTAAGTGCCAGATCTCATTCGTATCAGATGTTTCATCACCTTCTTTGATCCAACCAGAGAATTGCAGGGAAATAGATGCTGTAGAGCCAACAATTTCTCCACGAACAATCTCAACCATTAACGAAACAACTTCTGTGCGCGGCTTATCGTCGCCATAAGAAGCTCGTTCTGTTACCAACAAGTTGTAAAGTTCTGGGCTAACATAATCTAGAATCTCATCAAAATTATTGTCATCCCATGCTTTTTGCAAGGTGATGTAATGGTCTTTCGCTTCTTTAACAAAGCTTTGCTCATTAAAGCCTGGTGGCAATTGGATTTCTGGCTGACCACCAAAACCACTGATTCCACCCATAGGAGAAGGCTGAGAGTTACCGCCCATTTGGCCCGGCATCTCACGGAACATACCATTTCCAGCGGCCTGCTCAGCAGCACGACGTTTTGGCGCGATGAAAAACTTATAAACGAGGAAGCCAATCAAAGCGAACAACAAGATGTCACCGAAAGAAATACCTTCAAAAGCGCCACCCATTAGGCTTGCAAACAGACCACCAACCAGTAATCCACCCAATAAACCGCCGCCTAGACCACCTAAGAAACCTGATTTTTTCGTAGTAGATGCAGCTCCAGTTGTGGCAGCAGATGACGTTTTAGACTTTGAGATAGAAAAGCTTTTACCAAAACTTTTACCACCACCGAACTTTTTAGCTTGGACATCGGCACTGTAACCACCGGCACCTATCGCTAAAACAAACGCCATAAACATGGCAAATACGGTTGTTCTCACAAAACTCTCCTTTAAATTTTATTATTTGAAGTTCACTAAACCTACAGCATTACGCAGATCTGCAATCATTGCTCGCGCACGAGCTCTGGCTTTTTCTGCACCTGCTTGTAATACGTCTTCCACATGAGAAGGGTTTGCCATTAGTTCTAAATATTTTTCTCTTGGCTCACTAAGTTGACCGTTTACTAAAGCAAAAAGTTCCTTTTTCGCCTCTCCCCATGCAATCCCATCAGCAAACTTCTGACGCATTTCTGCAATTTGTTCAGGTGTAGCAAAGGACTTATAAACATCAAAAACAACAGAGTCATCTGGATCTTTCGCTTCACCAGGCTCCAAAAGGTTGGTTTTGATTTTATTAATGCCTTTCTGCAATTTCTTCTCTGTATCAAATAACGGAATCGTATTGTTGTAGCTCTTACTCATCTTACGACCGTCTAAGCCTTTAAGAATCGAACCTTCTTCACCAACAACCGCTTCAGGCAATACAAAATGTTCACCAAATAGGTGATTAAAACGACCTGCAATATCTCGAGCCATTTCAATATGTTGAATTTGATCTCGGCCCACAGGCACTTTATGAGCGTTAAACGCCAAAATATCCGCAGCCATTAGAACTGGATAGCAGAACAAGCCCATGGTAATACCAAAATCTGGGTCTTGATCATTGGCTAAATTTTCGTCCACAGCGCCTTTATAAGCATGCGCTCTGTTCATCAAACCTTTGGCTGTTACACAAGTTAGCAACCAATTTAATTCCGCTATTTCAGGAATATCAGACTGACGATAAAAAGTCGCCTTGTCTGTATCTAATCCACAAGCTAGCCATGTTGCAGCAATTTCTAATCGAGATTGTTTTACGCGCTCTGGATCTTGGCATTTGATCAAAGCGTGGTAATCGGCAAGAAAGAAATACGACTCTGTATTTTCTTGACGACTTGCTTCTATTGCAGGACGAATTGCCCCTACATAATTACCTAAGTGAGGCGTTCCTGTTGTGGTAACACCCGTTAAAACAATTTCTTTTGCCATTACTGCTCTTCTCTCTTTAAAAGACGACATTAATATCGGTGCTTACCCTATCACAAAAGTATTAAAGCAAGAACGACTCTAAATAATATTTAATGTAATGTTTTTCTAACGATTCAAAGACTTACTCGTTATCTTTTAATGGGGGTTAATAGTGCAATATCAAGTTTTAAGAAACAGACCACAAGGCCTCAACCAAACCTGAATGTCGCTCAATTCGAGATTCAGCCGCTGTGCGAATCAAATGGCCGGATCCCCACAAGGTGAAGTCTTTTTTCGCCCTTGTAATACCTGTATAAATCAGCTCTCGGGTTAACACTGGCGAAGGCGTCATAGGCAACAGCAAATCGACTTTCTCAAACTCCGAACCTTGAGATTTATGAACTGTCATTGCAAACACGACTTCGAACTCACTCAGTCGACTCGGTAACAAGCCCGTAAAGCTGCCATCAGGTTGAATGAACCAAACCCTCAATCGCTGCGATTCATCTGGCATGCACAAACCAATATCACCATTAAACAAGCCCAACGCAGCATCATTTCGTGTCAGCATCACCGCTTTACCGGGATACCAAACATGAGGATCTTTTACTCGTCCACGTTGATAAAAGTACTGTTCAAGTTGAGCGTTTACCTTCTCCACACCAAACTCACCTTGACGCACAGCGGTTAAAATTTGATAGCGAGAAAACACAGAGTATATTTTTGAAATAGACTGACTGTCGTAAGCGCTATTATTTACCTCGCGAATCGCATCCCAATATTCATCATAACCTTTTGCCAAGGTCGCAATGTCAGCTTTGGTTTGCCCTTCTTTAGGTATTTGCCAATGAACATCTGCTTTGTTCGATTCAAGGCAATGCAAAACGCCTTTAACATCACCTGCGTTCATGGCTTTCGCCAGTTGACCAATTCCACTGTCTGCGGCAAAACGGTAACTGGTTCTTAGTAAGGTCAAAGCTCGGCTGATAGAAGGAGCCGAAGCATTGGAATAAGGCTGAAGATTTTCATTCGTTAGTTGCGCCAAGCGTTCCGCCCAATCTGGCTGAAAATAAGCCTTCTCGATACCGAAGGATAAATCGCCTAACACTCCGCCCGCTTCCACGGACGCTAATTGATCTTTATCGCCCAATAAAATCAATCGCCCATGAGATGGCATGGCATCAATCAGTTTTGCCATCATGGGTAAATCCACCATGGACACTTCATCCACCAGCAAGACATCAAGATGTAAGGGGTTTTCTTTATTGTGCTTAAAGCGGCTGCGGCCAAAATCACTGCCTAATAAACGGTGCAAAGTACTGGCTTGCTCTGGAATCGCTTGCTTAATATCGCTACTTAAGGGTAAGCCAGATTTGGCTTTAGAAATGGATTCCGTTAAACGCGCTGCCGCTTTCCCGGTTGGCGCAGCCAGTTCTATACGCAAAGCTTGACCTTGCTCTGCCGCTTGCGCGACCAACAAAGCCAATAACTTAGTGACAGTGGTTGTTTTACCTGTTCCAGGGCCTCCACTAATTACAGCGAACGGCAAACTCGCCGCATTCGCGACAGCCACTTTTTGCCAATCTACAGAGTCACTTTTATTCGGGAAAAGCTGCGCAATCAGATTCGCATCCACATCATAAGGCGACACATCAAACTGCTTCTTCAAGTAGGTCAGAACCTGCTGTTCATATTGATAATATCGATATAAATACAAACGTGTTCCAGACAACACCATCGGACGCTCAACAAGCTGCTCATCTAATGTCACCAAAGCACTTTTCGCCAGTGCGTTTCTCCATTCATCAACACTCGTAACACCACATAAAGCCAATGCACGACGAAGCTCTTCTAACGTCATACCTTCCGGCGGCGTTTGCCAAATGGCCGCTAAATCAATACAAATATGCCCCGCGCCAAGATAAGCACTGCATAAAGCGCCCGCCACCAACACCGAATCAATGTCTTCCTCGACATGATTTGAAAGATGCTCAACCCATTGGCAATCAATCGCACGTAATATCCCTTTTTCCTGCCAAACGGATAAATCCAAGCCATTAGAAAAGTCCATATTGCACCGCCTCATTGGTATCTGCATCGCCACAGAAAAGCGCATCTAAGGCATTGACATGTTCAAGCGTTAAACGAGTTTGGAAGACGCCCGTTTGCTGTCCAGAGCGCATACCTCGAAGAAATAAATACACCACACCGCCGACATGTTTCTCATAGTCATAATAAGGCAAACGCTGTTTTAACAAGCGATGCAAAGCCAACGTATAAAGTTGATATTGCAAATCGTATCTGTGTTCGCCCATGGCATGAACAAGTTTATCCTGCTCATAATCGGCAAACTCGTCACCCAAATAATTCGATTTATAATCCAGAACGTAATAACGCCCTTCCCACTCAAATAACAAGTCGATAAAACCTTTCAACATACCTTTTAATGGACGATCTTGGATCATAGGCGCAATACGCGACACAGCATCATGCTCACGAGAAATTCGATCCAATTGTAAAGCATTCATGCCATCAACAGGAATAAAGAACTCCATTTCCTTTCGACAAGCAGACTGAGTCAATGCACCAAGGCTCATGCCTTCAAATAGCTCTGTATTGACGATGTCCGGCAGCCATTCATTCAACACAGATTGCCACTCTGCAAAGCCATGACGCTCATAATAATCCGCCATCAACTTATGATGACTTGTTTTAAGCAAGTCTTTAAAACTCGGCGTAGAGGTCACATCATGTAAGGCTTTGCCTTCCAAAGTATCGTGCAAAAAGGTTCCCGGCTTAGCGCCTTTTGGAAAGGTAAATCGATTACTCACTGGCTCTAACAAGAGTTCAGGTTCGTCTATAAGATCCATCAGCGAGTCGACCACATTGGTCATTTCATCCAAGCCAGGCACACTTTCGTCGTGTCGCTCTTTGTCTTCCACAACCAAAGACGAATAACTTCCCACCCACCAATCTCGTTCAATTCGGCCTTTAAATTCGAGTGCTTCAGGGTTTACCACTGCCGCTTCAGCCATTTTAAATCTTGGCAATCCTAAAGGTTCGTTAGGTAAGTTTTGCAAACACATTTGATGGGGCTGATAACGGCTACAAAGACGCTCAAGGCTTGGGTATAAAGCTCCAGCATCCAAAGGTTCACCTTCCGAGATCAAAGCGCCAACGCCACTTAGATGCACATTCGATTCCGCTTCTTTCTGTTTTGTCGCGCCCTTTCCAACGTCCATACAACCAATAAAACAGGCTTCTTTTGAACGAGTAAGCGCGACATAAGCCAAACGAATTTCCGCAGCGTACAACTCTTCTTTATGTCGCTCGGCTTCGTCTTCATCTGGATCAATGGCAATCCATAACTGCTGCAGGTCATCATGATACAAAGCAGAACCTTTTTGATCTCGATACGGCGTTAAAGCAAAAGGCAAATACACAATCGGGTATTCCAAGCCCTTACTTTTGTGAATGGTAACAATGCGCACCAGCTCAGCGTCTGTCTCAAGACGAATTTTCTGTTCATCACTGTTGCCGTTCGGATTTTGAATCGCCAACTTGAGATAACGTAAAACACCTTCTTTCGAGTCCAGTTCAAGGGATTTTTGCTGTAACTTCTCGGTCAAGTGCAAGAAGTCTGTTAAACGTCGCTCACCGCCAATATGACTCAGCATATTCGCCGCCAACGACACTTCTTGCATAAACATTCTTAACATCGGCAAGAGACCTTGTTGATCCCAAACCTCAAGGTACTGACGGAACTTTTTCACCCACTCTTCGTACACAAGATCATCGTGATTCAGAGTGTCTAAATCTTCCAACGACCACTCAACCAAGTTGGTCGCCAAAGCCGAACGTAGCTTACTTTCCTGCCCATTAGACAAAATGGCCGTCAATACGATTAATAGCTCACGAGCTTCAACGGTTTCAAACACGGAGCCTTTGTCACTCAAATACACGCTGGCAATACCACGCTGGCGCAGTGCCGATTTCAAAGCGTTAGCTTGGCTAAAGTTCGTCACAAGCAAGGCAATGTCTTTTGGTCGAACACCTTCACCATCAACAAGCGCTTGCCCTTGCTGGCCTTCCAGTAACAGTGCGTGCAAATGCGCAGCACAGGATTCCGCCATGATGTTCCGATAATCCGCTGGAGAAACCGGCTCATCTGTTTCTTGATACAAAAACTGCAAAGCAGCTTGGTTTTCCCCTTGTCGGGAAAAGCGTCCTGCGATGCCTCGGTCTTGCACTTCAACAAACGGAATACCGTCCACTCGAAACGGTTTATCTTGAGTGGTAAAAAGCCCATTAACCGATTGAATCATGGCTGCCGAAGAACGGTAATTCGTCGCTAAAGAATAAATACTGTCGACCTGTTTTTTCGCCGCCAAATAAGTGTAAATATCCGCGCCACGAAAGGCGTAAATCGCCTGCTTCGGGTCGCCAATCATGATCAAACCTAAGGCATTTTGGTCTGGCGTTGCAGGCGCATAAACATTAGAGAAAATCCGATATTGCACCGCATCGGTATCTTGGAACTCATCAATCAAAGCAATCGGATAAAGGTGACGAATTCGCTCCGCCAGTTTCCCGGCTTCGTCTTGTGCTAACGCGACGTCTAATGAGGTCAATAAATCCGTGAAGGTCAGCGATTGTGTACTGCGTTTCCAGCGTTTCATTCGCTCTTGAGTGTGTTGCCAAAGCTGGGTTAACAATACCGCTTTTAATCGGCCCGCTTCTGGAAAGCTTTCTCGTAAGGTTTTCACCAAGTCAAAAAACGCATGAACAGGTGGCTCGCCGCCTCTACTTATGCGACTCGCGTGCTCATTGGCGTCAAACTTTTCAAGGCATTTATCCAGCTCAAAACGAGACGAATGCGCCCATTGCGTCATGGTTTGAATGTCTTTCGATGGGTCTTTACGCCAAAAATTACGCTTAATACCACTGTTTTCTAAGGCATCAATAATGTCTTGGGATTGCGCCAGCCACATACTTCTTACATCAGCCATGGTTTGCTGTGATTGCAGTAATGCGCTTTCCCAATCGTAATCGGGCGCGACAATTTGAGCGTCTGGCTGATTATTTAGTAACGACAGGTCTTTTAGTAAGGCGTCTGGCGATGACCAAATTGGCTGAATCAAAGCCGCTTTCGTGTCATCCATGGGATAAAACACACTTCGCCAGACATCTTTAACCGCCATAGACAAAGGCGCTTGTTCGTCGGTTTCTATGGTTTGCTGAAAGAGCATGCGACTTTCAAACGCATTTTGGCTCAACATGCGCTGACAAAAACCATGAATGGTAAATACAGCGGCCTCATCCATTTGTTTTTCAGCGTAAAGCAGTTTTTCGATCGCGCCTGATCGTTGGTCATCTGACATTTGCGCCAGCCAATCTTTCAAGAACACATCTTTACTTTCGCCTTGCAACAAAGCCTTACGCGCCACACGAATTCGATCTCGAATTCTGGCTTTCAATTCTGCTGTGGCCGCTTCGGTAAAAGTAACCACCAAAATTTGATCAACCGTCAGCGGCTTACTTAAATCACCTTCGCAGCCTGTTGGTACAAGAAGCCTTAAATATAAATTGGCGATGGTGTAGGTTTTTCCTGTTCCTGCGCTGGCTTCAATCAAACGCTTCCCAAACAAAGGAAAGGTTAACGCGTTTAACTGCTCTGGCGTTGGAGAGTTCAAAGAGGGAGAAAACAGACTCATTCGAGCACCTCCAAATGACGGTGCATCGGCAACCAAATGAGTTCACACATGGCGACAAAGTTGTCTTTTTGATCGTTTAAATCTGGGTAATAGCGCTGCCAATAAGCGTCGTCAACTTCGCTACTAGCAAAAGCGCTACTGCTTTCTTGATAAATCTTCAACGCTTGTTCCCATGCCGTATCAGCATCACCTTCCGTCTTACTGGAACAATAACTTTTACACCAAGCATCGGCTGCTTTCGCAGGCAATGCCAAAGGCTGACATAAGCCTTGCTGCAACAAAGCCAGCATATTGGTTAGGTGCTCTTTCGCTTCATCCGGCGAGATTAAGATAAAGCCATGTTGCAGCAATTTACCTGTTTTCGAGAGATTAATAAGGTGATGTTGCTTCGGCGTACCTTGAGCACACAATGCCAAATGCTCAATCCAGACCTGCATTTTTTGATGGGCGGATAAATCACCTATTCGATAGGACAAACGCGTCGTGGCTGTAGGACGATCTAACCAAGCTTGAAGAAGAATGCTGCCTAGCGATAAATTCACTTCGATTGGCTCGCACTCTTCCAATGAATATCCTTGCAGAGCCGTAAACAACTGTTGGCATTGGCTTCGACTTTTCTGCAAAGACAAACGCCCTAATGCGCCGTAAGGTAACTCTCCTGTCAAAGACAATCTTTCAATAAAAGTCGCTTCATCGCCTTTTAACATGGCTTGGAGCAAGGCTTCTCGCAGTTGATAACCAGCCAAGCCGTCTAAAGCGAAAGGTTCGTCTTCTCTCTCTTCTTCTTCTCGTAAGCTCAAATACGCCTTTAAACGACGTTGGGTGAAATAACGTGTTGGGTGACTGATAAAGCGCGACAATTCATCCAAGGCCAGCTCTAATCTAGGTTGCTCCAGCCCTTCCAAAGGCGTGAATCCAGACACGACTTCCTCTTCTTGAACACTCATTAAAGCCGGCAACCATTGCTCGTCATAACTGTAAAATCGTTCACTTGAAGAAGAATGGCCTGAAGAGTAGTAAGCTGGATTAAAGGGTTGCAAAGGATGCTTCACAATCAGTCGCTCTAACAAGGCGGCTTGCGCTTCATCCGGCGCCAGATTTTGATCACCCTCAAACACACAACTTTGTCCGATGTATTCCAATAGTTCGCTCACCAAGATAGACGGATTTTTTTCGCTGTTATCCTGAATGCTACGGCCAACATAACTGATGTAAAAACAGTCTCGTGCGGACATCAAAGCTTCAAGGAACAAGTATTTGTCGTCTTCTCGGCGGCTTCGGTCGCCGCTACGATATTGCCCAACCATCAAATCAAAGCCCATTGGCGCCACGCTTCGAGGATAATCCCCTTCGTTTAATCCCAATACACAAATCACTTTAAAAGGCACAGAACGCATCGGCATCAAGGTACAAAAATTCACTCGCCCAGCAAGAAAACGCTGACTTCCTTGAGACTCTTGCAGCATAGGAGACAACAGCTGGCGTATTACCTGTTGCTCTAAAGGTGCGTCAAAATGCGCTTGTTGCCATTGCAGCGTTAACGTATCCAAATGTTTACTCAATGACGAAGGAAACGCATCGTCTTCTTCAACTAAAAAGAACCTTTCTAATAAATAATATAAGGTTGAAATCCACTCTTTTGGTGATAATGCCTGCATAAGGCGCACTTGAGCATCGTCAATCGCAACGAGGAATTCTGCTAGCTTTCCTGCAACAGACGCTTCCAAACCTTCCACATCACCATAACTTAATGTGCCTTCCCAAATATGATCATGACCCATTACATAACCTAATAACATGCGTCGCATGCCATTTAGCCAAGTGTGAAATTCTTGAATTGGAAGGTCATGTTGTTGAGCCGTTTTACCATCCATGCCCCAGCGAATACCCACTTCTGTAGACCAAAGACGAATACGCTCTAACTCGTCTGTGGTCAGCTCAAAGCGCGCCAACACGGCAGGCACTTCCAGTACACTGATCAATTCCGACAAGGTGAAACGGCTTTCGCCTAAGCCGAGTAGATACAAGTAGGCATCGACAATCGGATTTTCCATTCCACCCGATTGATCTATTAAGGCGAAGGGAATGTATTTTTTGCCTTGTGCGCTGTTTTTCGCACCAAAAACCGCCTTAACAAATGGGCTGTATGTGTTTACGTCTGGCAACATCACAATGATGTCTTTTGGCGTCAAAGTTGGGTTTTGCTCAAACATTTGCAAAAGCTGATCATGTAAGACTTCCACCTCACGCAATGGGCTGTGGCAAAGCTGGACTCGAATGCTTTGGTCATCACAATCCACCAAGTGACGGTACTCGGCCGTCGCAATATGAGCATCGCGCTCTTCTTTTGAACCATGATTT
Source organism: Marinomonas algae (assembly GCF_047525555.1). Lineage (NCBI taxonomy): Bacteria > Pseudomonadati > Pseudomonadota > Gammaproteobacteria > Oceanospirillales > Oceanospirillaceae > Marinomonas > Marinomonas algae. Next base: position 72,304 of record NZ_JBLIXK010000012.1, on the reverse strand, counting down.
TCTAGGGTTAATACATCTTGCTGAACCCATTGCAACAAGCCATTTTTTTGTGAATTCAATGCAAGCTCTTGATTCTCAAGCGCTTCGCTATTTTTAAGCACTTCGCTTGCCATAGCATAATCTTCAAATACTTCTAATTGGTTGTCTGCCATGTCTTGCAGTTGTGCGATGTAATCTCTTCCCAAACGCCCCCAACTAGCCAACAAAGGATTCGCATCAAGGTGCAAGGTATCAGCACTCAAACCTGGCTTAAGGGTTTGGCGTTTAATCTCTCGGCCAAAGTAATGTTTATCCACCACATCACCCCAATAAAAACGACATGGGTTTTGTAGGAAAAGATGAATTTCAATCCAACCAGATGCGGCCAATACACGAAGTGATTCTAAGGTGTTAGGTGGAAGCGAAGAAACGCCAAAAATAAAAATACGTTCCGGCACACCCACAGGTCGAGACGAGGATTGAGACGCTTCTTGCAAGGCTTCAATCAAGTTTCCACGATGATATAAGGAAGTGCCTTGCTCACTGATGTCTGCAACCAAATCCCGCCATAAAATCGCTTGCCAAGGCTGCTGCTCGAACAAGGCGTTTAAGGAGGCATCTTGGCATTCACCGGATTCCCAAATCTTGATCCAATCAGGTCGATAAACAAGATATTGGTCGTAAATATCCGCAATACTGCTGCACAACTGAAAACGTCGAGTTTGTGTGTCGTCATCTTCTAGGTACCAACTCAGCGCCTGAAACTCTGGATCTCCTAAGCGAGAATCTAGAATGCGCATTAAGCGCCAAACTAAGAAAGGTTTGTTAAATTCACTTTGAGAAGGAATATCGCTCAGCGTTTGGGCAAAGGTCTGCCAAACAAAAGTAGATGGCAACGGGAAAGAAAAGCCCGCTGAAATAGAATGAGACTGAGCTAAAAACATCTTCAACCACTGAGCCATCCCAGGGTTTTGTACCAGAATATACTCGTCATCAAATGGGTTTTCTGGCGGAGAGACAGACAAAATCTTCGCAAGCAATACGGCCAAATCCTCTAGCCGATTACCTGTATAAAGTTGAAACATTTACAAATCCTACTATTTCAAAGAAACAACCGAAATAAGCCTACCCCTGCAAGGCTCAAAAAAGAAGACATTTCATGCAGACGAAAAACGCGGTGAGGCTTACGCCAAACCGCCCATGCATAGGTATTTGATTTCGACGTATTCATCGATGCCGTATTTAGAACCTTCGCGACCACTGCCGGATTCTTTCATGCCGCCAAAAGGCGCCACTTCATTGGAGATAAGGCCTTCATTAATGCCCACTAAACCGTATTCCAAGGCTTCGCCTACTCGCCAAGTGCGACCAATGTTTTGTGTGTAGAAATAAGCGGCTAAACCAAATGGCGTATCGTTCGCCAATGCCACAGCTTCTTCCTCTGTGCTGAAACGGAACAATGGCGCAACAGGGCCAAAAATTTCATTGGAGAAGATCGCCATATCACGGGTAACATCAGTGAGGATAGTTGGCTCAAAGAATTGCGCACCGGCTTCGCTGGCTTTGGCGCCACCAAGTAATGTCTTCGCGCCCTTGCTCACAGCGTCTTGTACCAATTCTTCCACTTTATTAATGGCGACTGGATTAATCAGTGGGCCAATGGTCACACCTTCTTTGAATCCTTCTCCGGTTTTAAAGGTCGCCACTCGTGCAGCAAGCTTTTCTGCAAAAGCATCGTAAATACCATCTTGCACAAGAATTCGATTAGCACACACGCAAGTTTGACCTGCATTGCGGTATTTTGAAGCAATGGCTCCTTCGACGGCCGCGTCTAAATCTGCATCATCAAAAACAATAAATGGCGCATTGCCACCTAATTCCATTGAGGTACGTTTGACGGTTTGTGCGCACTGGGACAACAACAATTTGCCTACGGGCGTTGAACCTGTGAAGCTCAGTTTGCGAACGGTTGGATGGCTGGTCAGTACGCCACCAATGGCTTTAGCGTCTTTACCTACAACCACATTCAACACGCCAGCCGGAATACCAGCTTGATGGGCTAATTCGGCCAAGGCCAAAGCACACAAAGGCGTTTCCTCAGACGGCTTAATCACAATAGTACAACCTGCCGCCAAAGCAGGACCGGCTTTACGGGTGATCATGGCGATGGGGAAATTCCATGGCGTAATGGCCGCAACCACACCAATGCCTTGTTTGATGGTTAAGACGCGACGGTCATTAGCAAAGGTTGGGATAACATCGCCATATAAACGACGCGCTTCATCGGCAAACCACTCAATAAAAGAAGCGCCATAGGCTACTTCCCCTTTGGCCTCTGCCAGTGGCTTGCCTTGTTCCAAGGTCATTAGTTTAGCTAAATCATCTTGGTTATCGAGAATGAGTTGATTCCAGCGACGTAGCAAGGTTGTACGCTCTTTGGCGGTCAATGCCTGCCAACTTTTTTGAGCTTTTGCAGCCGCTTCTACCGCTAAGGTGGTTTCTTTAGCCCCTGAATCAGCCACATCTATAATGTGCTCACCATTCGCTGGATTGGTCACGGCAAAGGTCTTACCGGATTCTGCCTCTTGCCATTTTCCATCAATATAAGACTGACATTTCAACAAAGAAATTGTTGCTAATTGTGCGTTCATAAAAAGTCTCAGCTCGATTAATTTAAGTAGCTCACACAATACTAAACAATATGGCTTAGGTAAAAGATCACGGGAAATCAACTTAATGTTTGCAGGCCGTCAAACATTCTAAAAGCAATAAAAATGAAGAATTCATTCAGAGAAGGTAATTGGATCGAATCGGTAGAAAGGTTTTGCATTCGATGGTGGAGCTATGCGGGATCGAACCGCAGACCTCTTGCATGCCATGCAAGCGCTCTCCCAGCTGAGCTATAGCCCCATCGAACAGCGCAGAATTTTATGAGCACTTTATTTGAGTGTCAACTGAAATCCATAGTTTTGTTAAGCATGGAGGTTTTCGTACATAAAGCTACAAAAGTCCGAATTCTAGCGCTATGGCACTAGGAAACAATGTGTTTTTATTAACGGTTAAAATATATGCAACTACTTTACAGGTAAAAAGTACATCGATGGAATTTCCAAGCGCTTTAGATGACCTTATGATGGCTCAGCAACCTATCCTAAAAAAATCAAAGGAGATTTTTGGGTACGAATTGCTATTCCGAGAAAAAAATACAGAGAGTGCCAATGTTACTGATGGCGAAACAGCGACAAGCCAAGTATTAGTGAATTTATGTATTGGCATTACTGAAATCGGCGCCCAACTTAACAAACCTTTTTTTATCAACATGACCACAGACCTCATGTTGTCTGACGCCTTTTTTCCGACAAACCCAGGCTCTGTATACATTGAAATTCTTGAAGACCAAACATTAACGCCAGACTTCTTAGACGCACTCAAAAAATGGCAAGCCGCTGGCTATCAGTTTGCCTTAGACGACTACCAATTCGGTGCTGATTATCAAGCTCTTTTACCTTGGATTTCCATTGTGAAAGTCGATGTTCTGTCAACGCCACCAAGCCAATACGCAAAAGAAATCGCAGATTTAAAAAGTAAAGGGATTACTTTATTAGCTGAAAAAATTGAAGACGCTGAAATGTTCGAACAATGTGAGCAACTTGGTTTCGAACTCTTTCAAGGCTACTTTTTACAACGTCCAGAAATCATTAAGGGCAAAAAGATTAGCTCAGCAACTCAAAGCGCCATCACATTATTAAAAGCGCTTCAAAACAACGACATAAGTATAGAAAACATCACCGAACTTGTTACAAAAAACCCCAAACTTTCTTATCAATTGCTTCGGATTTTAAACAGCCCTATTTGCGGCATTCCAAGAAAAGTCACCTCAATTAAAGAAGCGGTTGTTTACCTAGGCCTCAACCAACTGAAAAAGTGGGCTCTGCTCATCACAATGACATCGTCTGCAGCTCAGCCGCCATCTCTACTTAAAATACTATTAACCCGTGGACGATGCTGCCAGTTACTTGCAGAGAAGAATCAATCCAAAAATGCTGATTCTGCTTTTATGGTCGGCTTAATGTCTGGCATTGATGCCATGCTTAATTTGGAAAAAAAGAGCGCCTTGGCTCAAATCGCCTTAGAAAAAAGCATGCTTGACGCCATCATTAACCAAACTGGTGAGTTGGGCGATTATCTCAGCCAAACATTACTTTGTGAGAATCAAGACTGGGAAACAATGCAAGCCATGAAACCAGAACAACTCGCAAACCTCAACCGATCTTTCCTAGATGCAATGATCTGGGCAAAAGACGTTATGAGATCAATAAATTAACTCCACTTGTAATTTAATCCGTATATTTTCCTTTAAACGATTGACACTTAAAGAAAAAGCCATAAAATACGCATCACCTTTTTCAAGGCCAGTGTGGTGGAATTGGTAGACACGACGGATTCAAAATCCGTTGCCGAAAGGCGTGGCGGTTCGAGTCCGCCTACTGGTACCAACATTAAAAAAGCGATTGCATTTGTAATCGCTTTTTTTTTGCGGTTAAAACGGTTAATTCGAAAAGTTAATCATCAAAACCTTGGTTTACGTAATCAGGCAAATCTTCTTCTTTTGGAATCGGTGTTGACTTACCGTTGTCATCAATCGCCACAAACTTAAACATACCTTCAGTCACTTTTTCACGGTGTCCAATGCGCCCACGTCTAACCCAAGCTTCCACTAAAATATTCATAGAGGTTCGGCCAACGGATTCAACTCTTGTATAAACCCCTAAGATATCCCCAACCTTAACAGGGCGAATAAAACTCATCCCATCCAAGGCGACAGTCACAACACGAGACTGAGCACGCTGCCCTGCACATATCCCTGCGGCAATATCCATTTGAGATACAACCCAACCACCAAAGATGTCGCCAGCTGGGTTCGTATCACCCGGCATCGCTACTGTTCTTGTCGTAAGACGACCTTTTGCCTGCTCTTGTACCTCTGACATAACACCTCACAACCAAACGTTTAATAGGATCTGATGACAAAATACTATCACAAGGAGGCAAAATATCTCGTCAAACTTAACTATTAGCCTTTTAAAGCAAAAACTATTTAACCAGCAGATATAAAAAAAGGTAAAAACAAACGCTTGTCTGTTTTTACCTTAATATTCCAGGCTCTTAAAACCTAAATTTGAACAACGAAACTGCTTTTAGTTATCGAAGTAGCGCGTCAGCATACTTAGTGCATCACGGTTAATTCCAACTCGTGTATCTGTATCGGTAGAACTAGGACGAACACCCAGTTTAATGCCTACGATTGCATCACTGTCTTTCGCGAAACCACTTGCCGACAAACAATCATGTATAACTTGTTCAGTCATCAAAGAAGTAGGCTCTATTGGTGCTGGCGGCATATGAGTGTCTTTCCAAACACCGTATTCAGACTCTTGATTTGAAGCGCCAGAAAACATAATGCCTTCTAACAAATCCGCCTTTTTCACCGCTTCAATATGTTCTAACGCTTGCTCTGCACGCTGAGTTTCTAACGCGGAGCGTCCCCAGTTAATGACAATACCAAGTGGCGTTTTCGTCTGTTCGTTTAAAGCTTTTAAAACCTTAATTTCATCTTCTAAGCTCAAAAAACCTTTCGCTGGTGCATGACCTTCATTTGGTGCGTCACAGTGCTCAATCAGAAGCTGAGCGCCTTGCCAATCCCACTCCAACAAGGTCTTCAAAGACTTTTCAAATGCCTGAGCCGAGCCTGATGCTTTCGTACGATTTGGAGCCGTTTGCAGAAAGATCCCTTTCACTGACTGACGACCAGTAGACTGGTTCAACTTGGCAATCGCATCACGGGCTTGAGCGCAAAACTCAATGGCTTGTTGACGGCCTTCTTCATCATCTGAAGCCAAACCAAAATTTGGATTCTTACTCAAGGCTCCCATCACACCAGGAATACAAGTAAAAACGAAATCCCAGTTAGGATCGATATTCTCTAAAAACCATGCATCATCGTGACCGTGTAAATTACCCACAAAAGGATGCTCTAACCCTTTAATTGAATCTAAAGACTTCAACTGTGAATAATACTCACCTTCTTTCTCTGCATCCCAACCACTCACATTCGGTGAACTTGCATAAGCGCCAACATAAAACTTCACGATACTTCTTCCTTTCATGGATTAAACAGACAATGAATTTCTAGTCACTATAGCATAGAGAAAAAAGCGATTTATAAACAAAAGTGTCTATAGAATTTATATGAGGAAGATAAAAGGTGCTGAGATTTGAACGAGATAAGGCGTATTTAAGAAAGTGCAGGCATAAAAAAAGGCACCATAAATGGTGCCCGGGACCGGAATCGAACCGGTACGCTCGTTAAAGCGCAAGATTTTAAGTCTTGTGTGTCTACCAATTTCACCACCCGGGCAATTCTGATTATGGAGGCCGGAGTCGGAATCGAACCGGCGTTCACGGAGTTGCAGTCCGCTGCATGACCACTCTGCCATCCGGCCTCTATCAGAAATCTGTTTTTTGGAGCGGGAAACGAGGCTCGAACTCGCGACCCCAACCTTGGCAAGGTTGTGCTCTACCACTGAGCTATTCCCGCGTCTCAAAAGACGGTGCCTATTCTATGTATTTGAGCTTTCACGTCAAGGAAAAAATCCAAATAAATAGCTAACTTAGCGTTTTTTTTGCTGTCTGTTTATTTTTTATTCGACTCTTGAGACCTAAGCTCAGGCCAAGCGGCTTTTAAATAAACATACATAGACCATAAGGTTAGCAAAGCCGCTGCAATCAGAACCGCTTCACCGACATGAGCCAAAACAGTATCAGGTCGACTGCCTAACAAGATGAATATAGCCAACATTTGCATGGCGGTTTTAAGCTTGCCTATGTAAGACACTGCCACGCTGGCGCGCTTACCCATTTCCGCCATCCATTCCCGTAATGCTGAAATGACAATTTCTCGACCGATAATCACAGCGCTGGCGAGCGTTAATAATGGATTAGCATAACTTGCGACTAATAAGACAAGGGCAATGGCCACCATAATTTTGTCGGCCACGGGATCGAAGAAAGCACCAAAAGGCGTTGTTTGATTAAGCTTCCGCGCTAAATAACCATCTAACCAATCCGTTACAGCGGCAAGAGCAAAAATAATAGCGCAAGCATGATAGCGACCTTCCCAAGGCAGGTAATAAATCACCACCAAAACGGGGATCATAAAAATACGTACAGAGGTTAATATATTCGGTATGTTCATTTTATTCCTAATTCTTAGGCGAAATTTTCTATCTTTCGACAAGCTTAACTTTTATGAAGGTAAAGATAAATTTCTTCTGCCTTTTTCACGCCAATTCCTTTTACTTTAGAAATGTCTTCTTGGCTTGCCGACAGCAGCTCTTGATAGCCACCAAAGGCGGTAAGTAACTCTTTACGACGACTAGGACCAATTCCCGGTATTTCTTCTAAGACAGAATGGCGGCGTTTCTTATCTCGTCTACGTCGGTGAGTTTTGATAGCAAATCGGTGAGCTTCGTCACGAATGTGCTGAATCAAATGCAATGCAGCTGAATCTGGAGGCAAGACAACCTCATCTTCTTTAGAGCCAATATACAAGGTTTCTAAACCGGGTTTACGCGTATCACCTTTTGCGACGCCCAATAAGAAGATATCCACCAAACCCAATTCTTTTAATACTTCTTCCGCTTGAGTGAGCTGCCCCTTGCCACCGTCTATTAATAAAACGTCTGGCGGATCAAGCTCGCCACTTTTGACACGCTTGTAGCGTCTAGTCAAAGCTTGTTTCATGGCGCCGTAATCATCACCACCTTCGACACCTTCAATATTAAAAGAGCGGTAACGCTTTTTATCTGGGCCATCGGGGCCAAAGACAACACAAGAAGCCACCGTAGCTTCCCCGCTTGAATGACTAATATCAAAACATTCCATGTGACTCGGCGGCTCAGCAAAACCTAACAATTTCTGCAAGGCCGTGACTCGACTGAAGTGATTGCGTTTATCAGACAAACGCGCCTGCAAACCTTGCTCGGCATTGAGTTTTGCAAGATCCAACCAACGAGCTCGCTGACCTCTTACATTACTAAGCACTTCAATTTTCTTTTGTGTCGTCTCAAAGATGCCATCCACCAAGGCTTCACCATCATCTAACTCATGGCTGACAATTAATGTCTTAGGAAGCTCTTGAATACCACCAAGATAGAACTGCGCAATAAAGGAAGACAGCAATTCGCCTTCTGATATTTCGATGGGCATTTTGGGGTAATGGCTTTTGCTGCCAACTACTTTACCGTTTCGCACCATCATCACATGAACGCATAAACCGCCAGGTTGAATAATGGACGCAATGACATCTGCATCACCTGTTTGCCCATAAACGTGCTGCTGCTCTTGAATGTGCTTCAATTGAATAATCTGATCGCGCAATTCTGCCGCTCGTTCAAATTCCATGTCTTCCGCGGCCGAACTCATTTGCGTTGTCAGCTCTGACGTCAGCTCTTGGTCTTTGCCCTGTAAAAACATTCGAGCATGGCGCACGTCTGATTCGTACTCTTCGTCGGAAATAAGTCCAACACACGGCCCAGAACAGCGTTTAATCTGGTACTGCAAACAAGGTCGTGAGCGGTTTGCGTAGGTCGAATCTTCACATTGGCGAACTTTGAATACCTTTTGCATGGTATTCAAACTTTCTTTTACCGCGCTACCACTGGGAAACGGACCGAATAAAGTCCCTTGACCTGTTTTGTCGCCACGACGAAACAATAATGCCGGATGTTGGTGATTCGATAAGAGAATATAAGGATAGGATTTGTCGTCCCGCAACAAAATATTGTATGGCGGACGGTGCTGTTTTATCAGTGTTTGCTCAAGCAATAAAGCTTCGGTTTCGCTTTTAGTAACAGCAATTTCAATGGTGTGAATGCGGCTAACTAAAGCCATGGTTTTGGTCGTTAAACCTGTCACTCGAAAATAGCTCGCCACACGATTTTTTAAGTTTTTGGCTTTACCAACATACAACAAAGCGCCTTTACTATCATACATGCGGTAAACGCCTGGACGAGTCGTTAAGTTGCTAACAAAGTGTTTTGGATCAAATTCTGAATGGCTCAAACAAACCTCGTTTTTCGCCTAGCCCATACCAAGCACATTGTAACGAACCGCCAAACGGATCAATTCAACGTCGCTCTCTATGTTCAATTTAGTAAAAATTCGCGTGCGATAAGTGCTCACTGTTTTTGGGCTGACATTTAAATGGTCAGCAATTTCATTCGACTTTTTGCAATCAACGATCATCTGAGCGACTTGCAGCTCACGGTCTGATAACTGCCCTAATGGCGACCCTTGCCCATCAATAGAAAACTTAGACAAGGCCATTTTCTGAGCAATGCTTTTGGAAATGTAGTGTTCACCTTTCGCAACAACATCAATGGCTTCTAGCAATTCAAGCGTGTTGGTACCTTTTGTCAAATAACCCGATGCGCCCGCTTCCAATAGTTTTACTGGATAAATATTGTCGTCTAATGCAGATAAAGCAATGATTTTGGTCTTAGGTAAAAGGCGCTTTATTTCTTTTGTCGCTCCCAAACCACCAATACCCGGCATATGAACATCCATCAATACGATGTCTGGTTTTAACTCCCTTGATTGAGCAATCGCTTCCTCGCCGCTGAGTGCAACACCAACAACCTCAACGCTATTCACATCTTGCAATACTCGACTAATACCATGGCTGACCATGTCATGGTCATCTACTATCAACACTTTTAACATAACCACCTCACCAATGTATTAATGCCTTATGCGGGAAGTTCGCCTTTATAGCCCATTTCCAATAGCTTTTTCTGGCTCACTTCGCGATAACGTAATCGCACACCAGAACCAAAGGTTTTTTGCGTGTAATAAAGCAAAGGAGCGATTTCATCTTCTTCAACAGACAAATCTTGAGCAATTTTGGTAATTAAATCCTTCACGCTCAATGTGTGTTTGTCTTCGATCATGACAACTTTTGGAATCACCAAACGCTCGCCAGCAATGACTTTATCTACAATTTTTAAATAACTTTGCTCAAACAGAGGCCAAGAAACGCGTTCTTCTTCTGATTTTAGCTTGTACCAACCGGCTTCAGAACCTGCAAAAAACACCGCTGGATGACTCCACTTATAAGTCAATGGATCAACTCGACAGGCACAGGCTTCAAGGTAAGCGGAACGAGGGTCAGACAATCCATAGGCTTTATAAGCCGTGCTGATCAGTTTTAAAAACTCTGAAATCGTCGGCGGCCACGCATACACTTCTTTGGTGCGCTCCACCGCATAAGCCAATAGTGGTTCCTGAAAACCTTTTAGAGCAATGGCCCATTCGCGCTTAGCCAATTTCACTTCATCAGGGTTACTGTAAGCTGAGGCAAATTTATGAGTATAAATTGCTTTAAATCGAGCGAACAGCATATTCACTAGAACACGTGTTTGCTGCTCCGCCTCACTTGGTCCCGAGTCACGGCTATGGCCCGCGTCTGGCTCACCAGTCTGTGTCGTGTATGTTTGTGAGGGCGTCGCTAACTTGTTCTCGAGAGGTTTTAGTAAATGTTGAATTGCCTGAGGTTCCTTCATATGAAGACCGATCCGATTGTTTGTATTGCCACTGACGTTTTACGTATTTAAAAAATTCGCTGTTCCAAGTTCTAACGTTTTTACGCTGTTCTTTAATTCTTAGCAAAAATTCTGTTTGTAATGACGAAGCAAATTCTCGTGTGATGCCTGCTTGGGTAATTTGCTCAAAAGTTGCTTCTTCAGGTTGCCATTGATCTGGCTGACGAGCACGCTCTTTTTGCTCCAAATACAAATCAAAATCTGTCACGCCTCGGCGATCATTCACTACAGGCGGAGAGGAAGGAGCATCATACTGTCTATTTGCTTGTGCTGCAGGGTACGATTTTGGCTGAGGCGCGCTTCTTGTCGGAACCGTACTCTTAAACTGAGAGCCTGTATTTTCCGGCTTTTCTCTTGAAGCTTTATGCAAACGATCCATTTTACTCATCAAAGAATCAGCAGGATCACCTACAGGTATATGTGAAGAATTTACTGTAGGCGCTGCACTTGTTGCACCTAATTGAATTTCCAATAGTTCGTCTTTTCGTTGAAAGTTCAATAGCTGACTAAGTTGCAAATTGGCTAATAATCGCATCAACATTGGCACTGTCCAAAATGGTAACTGAGCGCTTAATCGCCCCATTTCGACACGCAAAACCTGAGAGCCGCTTAAGTAAACCTGCTGCTTCAGAAATGTTAATAATACCGTTTCTTCTAGCCCAATTTGAGCCGCCATTGAAAATGATATTGGTAATGAATAGTCGTTATCCAACATAAATCTCGCTTCGCATACTGAGCGTCACAGTCTATCAAAAGCCATTCCCAGAAGCACGACAACCTTCACATCTTCTCTTTATAAAAAGTAACAATAAAAACACAACAAGGTGGCATAATGACGTACTTTCAAGGCTATTTTTTGGCATTTCTTCACTAGATCAGCGCTTTTCTTTCTCTTGATGAAGAAACAAGCTTGAACTTTGGAACTTTCAGCCTCATATTACGTCATAGATATTGTTATAAACCTAAAGGAGTAATACTCATGCGTTACACAGAAGCCCTTTCGACACATACGTCACAAGCGGCAAACAAAACGCTTCGTAATACCTACGGACTGTTGTCGCTAACCCTATTGTTCAGCGCCTTCACTGCAGGCTTGAGCATGACTATGAACCTACCTCATCCAGGGCTGATCATCACCCTAGTGGGATTTTACGGTTTGTTGTTTCTAACTCACAAATTTAAAAACAGCTCAGCAGGCATTTTATGTGTTTTTGCTTTGACTGGTTTTATGGGCTTAACACTAGGTCCTATATTGAGCACCTACTTAAATATGGCCAATGGTGCGAGCATGATCATGAGCGCATTGGGTATGACTGGACTATCTTTCCTAGGCCTTTCGGCTTACGCCTTGGTCTCTAAGAAAGATTTCAGTTTCCTTAACGGCTTCCTTACAGTAGGTTTCTTTGTCTTATTGTTTGCGGTTATTGCAGGATTCTTCGTACAAATGCCAGCCTTGCAAATCTTCATCTCTGCGGGTTTTGCCTTGTTCTCTGGTGCTGTTATCTTGCTTCAAACAAGCCAAATCGTTCGTGGCGGTGAAACAAACTACATCGTAGCGGCTGTGACCTTGTATGTATCTATTTACAACATGTTCCTAAGCATATTGTCTCTACTTGGTATGGCAAACGACGATTAAGTTTCCCAGCCATCGTGAAAGGCCGCTGACCGCGGCCTTTTTTATGTGTAAACTTTAGCGAATCGTTTCTCTATTCTTAGTCAGGTTTTTCTAATGCAATACGCCCTGCTTATCACAGGTTCTCCTTATCAAACCAAAGCATGCCATACCGCACTGCGCTTTATAAAAGCCGCTTTGGCCAAATACCCTAATTGCATTAAAGGTGTGTTTTTTTATGAGGATGCCGTCTTGCTTGGCAATCAACTTAGCCAGCCACCAAGAGATGAAATAAGCCTTCTAAAAGCTTGGCAAGACATAGCGACACAACATGATGTCCCTTTGTATTTATGCATTGCCGCAGCGGTAAGACGTGGAATTATTAATGAGAGTGAAAGTCAGCGCTATGAGTTAACACAACACTCTTTGGCGGAACATTTCCAATTAGAAGGATTGGGAACCTTAGTTGATCTCATGAACACCACAGACAAAATCATTCAGTTTAGGTAGCCATATGAAACACACTTTAATTCACCTAAACAGCAGTCCATATTCCAACCTTTCCTGTAAAGAAGGGCTAGATCTGGCTCTCGTATTAGCAACGTTCGAACAACCTGTCGATCTTTGCATCTCTGGCGGCGCCTTAGCCATTCTGGCAACGAACCAAAACCCTAGTGCAGAACAGGGCAAGAACCTTCATAAACTACTAGAAGGTCTGGAATTTTACGACATTGAAAATATTTTCGTAGAAAAGAGCGATCAAATAGCTGGTTCAGATATTTGGCAAGGCATTCAAGCCCTTGAAAGTCAGGATTGGCATTCATTGTTTTCAAACTATCAACAAGTCTTTCGATTTTAACTTTCGGTTTTCATTATGCAGCTTCATCAGATAAACCAATTATCCTATTCAGCAGATCTGGAAATGACTTGGCAAAACAGCCTCAAGGAAGGCGACCAAGTTCTCTTGATTGAAGAAGGTATCTTACGGACAACTCAAACGTTAGAAGCATTACAGCAGCTGTCCCAAGCAAAGCAAGTTGAGGTGTTCTATTTACAAAGCGATGCAACAGCCTATGGTTTATCTCCCAAAATAGGCAAAGCACTATCTGACGAAGAATGGATCGACCTGACATTCTCTGCAACATCAAACATAACTTGGTAATGGCAATCACAATGGAAACAAACACACCGCCTTTAGACGAAGAAGGTTATTTACTCAACCTAGAAGACTGGACGCCAGAACTGGCGAATCATTTGGCGCAAGAACTTGAGTTAGAATTAACAGAAGCCCATTGGGAAATCATTTATTTACTAAGGGATTTCTATCAAGACTTTGAAGTGTCTCCCGCCATGCGCCCACTGGTAAAAGCCGTGACCAAAAAGCTCGGAGCAGAAAAAGGCAAAAGCATTTATTTAATGACTCTGTTTCCAGGCAGCCCACCCAAATTAGCCGCAAAAATTGCCGGTTTACCAAAGCCTGCTAACTGCTTATAAAAAAACGGAGCTTACTGACAACATCAATAAGCTCCGTTTTTATGAATGCTCTAAAAGTCTAAAGTGATCTAGTACTTTCCGTACCATTCCAGTTTTTCTTGCAAAGCCACCACTTCGCCAATAATCAGCAAAGCAGGTGATTTGGCTTCATTTTTCGTCGCAACATCATAAACTTGATCAATGGTTGAAGTAAAAACCCGTTGTTCTTTAGTCGTGCCTTTTTCAACAACCGCTACTGGCATCGAAGGCTTCATACCAAATTTAATCAAAGACGCACTAATGTCTTTTAGGGCCGTCAACCCCATATAAATCACTAAGGTTTGCGCCGGATGAATCAACTCTTCCCAAGGCAAATCTGTTGTGCCGTCTTTTAAATGACCTGTTAGAAAACGAACCGACTGAGCATAGTCTCGATGGGTCAAAGGAATGCCTGCATAAGCCGCACAACCTGCTGCAGCGGTAACTCCTGGCACAACCTCAAAAGGTACTGCTTCTTGAATAAGTTCTTCTAGTTCTTCTCCACCACGACCGAAAATAAATGGATCACCGCCTTTCAGACGAACCACCATATTACCTTCTTTCGCTTTCTTCGTTAGAAGGGTATTTATGTCTTCCTGAGGTAAGCTATGAAGTGATTTTTCCTTGCCAACATACATTTTCTCAGCAGTTTCAGGAATCAGCTCAATAATTTCTTTACCAACCAAACGATCATATAGAACCACATCCGCTGCTTTTAATAAGCGATGTGCTTTTAACGTTAACAACTCTGGATCACCAGGACCCGCACCAATCAAATAGACCTTGCCCGTCATAATTTTTTTACTGCCCACTACTGTCTATAGAGAATAAAAAAGCCTCTGTAGGAGGCTTTTTTATTCGAAAGCGTGACTTACGCTTTTTTCAATAAGGTTTTACCACCCATATAAGGTACTAGAGCGCCGGGAACACGAACACTACCGTCTTCGTTTTGATAGTTTTCCAACACAGCAACCAAAGTACGCCCAACGGCTAAACCAGATCCATTCAAGGTGTGTGCCAATTCAGGCTTACCTGTTTCTGGGTTTCTCCAACGAGCTTGCATACGACGAGCTTGGAAGTCCCACATATTAGAACAAGAAGAGATCTCACGATATTTTCCTTGGCCTGGCAACCACACTTCAATGTCATAGGTTTTATGAGCAGAGAAACCTAAGTCACCGCCACATAGAATCACCGTACGATAAGGAAGCTCTAATCTTTGCAGGATAGCTTCAGCATGCCCAACAAGCTCTTCAAGCACTTCTTCAGAGCGATCTGGACGACAAACATGCACCAACTCCACTTTCTCAAACTGGTGTTGGCGAATCATACCGCGAGTATCACGACCATAACTGCCCGCTTCACTACGGAAACATGGCGTATGAGCCACAAACTTTTTATGTAAGTCTGCATCATTTAGGATTTCGTCACGCACCAAATTGGTAACAGGCACTTCTGCAGTCGGAATCAAATACAAATCATTGTTGCCACTTTCTTTATCGACAGGCACTTTGAAAAGATCCGCTTCGAATTTCGGCAACTGCCCCGTTCCTTTAAGAGAGTGAGAGTTCACCAAATAAGGTACATAAACCTCAGAATAGCCATGTTCATCAGCATGCGTGTTGATCATAAACTGAGTCAAAGCACGATGAAGGCGAGCAAGATCAGAACGCATCACAGCAAAGCGTGACCCCGTTACTTTTACCGCCGCTTCAAAGTCCAACATATCCAAAGCTTCACCAAGATCCACATGATCTTTTGGCTCAAAATCAAATGCTTTAGGTTCGCCCCAACGACGGATTTCAACATTGTCGTCTTCTGTTTTGCCCTCTGGCACAGATTCATGAGGTAAGTTCGGAATACCTTCTAACAAGGTTTCCATTGCCAACTGCACATCGTTTAATTGGTCTTTAGCGGCATTTAGGTCATCGCCTAATGTCGCAGTTTGTTCTTTCAATTCAGCCGCTTTGTCTTTATCACCAGACTTCATGGCTTGACCAATTTCTTTGGATACCGAATTACGGGTTTGTTGCAGATGTTCTGTTTCTACTTGAATGGCCTTACGACGCTCTTCCAAGGAAGAAAAAGTCGCCACATCCAACTCATAGCCTTTCTTTTTAAGTTGAGCCGCAATGGCTTCTGGGTCAGCGCGCAATGCTTTAATGTCTAACATCTCTGCAACAATATCCTTTAAACAATGTAATAAAAAATGTGATCAATACTGATCATGAATGGGGTTAGAAAAATCGAGCCGCCGCCATACCAATCGCGAGGCCAACAACACCCAAAATGCAGCTCAATAATAAATAGCTTATGGCACTTAGCCAAGCCTGCATGTTAATAAGCGAGACAATTTCCAAAGAAAAGGTAGAAAAAGTGGTAAATGCACCTAAAAAGCCCACCATGACCAAAGGACGATAAGGCTCAAGTGACGGCATCCTCTCACTTACCACTACAAATGCAACGCCCATTAACACACAACCCAACACATTAATGAACAGGGTTGCGAATGGAAAGTGATGCTGCCAATAGCTATTAATCCACCTTGTCACGCCATATCGGCTTAAGGCTCCAAAAGCACCACCTATTGCAATCATAAGATACATCATAAATCTTGCTCTCTTACATTCCCACGGTAGCGCTGTAGAGCGCTTTCTTCATCAAGCTTCGATAGCCAATCCAACTTATCCGCGATTTTTTTCTCTAAACCACGATCTGTCGGTTGATAATAACGCATTTCGGCTAATTCTTCTGGCATATAATTTTCGCCAGCGGCGTAAGCGTATTCCTCGTTATGAGCATAACGGTATTCATCACCGTGCCCCATACTTTTGGCTAAAGACGTCGGAGCATTCCGTAAATGCACAGGCACTTCATAGCTTGGTTGCGCAGCAACATCGGACATGGCCTGATTAAACGCCTTATAAACCGCATTACTTTTGGGTGCACAAGCCATATAAACAGCCGCTTGAGCAATCGCACGATTGCCTTCACCTGGGCCAACACGCTCAAAAACATCCCAAGCGTTTAAACCGACTTGCAAGGCTCTTGGGTCTGCATTGCCAATATCTTCAGAAGCAATCGCCAACAGACGTCGCGCGATATACAAAGGGTCGCAACCACCATCTAGCATTCGTGCCATCCAATATAAAGCACCATCTGGAGACGAACCTCGCACCGATTTATGAAAGGCTGAAATTTGGTCGTAAAAAACATCCCCTTTTCGGTCAAAACGACGGACACTGCCACCAAGAACATCTTCAAGTTGCTCTTGCGTCACTTCTGTTCCAGGTTCAACCAAGTCAGACAATATTTCTAAAAAGTTCAAGCCGCGACGAATGTCGCCATCGGCTGCCTGCGCCAATACAGAGAGGAAATAGTCCGAAACGTGAAAACCATACTCAGCCATGCCTTTCTCGTGACTTTGCAAAGCTCTCACCAGAACAGATTTAACCTCTTCGACTGTAGGCGATTTTAATCGGTAAACACGGGCTCTCGACAGCAAAGCGGAATTCAATTCAAAGGCAGGATTTTCAGTCGTGGCACCAATAAACAAGAAGGTGCCATCTTCAATAAAAGGTAAAAATGCATCTTGTTGAGATTTATTAAATCGATGAACCTCATCAACGAACAACACCGTTTGCGTACCTTTCACCATGCGTAATTGTTTCGCCTGATCCACAGCGGCGCGAATTTCTTTCACACCAGACATGACGGCTGAGATTTCGATAAATTGCGCATCCAGCGCATGAGACAACAACTGAGCAAAAGTTGTTTTACCTACGCCCGGTGGCCCCCAAAGAATAAAAGAATGGCAATTACCTGTCTCAACCATCCGTCGTAATGGCTTTCCCGGGCCAACTAGGTGCGACTGCCCAATATAGTCATCTAGACTAGAAGGCCGCATTCTTGCCGCTAAAGGCTGATAAGCACCTGTTGGTATATCCGAGAAAAGATCTTTCATTACTGACCTTCTACAATCACATCCACATGATCTGGAAGATCTAACACGAAGTTTTCTTTCGCGACGCCTTCATGCTGCTCGACGTTTTGGAACTCCATCACAGTAGTTTGCCCAAGCGCATCCACGATACTCATGGAGGTAATCACTTCATTTCTAAAAGATAAAGTAAGAGTTTGGAATAAATCCTGCTCTTTCTTAGGCTCTAAACGAAATTTTTCAGGCCCCATTGTCGTCACACTGTAGTTAGGTAAAACCTCTGCAGCTGGCTGGCCAAGCAAGGCAGCGGGAGAGTTACCAATAGAGCTAGCAAGAGGCTTAATGGTCGCCTGCTCCAAATCCACATCCCAAACGGTAATGCTTGTACCATCCGATACAATTCGCTGTGCAAAAGGTGAAATGCTGTCCCAAACAAATTGATTTGGCTTAGCTAACAAGAAAACGCCTTTACTCACCTGAAGCTCGTGACCTTTTTCATCGTACGTTACCTGACGAAATTGCCCTTCAATGTCACGATTTCCTTCTAGCAAATGCTCGATTCTACTTTCAACACTGTCTTCGGCTTGCACTGCAACCGCCTGAAAGCCCAAAAAAATGCTAAATACACATACAGCAACTAATTTATTAATCAAACTGCTTCTCCAAACACTTCCAGTAAAACAGGAAGATAAAATAATTATTCTGGAATCAAAATGTCTCGCTGACCGTTGGTGCCCATTGGCCCAACTAAGCCGGCAGCTTCCATTGCTTCCACCAAATTAGCCGCTCTGTTGTACCCTATCTTAAGACGGCGTTGAATAGAGGAAATAGAAGCTTTACGTGTTTCAATGACAATTTTCACGGCTTCGTCATAAAGTGCATCCTTGTCTTCACTGTCACCACCAGACATTAAGTCTTCTGGGTTCACCACAACGTCTTCAATGTACTCTGGCTCACCTCTTTGTTTCCACTCTTCCACAACCGCATGCACTTCTTCATCAGAAACAAAAGCACCATGGACACGAATCGGCGTTGGCAGACCCGCTGGAAGGTATAACATATCACCCATTCCCAAGAGTTGATCGGCGCCACCTTGATCCAAGATGGTACGAGAGTCGATTTTTGATGACACCTGAAACGCCATACGCGTCGGAATATTGGCTTTAATCAAGCCAGTAATAACGTCCACAGAAGGTCGCTGTGTCGCCAAGATCAAATGAATACCAGCGGCACGGGCTTTTTGGGCAATACGTGCAATCAGCTCTTCCACTTTTTTGCCGACTATCATCATCATGTCTGCGAACTCGTCGACGACAATCACAATGTAAGGAAGAGGTTCTAAATGCGGCACGGTACGCGCCACACCGTCTTCAGAGAACATCGCCATTTCAGGCTGCCATAAAGGGTCTTCAATTGGCTTACCCGCTTCAATGGCATCACGCACTTTTTTGTTGTAGCCCGCGATATTACGCACACCTAATTTCGACATGAGCTTATAGCGTCGTTCCATTTCGTCTACTGACCAACGTAACCCATTCGCCGCATCCTTCATATCAGTAATAACTGGCGTCAACAGATGTGGAATACCTTCATAAATAGAAAGCTCAAGCATCTTAGGGTCAACCATGATCATACGCACTTCGTCTGGTGTCGATTTCAGCAACATACTGAGAATCATGGCATTCACACCAACCGACTTACCAGAACCTGTTGTGCCTGCAACCAAGACATGAGGCATTTTCGCTAAGTCGACAACAACTGGCTCACCAGAAATATCATGTCCTAAAGACAAAGTTAACGATGAAGATGAATGATCATATCCGTCGCAGTTAATGACTTCAGAAAAGTACACTGTGTCGCGAACTTGGTTTGGAATTTCTATACCGATGGTGGATTTTCCAGCGATGACCTCAACAACACGAACACTCATGACACTTAAAGAACGCGCAAGGTCTTTCGCCAAATTGGTAATACGAGACACTTTAACGCCTGGCGCTGGCTGTATCTCAAAGCGTGTAATGACTGGGCCTGGGTTCACCTCTACCACTTCTGCCTTGACGCCGAAGTCTTGCAGGCGTTGTTCAAGAAGTTCAGACAAGGCCAACAACTCATCTTCAGTGTAGCCACCCTGTTTCGGTTTCGGCTTAGTTAATACTTCCCGGCTTGGTAACGAATAGGCTTTTTGATCTGATTTACTCTCAACATCGTTGGAAGAAGGCCCGCCAAGTGAATCTAACTGTTTAGCTTCAGACAAAGTGCGGAAAGCCGGTTTATGCGCTGCAGGAGTCGAAGGCACAGGTTCAGCCTCTTCACCGAACAAAGCCGCATCCGCTTGCTCTTTTGTAATAGTCGCTGATTTCGACTCTGTCGCTTTTGGCTTTATTGCATCTGATGTCGTATCTGGCGTTGCGTCTGAAGAGCCAGCATTAGAATCAGACCATGACTCTTCAATATACAGAGTGTCGCCAAAGTTGATATCCGGCTCGTCAAACGACAAGCTGTCTAAACCATCAAAGTCTGGCTCTTCATGAACAGCTGAGCTTTCATCTGTCGTTTCATTTTTCGGTTTTGAAGACTTAGCTTTTGAAAACAAAGAAGAGAGACGAAATTTAGATGCTTTAGTTTCTTCTTGTTCAGTCGTTAACGACTCAGGCAACTCTTGCTCTGTGGACGTGTCCAGCAAAATATCTTCACTGACTTGTTCATTATTGATCGTTTTTTCTTTTCGTCTTTTTCGCAGAATAGCCGGCTCTTCTACTTCATCGGAATCCAAAGATATATCACTAGAATCAGACTTCTTACTGGCTTTCACTTCTTGGCGATTCTGATGCTTATCACGAAGAAACAATCCAAACCTAAAAAGAGTTTCCCCTAAACGATCCATTAAACTCAGCCAATGCAGCTGAGACAATAAGGTAAACGCCAAAATCACTAAAGCTAAGCTAACCAGCGTTGCACCATCATAGCCAATAAAGCCATATAATAATTTACCTAAACCTAAGCCTAAAACACCACCCGCACCATACTGTAGAGTCGAATCACCGACTGTGTGCAAAAAGCACAGTACAGAGCCAAAGGATAAATATAAAATACTACCTAATGTACAGAGCAAGGCATTATTAATGGGGAGAAGGGAATGAGGATTGCGCCATAAAATAATAGCGACCCAAAAAAATAAAGGCGGTAAAGAGTAAAATAAAGATCCAAAAAAGCCAGACATTAAATCGGCAATCGTTGCGCCAATTGGCCCCATGGAGTTTTGGATTACTTGGCCGTTACCAGAATAAAACCAGCCAGCATCGTTTGGGTTATAGGTGTAAGTTGCCAACCCGAAAAAAAATAAACACAAGAGCGCTGCAATAAACGCCGCTTGTTTAGCAAACATATTCCATATTGGTGAGTGTGTAGACTCACTCGCTTTTTCTGACAAAACACGCCTTCCTATTTTATGCTAACCAAAACAAATACATACTCTAAAAAAACAGAGTGACAATTTCGTCAAGCTTACCATAAAAAAAGCCAACCCAAAGGGCTGGCTTTCGCTTTTACACTAAGTAAACGTTTCTAATAATAGAAAGGTCTTAGAAAGAAGCACTTGCACCAATTACAGTGTAATCAGCTTCAGCTGCATCATCTTCGAAGGTTACCATAGATGCGAAGTAAGTAATGTCACCAGCAGTATAGTACGCAGCAACTTCAAATACACCTGCATCTTCGTAATCAGTATCTACTTCAGATTCACCAGTTAAAGTGTAGTACTGAGCCGCGAAAGATACAGCATCAGTAACAGGAAGGTCTAAACCTACACCGTAGTTCATCACGTCAGCTTCTGCTGCAGAACCTGTGATAACAAAACCAGATACAGTAGCTGGACCAACAGGAGCGCTAACACCTAGAGTTACAGCAACGTTGTCACCATCATGGAAAGCACCAGAAACGCCAAGGTCAACGCCACCAGCATTAGTCAAGTAAGAGAAAGCCAAAGAACCTTCATCACTACCTTCAACCGCTTCAACAGCAACTGTCAATTCATCGCTTACAGAGTAACGAATAGCAAGGTCGTTGTCTGTTGGGTATTTAGCGTCGTCGTTATCTTCCCAAACACCAGCACTAAAAGCGGCTGCATCGATCAAAGAACCATCGAAGTCACCAAACTGAACTGCGCCTTGAGTTACATAAATCTCATCCAGATCAAAACCATCTGGACCAGATTCCATATCTAAGTCAAAATAAACAAGACCAGTATCACCAATGATGTTTACTTCGCCTTCAGAACCGACTTCATCACTACCTGATTCGTAAGAGTAGTAGTTCAAACCAGCAGAACCAGAGAATACAGGTTCAGCAGCCATAGTAGTTGTAGAAACAGCAGCTGCAACAGCAGATACCGCGAAGATAGAAGCAAGTTTAATCGCTTTCATTCAAGATTCCCCTTTATATTATATTATGTGGTCTTGTAGACCGATTTGATAAGTTTCTAACGATACAAGAAACGCTGTTAAATCAACGACTCATGCATCTTAAAACCAATCAGTTTCACTTTTGTGACAAAAGTCAAAAAAAGCTAGCTATTCTGTAGTTCCTAACAAAACAACCCTAGAGTTGCTTTACATTACAGTTTAGGACTGCATCGATTAAAACCAAGTTTCAAGGTACTGGTCAAGCGTTCCTTGCGCTTTTTTTCTTTTTTTTTTCATTTTGCGCTCTCTTTTGATCGAAAAACACTCAATAAAAGCAAAAAAGCGTCATTCACTTGATTTATTCCTACACAATCACAAGAATTCATCCAGACAATGTGTCAATTCATTGCAAGCTCAATACTTTTTCTTGCTTAATTGATGTATCGGGATATAAAACAATATCTTTAGTTTTTTTGTATAATTTCCCCACAATTTTATTTCACCTAAAAAACACGTTATTGAATCTAGACTAGCTTTAAGGCCCCATTTCAATGCAAGTACCTTCAGAAGACAATGAACCAGAGCTAATCTTGCTGACTGAATCACCTTATGACACACCACTCCCACATAAGGCATTACAAGATCCAGAGGGGTTATCCGCTATAGGTGGTGATTTATCGCCAACTCGCTTAATACACCTTTACAGTAAAGGCTTTTTTCCTTGGTTCAGCGACCCAGATCCTATTTTGTGGTGGCACCCTGAGCAAAGGTGTGTACTTCCCCCTAAACAATTCCATTTTTCGAAATCCTTAAAAAAGGCAATTAGGAAAGGCAACTGGCAATTTTCTGTTAATAAAGCGTTTGAAACCGTGATTGGACACTGCTCTTCATTACGGGCAGATAAGGAAGGAACTTGGATATCAGAAGACATAAAAACCGCTTATTCTGAGCTTCACCGCCTTGGTTATGCGCATTCTATTGAAATATGGCAGGACGATATATTAGTGGGCGGCTTTTACGGTGTCGCAATGGGAAGAATGTTTTTTGGTGAATCCATGTTCTCACTTGCACCAAATGCATCAAAAATTGCTTTAAAAACCTTCTGTGAGCTAGCTCAAAAATCTGGCATTGAATTAATAGATTGCCAAGTTGAATCCGAACATTTGCTCTCGCTGGGCGCCGAATTAATGCCAAGAGAGAATTTTGTCACCATTTTGCAGCAACTTATTTCAAACACTCATACCAATTCAGAGCTTATAAAGCTTGGCCAAAAAACAGAAAAATGGGCGATTTAGCCCGAAAAGAGACAAGAAAACCCAACAACTAAGTTTGCCTTACGATGCTTTTTTAGGCAAAATATGCTCGATCAAAATTCAGACGTCGCTAAATTAGACTTTATGATTAGTAAATTTAGCGCTCAATTGGAAAAGGAAAACATGAATTTCTTTTCCTGTAGACCTTCGAGTAATCCATGGTCGGCGTCTACTAAATATACAAGTTAACACCATAGGACACATATTGTGGCAAAAGAAGAAGGCTTAGAAATGGAAGGCACTATCATTGATACGTTGCCTAACACCATGTTCCGTGTCGAACTAGAAAACGGACACGTTGTAATTGCTCATATCTCTGGAAAAATGCGTAAAAACTACATCCGTATTTTGACTGGCGATAAAGTAAAAGTTGAGTTAACACCTTACGACCTTACAAAAGGCCGTATCGTTTACCGAGCTCGTTAATTTAGTCATTGCGCCAAACCAGCAGCAAACATCTAAATTAGAAATATAAAAAAACCGGACATTTCATCTTACTGAATTGTCCGGTTTTTTTTATGCTCTCAATTTTCAAGTCCTCCCCCTTATCAAGGGGGAGGTCTTGAGAGGCTCAATGAACAACAGCTTCTTTGATCACATCAAATTTAAGCTCATCACTTTTCTCATCCAGCGACACTTTGACGTGACCGCCATCATGTAAATCGCCGAATAAAATTTGATCTGCCAATGGTTTCTTCAAATGCTCTTGAATCACCCGAGCCATTGGACGAGCGCCCATCTGACGATCATAACCCTTATTAGCCAACCAACCCCTTGCGGTGTCAGATACTTCCAGCATAACGCCTTTAGGGTCTAACTGAACCTGCAACTCAACCAAGAACTTATCCACCACACTGAAGATAATACGTTCATCAAGTTGTTGGAATTGAATCACAGCATCCAGGCGGTTTCTAAACTCTGGTGTAAAGGTACGATTAATCACCTCCATACCATCAGTTGAATTATCCTGATTAGAGAAACCAATCGAGCGACGCGCTAACTCCTCTGCACCGGCGTTGGACGTCATAACCAAGATCACATTACGGAAATCCGCCTTGCGACCATTGTTATCCGTCAAGGTACCGTGATCCATAACCTGCAGTAATAAATTGAAAACCTCTGGGTGAGCTTTCTCAATCTCATCCAGCAGAACCACACTGTGAGGATTCTTAGTCACAGCTTCAGTTAGCAAGCCACCTTGATCAAAGCCAACATAACCTGGTGGCGCACCAATCAAGCGGGAGACCGCATGGCGCTCCATGTATTCAGACATGTCGAAGCGAATCAATTCCAAGCCTAATTGCTTAGCAAGCTGCTTGGTCACTTCTGTTTTACCAACCCCTGTTGGGCCTGCCATCAAGAAAGAGCCAATTGGCTTTTGCTCTGCTTTTAAACCTGCACGAGACAATTTGATCGCCGACGACAAGGAGTCAATGGCATTGTCTTGACCAAACACCACCATTTTCAGGTTACGCTCTAGATTAGAAAGCACTTTTTTATCATCTGAGTTAACCGCTCGAACTGGCACTCTGGCGATCTTAGAAACGATATCTTCAATCTCTTGAACCGTAATCACAGACTTACGCGTTTCCTCTGGCTGTAGGCGCTGATAAGCACCTGCCTCATCAACCACATCAATTGCTTTGTCTGGCATATGACGGTCTGTCACGTAACGCTGAGCAAGCTCTGCTGCCGCTAGCAAAGCCGGCTCTTCGTATTTGATTTGATGGTGCTCTTCAAACGCGCCAATGATGCCTTTTAGAATATGATAAGTATCATCAACACTTGGCTCATTCACATCAATTTTCTGGAAGCGACGAGCCAAGGCGTGATCTTTTTCAAATACACCTCGAAACTCTTGGAAAGTCGTCGAGCCAATGCAGCGCAAGCCGCCGGAGCTCAAGACTGGCTTCAATAAGTTAGAAGCATCCATTACGCCACCGGATGCCGCGCCAGCACCAATAATGGTATGAATTTCATCAATAAACAAAATGGCATTGGGCATTTTTTTCAATTCACCCAATAACTGTTTCAGGCGTTTTTCAAAGTCACCACGATACTTTGTACCGGCCAATAAAGCACCAAGATCCAAGGAGTAAACCACGCCATCGGCGATCACATTCGGCACTTGCCCATCAACGATGCGCTTAGCCAAACCTTCAGCGATGGCAGTTTTACCTACGCCAGATTCACCCACCAACAACGGGTTGTTCTTACGACGACGAGAAAGTGTTTGTATTACTCGTTCTACTTCGTATTCACGACCAATCAATTTGTCGATTTTTCCAGCTTTCGCCTCTTCATTAAGGTTAGTTGCAAACTTCTGCAAAGGCGCTGTGTTTGTATCTTCTGCGTCTTCATCTTGCTCCGCTTCTTGGGAAGCATCGCCTGTTTTAGAAATGCCGTGAGCAACGTAATTCACTACATCGATACGTGCCACGCCATGACGTTTTAGCAAGTAAACCGTTTGACTTTCCTGCTCACTAAAAATCGCCACCAGCACATTGGCGCCCGTCACTTCTCGTTTACCAGACGACTGCACATGAAAAACAGCACGCTGTAAAACACGTTGAAAACCAAGCGTTGGCTGCACTTCACGTTCTTCGTCGTCTTCAGGAATTAAAGGTGTTGTACTGTTTACAAATTCCTCCAACTCTTTGCTTAGAACATCTAAGCTGACACCGCATGCTTTCAGGACGCTTGAGGCAGCGTCGTTATTGATCAGAGCTAATAATAAATGCTCTACCGTCATGAATTCATGGCGCTTGTCACGCGCCGCTTTAAAAGCTGTGTTTAGGGTTTGCTCTAGTTCTTTATCTAACATTGCTATTCCCTCACTCTGAATCAGTCGACTTTTTCCAAGTCACACATTAAAGGGTGCTCATTTTGTTCCACGAACTGCTGTACCATTGCCACTTTTGTCTCTGCAATATCAAAAGGATAAACGCCACAAACGCCTTTTCCTTTTTGATGCACTTCTAACATTACCTGATTAGCCTTCTCTCCATCCATAGAAAAAAAACGTTGTAGAACAAATACGACAAAATCCATTGGCGTATAATCATCGTTAAACAATACCACCTGATACATGGAAGGTGGTTTTAATTCTGTTTCCTCTGGAGCAATCGCAATATTCGTGTTGCCACGTTGCTCGTCATCTTCTGATATTAGTCTAATTTGTTGATTTACAATCATCCCATGCCTCTGAGGCTAAAATTCTTCACGTAACGCGTCAAATTTGACTCATTACTGCTCATACGTCGTATTTTGTATTACAGATTACCACTTAGATTTTACAAATTCCAAAAGGGCTTCTACCTTCATTATTGGGACTATCATATGTTCAATCAATCTTTATGAGTGAAATTCTCACATTGATAGCTCAAATTAACAGAAATTAAACGCTTTACAGCGATTAGAGTGGATAAGGAGTGACTCAATGCATCAAGGTTCAGTGAAGTGGTTTAACAATGCTAAAGGCTATGGCTTTATCGTATCGGAAGATTTTGATGAAGATTTATTTATTCATTATTCAGCGATCAATGTGGAAGGCTATAAAACCTTAAAAGCAGGCCAAACAGTTACCTTTAGTGTTGAACCTGGAGAACGAGGCTTACACGCCATAGAAATCAATCCGGTGATCAGCCAAGCAGAGGAGCCTTCAACACAAAGCAACCAACCTGCATAAAAATACCACTGTAAGCAAATAGCCACATCGCTATCCAAACTCGAATTTGTTACCTTACCCTTCCAACACGAAGGGTAAGGTGTCTTAGTTTGGTATTTTGATATCAGCAACACTTACCTAAACGAAAACACTTGATCATAGCTTGTACGCATGCCTTCCAATCTAATTTTGCTTAATAAACCTTTTAAAGTCCTCAGCCAGTTTTCACAAGAAGGCGATAAAGAAACACTGGCATCTTATGTGAAAGCGCCTGATTTCTATCCTGCTGGGCGTTTGGATTATGACTCTGAAGGTTTATTATTGTTAACCAATCAAGGCGTGCTCCAACACCTCATTGCTTCTCCAACCTTTAAAATGCCCAAAACTTACTGGGTGCAAGTGGAAGGAAATATATCCGATGAGGCACTTGAGCAATTAAAGCAAGGTGTCGAACTGAAAGACGGCTTAACCAAACCCGCTCAAGCAGAACCTATATTAGAGCCTAATATCTGGCCGAGAACGCCACCTGTCAGACACAGAGAAAACATCCCGACAAGCTGGATTTCATTGCAAATCCATGAGGGAAAAAATCGTCAAGTACGTCGCATGACAGCCGCCGTCGGCTTTCCCACTTTACGTTTAATACGTTATGCCATTGGGCCTTACACATTGGATGATGTTGCCGTTGGTGAATGGCAATACATAGAACCAACCGCACAACTTACTCAGCAGGTAATGGAATTTGAACAACAAAGAAAGAGAAAGACTGCCTCACCTCACCGTCGCCGCACTGGTCAAAAAAGACATTCAAAATCAGCCAACCAAGTATCTAATGGTGAAAGAGTGGCAAGACGGCCAACTGGTTCTCAACCAGCCCGCCGGTCACATAGAAAATAACGAAAGCGCCATAGAAGCCGTTGTTCGAGAAACTCGAGAAGAATCAGGATGGCGCGTAGAACCCACTGGTTTATTGGGCATGTACTCTTTCACACCATTCGAAGGCGCAGACACTTATCATCGTTTGTGTTTCTTATGTGAAGCCCTAGAAGAAGCAAGCCAAGAGCTAGATCCAGACATAGAATCCAGTCATTGGCTAACCTATGAGGAAATCATGGCTCTGCCTCATCGCAGTCCATTGATCAAAGCCTGCATTGAAGATTCGCTTCGCAACCCCATAATACCTTTGTCGTTTTTGTCTGATCAGTTTCTCCACCCTGTTTCACCGTAGAGAAAATGCTACAATGGCAAGCAAAATTTTACCTGAGGCGTCAGCCTCTTCGTAACCATTTAAATATGAGCCTTTTTTAAAAGTGCTTTTACCACCGTTTTACAATGAGAATGATCAGGTCATGAAAGAAAACCCTATTGCGAACAACGCAAACAGCACAAAAAAAGTTATCGTCGGCATGTCTGGCGGTGTGGATTCGTCCGTTTCAGCACTTATTTTGATGCAGCAGGGTTATCAGGTCGAAGGCTTATTCATGAAGAATTGGGACGAAGACGACGGTACGGAATATTGCACAGCCAAAGAAGACCTTGCCGATGCTCAAGCGGTATCCGACAAGCTTGGCATCAAACTTCATACTGCAAACTTTGCCGCCGAATATTGGGACAATGTATTTGAGCACTTTTTAGAAGAATACAAAGCCGGCCGAACACCGAATCCAGACATCCTTTGCAATAAAGAAATCAAATTCAAAGCCTTCCTTGAATACGCCTTAGCACTTGGAGCAGATTACATTGCCACAGGGCATTATGTGCGTCGTGGTGAGCAAGATGGCGAGCCGCTTTTATTAAAAGGCTTAGATGGCAACAAAGACCAAAGTTACTTTTTATACGCAGTTGGTAAGGACGAAATAGCCAAAACACTCTTCCCAGTTGGCGAGCTTGAAAAGCCAGAAGTACGCCGTTTAGCGGAAGAGTTTGGACTTGTCACACACAACAAAAAAGACAGTACAGGCATTTGTTTCATTGGCGAACGCCGATTTAAAGATTTCTTAGAACAATATTTGCCCGCTCAACCAGGTAATATTGAAACCCTTGAAGGTGATGTGATTGCTCGCCACCATGGTTTGATGTATCACACAATTGGTCAACGTCAGGGGTTAGGCATTGGCGGTTTAGCAAACTATTCCGACGACCCTTGGTATGTGGTAGAAAAAGACCTTAAACGCAATGTGCTGATTGTGACTCAAGGCGGCCAACACGAATCTCTCTATAAGACCCACCTTATTGCTGAGAATTTTGATTGGGTGGCACGCCAAACACCAAGTTTGCCTATGACTTGCACAGCAAAATGCCGCTACCGCCAGCCTGATCAAGAATGTACTGTGTATCTTAATGAAAAAGGCCAAATTGAAGTGTCTTTTGTTGAGCCACAAAGGGCCATTACACCAGGGCAATCCATTGTTTTTTACCAAGATGAATTGTGTCTAGGTGGCGGCATCATCAACATCGCCTTTAATAAATAGAGAACCTATCACGTGAGTAGCAAAGAAAAAGAACAAACTATTGCACTATCTGCTGTATTTCAAGCAGCAGAATTGGTAGCGGTTTTAGCCAAGACAGGAAAAGTCGATAATGCGGCCTTACAGCCTATGATCGAGAGCATCTTACTCGTCAACGCCCCCTCTACTGAAGATATTTATGGTGGACAGTGGGATTGTCAGAGTAATTTATCACTTGGTCGTAACGTCACGAGAAAAGCATTAAGCAAAGATCGCAGTAGTGTAAACCCTGATACATTGCGATACGCTCTCAGCTTAGTCCACCTTGAAAGCAAACTCGCTAAAACACCACAAATGCTGTCCACTATTGGCCAACAGATTTCTCAGATAGAGCAAAAGAAAGCCCATTACGACAGCCTACTTCACGAAAACATCATTGCTGCTATTTCAGGCATGTATCAAGAAACTCTAAGTACTTTGCCTTTCCGCATTCAGGTACAAGGCGATAGCCGCTTTTTACAACAGCCACATATCGCTAACCAAGTTCGCACTATTTTAATGTCTGGTATTCGCGCCGCTATGTTATGGCGTCAGCTAGGCGGTAAACGCTGGCATTTGATTTTTAAAAGAAAGGCACTATTAAAAGCACTAGAATCTCGCAGCTAATCACGTATTTTAGCTAGGCTTGATAGAACAAATTCATAGGATAACTGAAATCAATTTTGAGTATATCTTAGAGCCAATATCTCTACCTTGTTTTTTTAGGTAGTATGTTGAGCAAATTTTTAACCTGTGCAAGATATTATGCACAACCAGTTAAAACCTAGGGAATGGCGGCTAAAAGTCATCTTCGATTCAATGGGCAACACTGCCTGAAATGTTAGGGGAATTACATGTCGAAACAAACCATCTATTACACGTTGACCGATGAAGCACCAGCATTGGCAACTTCATCTTTGCTTCCTATCTTTGGCGCTTTTGCAAAAGAAGCTGATATCGAACTACAACTGACAGATATCTCTTTAGCAAGCCGTATTCTTGCAGGCTTCTCTGACCTTCTTCCTGCGGATAAGCAAGTAGAAGATGGCCTTCAATTCTTAGGTGACTTAACCGCTTCTCCTGAAGCAAATATCGTAAAACTACCTAACATCAGTGCTTCTTTGCCTCAGCTTAATGCTGCAATCAAAGAACTAAACGCACAAGGTTACGGACTTCCTGAGTACCCAGAAAATCCAACAACTGACGAAGAAAAAGACATCCAAGCGCGTTATGCAAAAGTACTTGGTAGTGCGGTAAACCCAGTTCTACGTCAAGGTAACTCTGACCGTCGCGCACCAGCTGCTGTAAAAGGCTTTGCTCGCAAAAACCCACATTCAATGGGTAAATGGAAAAAGACTTCTATTTCTCATGTCGACCACATGCGTGATGGCGACTTCTACTCTTCTGAGCAATCTGTGACTATGGATTCTGCTCAAACGGTTAACATCGAATTCGTCAAAAAAGACGGTTCTGTTGAATTGAAAAAATCGCTTCCTCTTCTTGAAGGCGAAATCTTAGACAGCATGAACATCAGCTGTACAAAACTACGTGAATTCTTTGAAGCGTCTATGCAAGAAGCGAAAGAAGACAACATCATGTGGTCTGTGCATTTGAAAGCAACCATGATGAAGGTGTCTCACCCAATCGTATTCGGTCATGCTGTAACGGTTTTCTACAAAGACGTATTTGAAAAATACGGAGAATTGTTTAAAGAAATCGGCGTTAACCCAAACAATGGTTTAGGCAGCGTATACGACAAGATCCAAACGCTTCCTGAAGCAAAACAAGAAGAAATTAAACAAGCGATTCAAGACGTTTACAACACGCGTCCAGAATTGGCCATGGTTGATTCCGATAAAGGCATTACTAACTTGCACGTACCAAGTGACGTGATCGTTGACGCTTCTATGCCTGCGATGATCCGTAACTCTGGTAAAATGTGGGGCCGTGACGGCAAAGCACATGATGCGAAAGCGGTTATTCCAGATCGCACTTACGCTCGTATCTACCAAGAAACGATCAACTTCTGTAAAACTAACGGCGAATTCGACCCAACAACAATGGGTACAGTTCCAAACGTTGGTTTAATGGCACAAAAAGCACAAGAATACGGCTCTCACGACAAAACATTTGAAATCGCTGAAGCTGGCACAATGCGCGTTGTAGACGCTCAAGGTAATGTTCTTATGCAGCACGCTGTAGAAAAAGGCGATATCTGGCGCGCATGTCAAACAAAAGACGCTCCAATCCGTGACTGGGTAAAACTTGGCGTTACTCGTGCTCGTCAATCTGACACACCAGCTGTGTTTTGGTTAGAAGAAGAACGTTCTCACGATAACGAACTTCGTAAGAAAGTAGAGCTTTACCTAAAAGACCACGACACAACAGGCCTAGACATTCGCATCATGCCTTACAACGAAGCGATCCGTTTCTCTATGGAACGCATCATTCGTGGCGAAGACACGATTTCAGTAACAGGTAACATCCTACGTGATTACCTAACTGACTTGTTCCCAATCTTGGAACTTGGTACGTCTGCGAAAATGTTGTCTATCGTTCCAATGCTAAACGGCGGCGGCATGTATGAAACTGGCGCGGGTGGTTCTGCTCCTAAGCACGTTCAACAGCTAATGGAAGAAAACTACCTACGTTGGGATTCACTTGGTGAATTCTTGGCTGTGGCGGTTTCTTTTGAAGAGCTTGGCATCAAGAACAACAACGAGAAAGCAAAAGTTCTTGCGAAATGCCTAGATAAAGCAACAGGCAAATTGCTAGACACTAACAAGTCTCCTTCTCGTAAAGTTGGCGGTATCGACAACCGTGGTAGCCACTTCTACCTAGCAATGTACTGGGCTCAAGAGCTAGCAGCACAAACTGAAAACGCTGACCTTGCTGCGAAATTCGCACCATTGGCAAAAGAGCTAACAGCGAAAGAAGACACAATCGTTGCTGAACTGGCTGCAGTACAAGGTAAACCAGCAGGTCTATCTGGTTACTACCATGTTGACCTAGATGCGGTTGAAAAAGTCATGCGCCCAAGCGCTACATTCAACCAAGCTTTGGCTACACTGTAAGCCTAAACCTTCTCTCGATTTAGAGAGGTTTAAGTAACACTAAGCCCAGATGTCGTTTAGATATTTCTATTTAAACGAAATCTGGGCTTTTTTTATGCCTATACCATCGCCTACTCCCTGTATTACCTCGCCTCTTTTGCCTATAATAGCGGCTCCCTGAAAACCATGTTCGAGGCGTTATCTCAATGGAATTAACTAGCTTAAATGCAATTTCCCCTATCGACGGTCGTTACGGATCGAAAACAAACGTATTACGTCGCTCAGTAAGCGAGTACGGTTTGCTACGTATGCGAGTCATAGTTGAAGTTCGCTGGCTACAGGCTCTTGCCAGTCACCCACAAATTGTTGAAGTTCCTGCTCTTAGTGCTCAAGCCAGCACTTTCTTAGACCAATTAGCAGACAACTTCAGTGAAGCCGATGCTCAAGCGATTAAAGACATTGAGAAAACCACCAATCACGATGTGAAAGCGGTTGAGTATTTCATTAAAAACAAAATGGCAGACAACGCAGAATTGGCTGCAATTTCTGAATTTGTTCACTTTGCTTGTACATCGGAAGACATTAATAACTTGTCTCACGCTTTGATGCTTCGTGAAGCTTTGGAAGAAGGCATTACTCCAGAGTTAAACAACATCATTACAGCCATTCAAGACCTAGCTATTGAACATGCTGAGCAACCTATGCTGTCTCGTACTCATGGTCAAACAGCCTCTCCATCTACCATGGGTAAAGAAATGGCGAACGTTGCTGCACGTCTTAGCCGTCAGCTTAAGCAAATCCAAAACGTTGAATTTTTAGGCAAAATCAACGGCGCGGTGGGTAACTACAACGCTCACCTTTCAGCTTACCCAGATGTGGATTGGCAAGCACACGCAGAAAATTTTGTGACCTCTTTGGGCTTAACGTGGAACCCTTACACGACTCAAATCGAGCCACACGATTACATCGCAGAATTGTTCGACGCTATCTGTCGTTTCAATACGATTTTGATCGATTTCGATCGTGATGTTTGGGGCTACATTTCTATGGGCTTCTTCAAACAAAAAACCATTGCAGGCGAAATCGGCTCTTCTACCATGCCGCATAAAGTCAACCCAATTGACTTCGAAAACTCTGAAGGTAACTTGGGCATTGCGAATGCAATTATGGGACACTTAAGCGCGAAATTACCAATTTCTCGCTGGCAGCGTGACCTAACAGATTCAACTGTATTGCGTAACCTAGGTGTTGGCTTAGCTCACAGCTTAATTGCTTACCAATCCACGCTAAAAGGCATCAGCAAGCTTGAAATCAATGCGCCTCGCCTAGATGCAGACTTAGATGCGGCATGGGAAGTTTTGGCTGAGCCAATTCAAACTGTGATGCGTCGTTACGGCATTGAGTCTCCTTATGAAAAACTAAAAGAGCTAACTCGTGGCCGTGTCATTGACCAAGCTACAATTGAAGCTTTTGTTGAAACATTAGACATGCCAGAAGCCGCGAAAGCGGAACTAAAAACCTTAACACCAGGCACATACATTGGTAATGCCGTTGCGCAAGCGAAAGCCATTCGCAACTAAGCTTTACTTTTTATAGCCTTAAAAAAGAGCCGATTTATCGGCTCTTTTTTGTCTTACACTTCCAACTGACTCTTTATATTTTTACGAGAAACCTATGATAGACCTAGATACGCCGTTAACCATTCTTGGCGGAATGACAGCACAAACATTCTTGAATGAATATTGGCAAAAGAAGCCTCTTCTCATTCGTGCTGGTCTGTCAGACTTTGAAGTGCCACTAGAAGCAGACGAACTCGCCGGCATGGCGATGGAAGAAGAAGTCGAGTCACGCCTCGTGATTGAAAATGGAAAAACGCCATGGGAAACACAACAAGGGCCATTTGACGAAGACACCTTTGCTAACTTACCAGAAAAAGAATGGACACTTCTCGTTCAAGCGGTTGATCACTGGGTTCCTGAGATTCAGGCATTAAAAGAGCAATTCCAATTCCTCCCAAGCTGGCGCCTTGATGATGTCATGATCAGCTACGCAACCGAAGGTGGCAGCGTTGGCCCTCATTATGATCAATACGATGTTTTCTTAATTCAAGTTGCTGGTAAACGCCGCTGGCAAGTTCTGCCGCCTGAGGAATATCAAGACTCAGCCATTGCGGATATCTCTCTACACATTTTAGATAACTTCTCTGTAAACCCAGAAATGGATTGGGAGTTAGAAGCCTGTGATATTTTGTATTTACCGCCTAACTTCGCCCACAATGGTCGCGCTTTAGACGACGAATGTATGACCTATTCTGTCGGCTTCCGTGCACCAAGCATACAAGATGCGTTGACAGGGGTTCGCGACAAACTGTGCGAAAACATCAATGTCAAAAACCGCTTTGCGGCACCAGAAACAGGAAATCGCGATCACAGCGCTGAAATACATCAAGATGATATTTCCTATTTGCAAGCTGAATTGGCTAAGCTCATAAATCAGCCTGACGTATTAGCAAACTGGTTAGGCGAAACCATGAGCGAAAGCAAATACCCTGAATATTTAGCGCCGCTAAACTCAAGCGACTTAGATAAAGCGTTTCAAAATGCAATTCAAGGCCGAACCTTTATTCGCCCTGGTGACGCGCGTATTTGCTACTATCTCAATGACAAAGAAAATCATGTGACGGTTTTCTGCAACGGTGAAAGTATTAATCTGGACAGTGAATTAGCCCCATTTGTTCAAGCAATTACAGATCAGGTTGAATTTGATTTTTCTGGTTTAGACTTAAGCCAAAACGATGACTTAGAGCCTCTTGTACGATTTTTTATTCGCCAACAAGGCGTTATTGAACTCGTCGCGCCAGAATAAAAACAGGAGAACAAAGTGAAGGTATTAACTTCGGACTGGAACAGCAGCAAAGACCAAATAACCTTTGTACGCAAACAAGTCTTTATTATTGAACAAGGCATCGACCCAGAAGACGAATGGGATGACCATGATGAAGATGCCGTTCACTTTGTGACTTTTGGCACAACAGCTGTACCGACAGGAACTTGTCGGTTGACAGAAGAAGGCCAGTTAGGTCGTTTAGCAGTGTTGCCTGCTTATCGACACCAAGGCTACGGTGAAATGCTGACGGCTAGAGCCATCAAAGTCGCGAGAGAAATGGGGCTCAGAAAAGTTTTCCTCAATGCCCAAGTCGATGCCCAGCAGTTTTACACAAAGCAAAGCTTCCGTTCTGACGGTAAGATATTTCTAGAAGCAGGAAAAATGCACGTCCGAATGGAGCGGGAAATATAACCAGCCTTTGCACTTAAGTTTAAATTTACTGCTTTTTTTAGACATAAAAAAAACGAGCTTTTCTGTATTAGAAAGCTCGTTTTTTTCGTTCTAAATCGCTAATTAAACAACAGCAATTAGCTCAACATCGAACTGTAGAACAGAGAAAGGCTGAATCATTGCGCCTGCGCCTTGTGCGCCGTAAGCCAATTCAGCTGGAATTGTTAGGCGGTATTTCGCGCCTTCTTTCATCAACTGAAGACCTTCAGTCCAACCAGCAATAACGCCAGTTAGAGGAAATTCAATTGGCTCGCCACGGGCAATTGAGCTATCGAATACTTGACCATCAATCAAGCGACCTTCGTAATGAACACGAACGGTTGATTCAAGGCTAGGAGTTGCGCCAGTACCTTCTTCAAGAACTTCGAACTGCAAACCGCTTTCTGTTGTTTGAACGCCATCTTTTGCTTTGTTTTCTGCAAGGAATGCTTCGCCAGCTTTTACTGTTTCTTCAGATCCAGCGCGAGCTTTTTCTTCCATTTTTTGCTGAAGTTCTGCAAAAGCTGCTTCCAATTCTTCACCTGGAACGCGCATTTCAGCTTGATTCAAAGAATCTTCAATCGCAGCAAAAAGATGCGTTAGAGATAATTCTCCAAGGTCACTACCACGTAGTTGATCACCAATTTGGCGACCAATACCGTATGCGATTTTTGCTTCATTCGAATCGAACGACAGTTCAGACATGTTTACACTCTCTTATTCGTTACACATAAAATTGAGCGCAAATTGTAACATAGCCAGAATCACATGGGCTCATTTTTCAAAACCATTAAACTGCCGCTGCTGGATTAATATTTTTTATATTAAATCGATAGATTTATTAAATGATATCCATTATCATTTAATGCATTCATTGAGCGAAGGAACCCATTATGAAAACGAAGCGCTTTATACCATCAACCATACAAAATCGAGTCAGCAAAAAATCTTCTGACTATTGGGGCATGCTATTCATCAGCTTCTTATTTTTATCGGCTATCAGTAGCTTTTTATTTGCGAATCACATTGATCGTCCTCAACTTGATAATGTCTCAAGTACATCACACCAAACAAATACGGTAGTGGTGAATACAAATCAGAAAATAAAAAGCTAAATCGACACACCTTTCACTTCTCTCAGCGGATTCAATAAAGCAACGCCACTCTAGTCAAGGTTACATTTGTTCGATACACTTACTGTATATATAAACAGTAAGTGTATTCATGATTCTTTATATTGCAGAGAAACCAAGCCTTGCTCGCGCCATTGCAGCCGCCCTCCCATCACCACAGAAAAAAGAAGACGGCTGTATTTGGTTGCCTAATGGAGACTGTATTAGCTGGTGTATTGGGCATTTGCTAGAGCAAGCTGAACCTCATCAATATGATCCTATCTTTAAATCATGGAGCTTGGATCATCTGCCAATTATCCCAACCGACTGGCAATGGCAAGAAAAAGCCAACACAAAAAAACAGCTAGGTGTTTTAAAAAAACTCATTAAAAAAGCAACACATCTTGTTCATGCAGGTGACCCAGACAGGGAAGGTCAGCTGTTAGTTGATGAGGTCATTTATTTCACCAAAGTGCCTAAGCTCAAACTGCAAAATACTCAACGCCTCCTGATTAATGACCTAACACCAAGCGCCGTCAAAAAAGCACTAAACAACTTACGTCCAAACAGCGAGTTCGCTGCTCTTTCCCGTTCAGCCTTAGCGAGAGCCAGAGCCGATTGGTTATTTGGTTTAAACCTTACTAGAGCCTATACCATTAGAGGCCGACAAGCTGGCTATCAAGGCGTTCTATCCATTGGCCGAGTGCAAACGCCGGTATTGGGACTTGTGGCGGCGAGAGACAAGGAACGAGAACACTTTATTCCGAAGGATTACTTCCAAGTCTGGGCTCAAGTAGAAACAAATCTGAAAGCAAGATTTCAAGCAAAGTGGCTGCCAAGTGAAGCTTGCAAGCCGCATATGGATGAAGAAAACCGCGTTCTAAATCGAGCTTTAGCCGTCAATGTCGCTTCTCGTATCACCAACCAACCAGCCAATGTTATTGAGGCGAGCTATAAGCAAAAGAAGCAAGCGCCTCCTTTGCCTTATAATTTATCAAGCCTTCAAATCGATGCAGCGAAGATTTTCTCGTTATCCGCTCAACAAGTGTTGGATACTTGTCAAACCCTGTATGAACGCCATCAAATAATCACCTACCCAAGGTCAGATTGTCGTTATTTACCAAGCCTTCAACACAAAGACGCTAAAGGCATTTTAAACGCCTTAAGTAAGGCCACAGCAGAACTTGCACAAGGTGCTGAGAATGCGAACCCAGCAATACGCAGCAAAGCATGGAATGACAAACAAGTTACCGCTCACCATGCGATCATTCCGACTAGCCAAGCCCATAAAGCAGGCTCTCTCGGAAAAGTCGAATCAC
Source organism: Marinomonas algae (assembly GCF_047525555.1). NCBI lineage: Bacteria > Pseudomonadati > Pseudomonadota > Gammaproteobacteria > Oceanospirillales > Oceanospirillaceae > Marinomonas > Marinomonas algae. Next base: position 33,935 of record NZ_JBLIXK010000012.1, on the reverse strand, counting down.
AAGTATTTGGGCTGATTGCTCGCCAGTATTTAATGCAGTTCTATCCCGATTATGATTTCCTCGCTTCTTATATCAAGCTCGATATCGCTGGAGGTCAGTTTGAAGCAAAGGGTAATACACCAATCTCTTTTGGATGGCGTGCACTGCTTCCGCAAAAAACAAAGTCGAACAGTAAAAGAGAGCAAAACGACGAAGAACAAAATGAATTGCCAAAACTTCAAAAAGGCGATTCACTTTGGTGTCATGAGGGTATTATTCATGACAAAGTCACCACGCCGCCAGCCGCTTTTACTGATGCTACCTTGCTTTCAGCAATGACAGGAATTAGTCGCTTTGTCACAAATAAAGACATAAAAGCCATTTTGAAAGACACAGATGGACTGGGAACAGACGCCACAAGAGCAAGTATTATTGAGTTGTTATTTAAACGAGGATTCTTAATCAGACAGGGGAAACAAATACACGCCAGCGAAACAGGCCGAGCGTTTGTAGACTGCTTACCTAGCCAATTGGTCACACCTGATATGACAGCTCAATGGGAATCAACACTAAACACAATAAGCCTCGGTGAAACAAGTTACCAAAGCTTTATGTCACATTTAGAAGGTAATTTAGTAGAACTATTAGACGCCTCGAAAAGCCTGTCTTCAGCGTCATTGAAGCATTTACCAGCACCAGCTAAGAAAGCTTTTTCAAAGCGCTCAACAGGCAAAAGAAAGTCCGCATCGAAGCCCTCAAACAGCACATCAAAAACGAGAACAAGACGGTCTACTGCAAAGCGCTAAATAAGTTAAGTTCAAAAAGCTAGCCTATTGCTAACCAAGCTCCGACACCAATCATTAAGGTTCCAGCAATGCGGTTCATTATGCGAACATTGCCACTTTGCAGAAGCAAAGATTTGAGTGTTCGACCGCCCGCCGCATAGATAAGCAGACAGCTGAATTCAAGCATGAGAATAACACTAATCAATATGATCAATTGACTAGCGAGTGGTTGAGTCGCATCTAAAAAAGGCGGTAATAATGCCACAAAAAACGCCCACCCTTTAGGATTGGCAATGGCAGTCACAAAGCCTTGTGAGATTAAATCAATACGAGAAGCAGGCTCTTCTTCAGATTCCATTTTAATGGCCATTTTGCCTTTAGATAGCCACATTTGAATACCGATATATGCCAAGTAAGCGCCGCCTAAATATTTTAAAACGAGGAAAACATTCGGATAATTTAAAAGCAAAGCTGCGACGCCAATAGCAGATAAAGTGGCTACGGTCGCAACACCAATAAGCTCACCAAACATCATCCAAAGTGCGCGCTTAATGCCGATTGTCATGCCAAGCGTCATGGCAAGAGTCATGCACATACCTGGCGTGATAGAGACAAAAAAGAAAGTAGGTATAAAGGCAGAAAGCAGAGCGAGGTTCACACAATATCCTTATCTAAAATAAAAGTTCAATTCACAAAAATTAAAAACGCTTTTTCTCTTTGAAGTCAGAATCTTCAATAAACTTATTCCATTCATCATCCATTTCTTCTTTCTCATTTTCTGATTTTTGGTTAACTTCTTTCTCTGCTTTCTGTAGAGCCAGCTTCTCTTCTAATTCTTGAATAACATCTTTTAATTTTAGAATCGCAGGCTGTGCTTGGGCAGAGTCTTTTAATGGCGATAACTGAGACAAAGCCTCTTTATATTGCTCTAACGCCTTGTCTATTCTTCCACTCAGAAAGTCTTTTCTAGCAAGGTAAGCATAATGATCAGCATTAATTTTATACTTAAAGAAATGCATCAGCTGAATATAACGATAAGCTAAATCAGAATCGATTTCTTTGTCTCTTTGCGCTACAGTCAAAAACGTCTCAAAGGAATCAAATAAGCGCTTCACTTCAACAATAAGTACCTCATCACTCATCGGTTTAGCACGGCGCTTTTGCTTACTGGATTGAAATTCTTCTATTTCTTCAGCGAGATGATTTCGTCGGCGCGTTAAAGTAGTATCAGGCTGTAGTGCCAACAGTTTATCATGAAGCTGAAGCATGCGAGAAAATAACCACAAGCGCATGTCTTTTGGTTGATATTGGGGAGGCATTTCATCTAAATATCGACGAACCTGACGCAATTGATTGTTCAAAGTTGCTATTTGTCGCAACTTAGCCAATCTTGCTTGCTCTTTTAGCTGCAACACAATGGCGAAGACGATAAAACCGCCTATAACAAGTAAAAGCACAGTGATACTAACAGCAGTCATTGGATGAATGTTTACCTTAATATTGATAACTGGATAATGCAGAAGGCTCTCAAAACGAGCCGAAATACAATAATGTGAAATAGTCACTTCACATTACACAAACTCCATCTGTAATCGAACGCATACGTCTTCAAATCGTGAAGGCCGTCAGCTTATTAAGTTTTTATCCCTAGACACTTTAAAAAGCAATTCTCTTATATAACACAGAGCAGAACTGTAACACAAAAAAAGACCAGACAAGCTGGTCTTTTTTTGTACTCTTAATGCTGCAAAGTTTAACGAGAAACAGAGAAACCAAGCAACATATAAAACAACATAGCAGAAAGTGTCGCAGACGCAGGTACAGTAATCACCCAAGCTGCAGCAATGCGTAATAATGCAGAACGCTTCACTAACTCTTTCTTCGTCGCTTTTTTCAAGCCTTTACGCTCAGCAGATGAAATCGGCGAAGATGCTTGAGCCGCTTTCAACTCTTTCAAAATAAGACGCTTCTCATCAACATCGGCATCCTGAAAACGTTTTACGAATTCTTGAGTTTGATAACCATCATGACCAGCAGATTCAGAGTGAGCAACAATAGATTTCAACTTTTTCTCATAGGACTGTTTTAGGTATTCTCGCAAGAAGCCAACACCAAAAACACCACCAACAGCAATATGTGTTGAGCTAACAGGTAAGCCTAACTGAGAAGCAACGATAACCGTAATTGCTGCCGCCATAGCGATACAAAATGCTCGTGTTTTATCTAGCTCTGTAATTTCAGAACCAACTGTCTTGATAAGCTTAGGGCCAAATAAAGCAAGACCAACCGCAATACCTATTCCACCAACAATCATAATCCACAATGGAATAGCGGCTTTACCCGTAACGGCACCCGTTAACAAAGCTTCATTGATCGCAGCTAATGGCCCAATCGCATTGGCAACATCGTTTGCACCATGGGCAAAACTCAATAACGCGGCAGAAACAATTAATGGAATCGTAAATAAGCTATTAACGGAGTCTTTGTTGTTTTCAAGTGCCGCCGCTGCTTTATCGACGATAGGACGAACAATGAAATAAGCTGTTAGAGCAATCGCAAAAGCAATCATTGCCGCTGTTACAAAATCCAAAGCCCAGATTTTCTTTAAGCCCTTAAGAATCAAATAAGTAGAGAAAGCCCAAACCATGACGCCAACTAACAAAGGAACCGCTTTCTTAGCCGCTGCAATCATATCGCTTTTATATGTGATAGCGCGTTTGATGTACATTAAGAAAAGTGCCGCAATGATGCCGCCTAGTACTGGGGAAATTACCCAACTAGCAACAATGGCAGTCATCTTGTCCCAGTTCGCAATATCCCAGCCACCAGCAGCAATACCAGCACCTAATACACCACCAACAATCGAGTGTGTTGTTGAAACAGGAGCACCGAGGTACGTTGCTAGGTTAAGCCAAATCGCTCCTGCCAATAATGCCGCCATCATGACCCAAATAAAGGTGCCTGAATCACCAATAAAGTTAGGGTCTATAATGCCGTTTTTAATTGTACCAACGACTGTACCCCCGGCAATTAAAGCACCAGAAGCTTCAAAAATTGCGGCAATAACAATGGCGCCAGTCATGGACAAAGCTTTTGCCCCTACTGCTGGTCCCACATTATTCGCTACATCGTTTGCACCGATATTCACAGCCATGTAAGCACCAATCGCTGCTGCGATGGCTAAAATAGATATATTAGAAACTTCCACTCCATTGGTTGTCGCATAAAAGCCAACAGCTAAAACAAACGCTAACGCAATCAGAACACGAATATATTCATGACCATTAGCCAAAGCTGCACTTTTTTTTGAGGTATTTGTAAGATCCATAAGGGCTCTTCTTCATAGAATTAATCAGTACCAAGAGCCGTTAATAAAATCTTATTAACAGCTTTCTTGTCCAAAGGGTGGCTATATTACATCTTAGCCATTGCTTGTCATATTTCTGCAACACAATTTTGGCGTCATTCTACACGGGCTTTTTATAGATAAAAAGACCTAAAAACCTCAAATATTCAGGGCATATACAAACAAAAAAAGCGCCTTTAACAGCGCTTTTATAAAAAACAATAAATCGTTACAAAGCATCAACACTCGATAACATTTACCGCTAAACCACCGCGAGAGGTTTCTTTGTATTTATCATTCATATCTCTTCCTGTATCTCGCATGGTTCTAATGACTTTATCTAGCGATACATAATGATTTCCATCACCGCGTAATGCCATAGAGGCAGAATTAATGGCCTTCATCGCTCCCATTGCATTACGTTCAATACAAGGCACTTGTACCAATCCACCAATAGGATCACAAGTTAGCCCTAAATTATGCTCCATACCGATTTCAGCCGCGTTCTCAATTTGCTCTGGTGTTCCACCTGTAGCCGCAGCCAAACCAGCCGCTGCCATGGCACAAGCAGAACCGACTTCTCCCTGACATCCGACTTCGGCTCCAGAGATGGATGCATTTTCTTTAAAAAGAAAACCAATGGCCGCCGCCGTTAGAAAAAATTCAACAACACCGTCATCATTAGAGCGAGGGCAAAAATCCCAATAATAATGTAAAACAGCAGGAATAATGCCTGCTGCGCCATTAGTTGGCGCCGTGACAACTCGTCCTCCTGCAGCATTTTCTTCATTTACCGCCAACGCATAAAGATTCACCCAATCCATTGCTCCAAGAGAAGGTGTAATCATATCCATATTCGTTTTTTTCATGAGATCTTTATGAAGACTAGCGGCTCGGCGTTTTACCTTTAAACCGCCAGGTAAGATTCCCTCATTTTGAATTCCTTGCTGAACACAGGATTTCATCACGGCCCAAATCGACAAAATTTCCTGCTTTATCTCTTCTTCTGTTCTCCAGGTTTTCTCATTCTCCATCATGATTTGAGCAATGCTTTTCTCTTCTTCTCGACAAAGCTTAATGAGTGTCGCTGCATCATGAAAAACATAAGGAAGCTCTGTCGTATCTTCAACTAAAGCAACATTGCCCTCTTCATCTTCTTCAACAATAAACCCGCCGCCCACGGAGTAAAATGTCGCTTTATGAATTTCATCATTATTTTGATCAAAGGCAGCTAGCGTCATTCCATTAGCATGAAAATCAAGGCGATCGATACGGTGAAAAATGAGGTCATTAGCAACATCTATAGAAATATTGTGCTCTGAAAGTAAGCTCAGCTGCGATGTCTGGTTAATGCGCTCAACACGTTCACTCACCAAAGTAGGATCAATAGATTCTGGAAGCTCGCCTTCCAGCCCCATCAATACAGCCGTTCCTGTACCATGCCCTTTGCCCGTCGCACCTAGAGAGCCATATAAATCTATTTTTAGCCTGCATACCTGTTTCAGCAAATCACCTTTTAGCAATTGATAAGCAAACTGGTTCGCAGCAACCATTGGCCCAACTGTATGAGAGCTGGAGGGACCGATACCTACCTTAAAAAGATCAAATAAACTGATTGCCATGCTTTATCCTCTATCGCCAACCCATGGAACACCATAAGTACATTAGCAGAATACCTAGCTAAGAAAATTATCACTTACGACAAAAAGTTTCCAATAAGAAACACATTGCAGGGTTATATGAAGAAATGAGCCAATGAAACAAATCAAAGTGAGAAGATGTAACAACGCAGAAGCTAAGAAAACGAAAAAGCCAAGAGACTGGCTCTTGGCTTTAAAGCTTTCACACTCTAAGTTCGCTCGATTAATACTAGAATGTATAACCTAGCTTTGATTTACAGTAGCTGAAGATCGACAATATCAGCAGCAACCCAAACATTAAGGCAAAGAATGGCACTAACTGCCCAACTTGATACAAAGATGCCAAAGCGACTGGCCCTAATGCGGCTCCTAGCCCTTGCATCGAAGCATTCATACTGGCCAAACGGCTTTGTTGATCGTCTTTCACCAACAAGGTTTGTGCCGTCACAATGCCAGGAAACAAAAAGCCCACGCCTGTACCAAACAATCCCATAGCAAACAGCACACCGGCATAAGAGTCTAAAAATATAAATGCCAACTGCGCTGATATGCCAATACTTGTGCCTGTGAAGATTAAAGTAATCACGCCGAACTGAAATCTCGGTACAAGTATCATTTGCACCAAAATGCTAAAACAAGACATCGTCATCATGGCAAACCCAACTTGTTTCGTAGTTTCAGCCACATCTAAATGAAATCTGTCTTGAATCAGAAATGCCATAATTTGCTGAACACCGGTAATAGAAAGAATCACCAAGGTCGACATACCTAAAAATGGCACAACTCTTTCTTTAAACCAATTAATGGCTGGTGGCTTTTCAAATTGACGAACATGTTTTGTATCTTTCACATAAAATGAAGCCAATACAGCGGCACCACCAGCCAGAAAAGCAATAATATAAAACGGTGCGGTTAAGCCTAATCCACTTAACAAAGATGCGCACGCTGGCCCTAAAATCATACCCACACTAAAAGACGCGCCTATTTTGGCAATGGTTGCACTACGATGCTTAATGTCTGTGTGCGCAATCAAATAAGTCTGCACAGACGGTAAAATCCCTGCAATTCCCAAGGCAAATAAAATGCGCAAGGCAAAGACAAAATAGTAAGTTTGCTCGGCCGACATATTGCGCTCTAACGCTTCATGCAATACAAAACCCGTCATTCCAATGGTAACCGCATAGCAGCTCATACCAATAATAACTGAACGAACACGACCGATTCGATTAATGATGCCTCCCCAAAAGAAAGCGGCGACGACAAACGTCGCCGCACCAGCCGTAATCAAGGTACTAATACGAACATCAGCCAGCCCGATTTCACGACCAATTGGTGGCAAAGAGGTAAAAATAAAAGATTGGCCAATGCCGACTGCAACAAGGCAAAAAAGCAATAATCCACGTGAAAGGTATTCAGGAAAAGAAGTGTTATTATCCGTAGTAGTCAATGTGAGTCCCTTGTTCTATCAGGCCAAAAGCCAAGCAAAGATAACTCGTCGCCTGACTTTTAATAAGGTTGGTAAAGTAACATATTTTTACAATCAACCTAATACGTTAATGCCACTTCATTAAGGTTATGAAAGATAGACAAGATAAGTTATATCTTAAAAACCAGACAAGATTTTAAGATAAACTTTAGAGGTTATTTAAATAATCGACGTTTTTCTTTATCAATTGTTTTCCACTTCCAATTAGGTGCTTCGCCTTTCACGTAATACACCACAAGCAGAATCACAGTGCTAATAGACACCAATATTAACCATATAGAAAGCTCTTCTTTTGGGTCTACAAAAAAGCTAATTAGACCGACTGAAAAAAGATAAAACATTTGTACAAACCAACCTTGCCAAGCAGTTGGACGACTCCATCCAAAACCATTCTTTTTAGCAGGAAACCAAACTGTTTTCTTATCTGTCATTGTCTTCGCCTTTTTCTTATTTATACAGCAACAAAAAAAGCCTTATGAAAGGCTTTTCGTCTCACGGATGTCGTCAAACCATTATCGAGCAAGAAACTCACTACGAGTTTTATCACTGCGCTTAAATAATCCGCCAAGCGCTGTCGTTTGAGTTGAAGAGCTTGCATCCATAACACCACGCGATTTCACACAATAGTGAACCGCATCCATAGTGACTGCGACGTTATCGGTTTCCAATAAGGTTTGTAATGTAACCAATACTTGCTGAGTCAAACGCTCTTGAACCTGAGGACGTTGCGCGAAGAAACGAACAATACGGTTAATTTTCGATAAACCGATGATTTTTGTTTTAGGTAAATAAGCCACTTTTGCCAATCCGTCGATCGTCACAAAATGGTGCTCACAGGTGCTGGTAAAACTAATGTCGCTGACCTTCACCATTTCATCGACTTTCATCTTGTTTTCAATCACTGTGATTTTTGGAAACTGGGTATAGTCCAAACCAGAAAAGATTTCCTTCACGTACATTTTGGCAATGCGATGAGGCGTTTCCGCTAAACTGTCATCGGCTAAATCCAAACCCAAAGTCGTCACCACATCTTCAAAAGCACTTTTGATACGCTGGTACTTTTCTTCACTGGATAAGCCGTTATCAATCATCGGGGTTTCTAAACCCTTACTGATTAGGGCGTCACGAACTTTTCGTGCCCCATCGGATAGGCCAAGAGTTGTTACATTATTTGATTCTGCTGTGTTCATTTCTGTATCCTAAATTGCTTGGCCCTGTCACATGACACGGAGGCATTAAAAAAGAAGTCGCATTTGGTGCATTAGACCAGATGCCGGCCTCCGTCGAGGGACAAGGTTCGCCCTGTCACGTAACGACTATCTAATAAATATTGTATGGCTTGCACACCTTCTTGTTCGCCTGGCTCTTTACGCAGCAATGACTTATTGAGCGCCTTTTGACGATACTCTTCATCATCTTCTTCATTAAACATGAGAAGCGACGGTGCAATTGTGTTCACTTTTATTTTCGGTGCAAAACGCTTAGCAAATGACAAGGTTAAATTAGCCAAACCTGCCTTGCTGGAAGCATAAGCAATGTGATTATTACTGCCTTTTTCTGCGACATAATCTGTCATATGAATAATATCAGCAGCGCCACTTTGTTCAAATCCTGCCAATAATAATGCCTCAAAGGCCAGATTTATACGGTAAGGCGAAAATACATGTATTTGCCACATTTTTTCCATCAACAAAGCCGAGTCTAAACCCGCATCTTCCGACTCCCACTCTGATGCATTGTGTATAACGCCTCTTAGTGCTTGATAGCCAGTTTGTACCTTATTGATGAAATTATCTACACCGCTCTGAGTAGAAAAATCCGCTTGAATGCAATCCACTCCCAATTCTTCCAATTGCTGAATGCTTTCACGCATGGTGCGATAGGTGACGACCAAGTCGTAACCTTGTTCAACTAACGCTTTTGCGCAAGCCAAGCCAAGACGCTGGCCTCCACCAGTAATAACTATTGGCACTTTAAGCGTCATCCATCTTTCTCCATTCATTCATCCGTTCGTTTCGCTCAAGCTTTCAATGCTTGTATTAACGACGATTGTCAGTTTACACCTTCCTTTGTTTGTACGATAAAAACACGGAAAGGGATTGATCCCCAATTTACATTTAAGCCAATCATACCTTTACACAAAAGATTCTACTCATACCAAAAAAAGTCATCTAATATTTATTTTGCATCGTAATGATTGAACTAATTTTGAACTATCACATCTAAAGAAAGCGTTCGAAGACCTTTATGACTACCCACTTTAAATAGAAAGAGTACAAAGGAGTTGAAATGAGCTTACAAACAGAAAAAACGGCCCTTGCTTTATCGGCAAAAGACATCCCTCAAGAAGCATTTGATTGGTACGACGAATATGCTCATGGAGACATTGACCGTCGCACCTTCTTATCTCGCCTTGGCACACTAAGCGTAGCAGGATTAACTCTATCCGTCGTTGCTGGAGCACTTACTCCAAATTACGCGCTAGCAGAGCAAGTTTCTTTTAATGATCCAGACATTACAGCAAGCTACGTGGAATTTGACTCGCCAAACGGACACGGTAAAGCGCGCGGCTACCTAGTTGTTCCAAAAGGTGTTGATGCAAATAATAAAGCTGCAACAGTTTTAGTGGCTCATGAAAACCGCGGTTTGAACCCATACATTGAAGACGTTGCTCGTCGATTGGCGAAAGCTGGCTTCATCGCTTTAGCACCTGACGCTTTGTTTCCATTAGGTGGTTACCCAGGAAATGATGACGAAGGTCGCGCAATGCAAAGAACACTCGACGGCAGCAAAATTGAAGGCGACTTCAAAGATGCCGCAACGCTACTTAAGAACCACGAGTTCAGCACGGGTAAAGTGGGCATGGTTGGCTTCTGCTTTGGTGGTTACTTAACCAACTCTCTCGCAGCAAATATGCCAGACACAATCAATGCCGGTGCGCCTTATTATGGAACGCCAGCAAAATCTAATATTGATCAAATCAAAGCTCCGCTGCAAATCCACTTTGCGGAATTAGATGATCGAGTTAATGCGACTTGGCCAGACTATGAAAAAGCACTAAAAGCCAACAAAGTTGATTACACTGCTTATGTTTATCCGAAAGCGAACCACGGTTTCCATAATGACTCGACTGGTCGTTATCAAGAAGACAATGCAGAGCTTGCTTGGGAGCGAACCATTGGATTCTTTAAACAGAACCTGAACGCTTAAGAAAGAAAGAGAAATAAAAAAGCGTTACAGTAAGAAATTATGCTGTAACGCTTTTTGCATTTAGTGATGTCGGTTTTTGATTGTATTTAAAATCAATTCCACGCACATTTGGCGTTTGTTGCCATAAAGATTCACACAAATCAGAAACACTCACATCATTGCTTGATTGCAACCAAGAAACCACTGCACGAGCCACATTAGGGTAAGAGATCTGCACGACTCGACCGGTTTCCAGCCATTCTTGAATAATCCCAGAATCTAAAGTCTCTGTTGTTTTCGCCACACCTAATTGCTCCAAGGCAATGGCATTGGAATGTTGCTCAATTTGCCCTTTAAGCGGTTTCGCCAATATTCTTCGGCCTAACTGCAATGCTTCAGAATTCAGTTCAAAACCCGCATTACAAAGGACAGATTCACATTCGCTCAGATTCTTCTGAAACTCTTCTCGGCTAAACGGAAAAACTTCAACCTTGCCATACACACCTGGCTCAATGTCTTTACAATGCAACCTGAAAGAATAATCCGGCACACCTTCCAACCAATCCATGACTTCTTCGCTGTTTTCAAAAGGCAAATACACAAGCACGTCCATAGAGTCTGGCGTGTTTTGCCTTTCTTCATGATGAATTAACGGCGGTAAAATTGGGTAACCGAAGTGATGCCAATGAGCACCAAGCTGAATCGCAGCTGGCGCAAAATTAGACATAATCCATTGCGCAATAAAGTTCTTCTTATAACGAGGAATGTCATGTTTAAAAGCGTATTGATGCCCAAACCCAATACAAGGAATACCTTGAAATTTTGCCGCCCAAGCAACAATCGGTTCGTAATCCGTAATAACCAAATCATAACCACGAAGATCTAATGAACGAATATCTCGAATGAGCTTAAAGAAATTCGCATTTCGACAAGTCGCCAATAAATCCAACTTGCCATTGCGAGCAACAAAGCTCAGACCTTGAAAGGTACGATAATCGCCAAATACCGACATATCGAAATAATCTTCAGGCGGACGACCAGAGAAGATAAAGTCTACTTCTACACCAGCTGCATTCATTTCAGCAGCCATGGCTCTTGCTCTGGTAATATGACCATTTCCTGTTCCTTGAACGCCATATAAAATCTTCATACCAGAACTCCAATCATAAAGGCCGCACAGGCACTTCCTAATAAAGCGCCAATCACTGTGTCTGTTGGGAAATGCACACCCAGAAAAATACGCGACAAGCCAACGTGCGCCGCCCAAAAATACAAAATAACATTGAAGCTTGGGAACCATTCACTTAGGCAATACGCCATAAAGAAAGCCCCTGACGTATGGCCAGATGGAAAAGAAAACTGGTCAGATGGAATAATAAAGCTACGGAAGTCATCAAGCGCATCTGCTGGACGATTCCGTTTAAAACCACGCTTTAAAACAAAATAGACAATACGCTCAAGCAAGAAACCAAAAGCTAAAACAGTGACTAGAGTTTCATAACCCGCAAACCAAAACATGATTGCGGCAGCGGCATAAAGAGGGCCATCGGCTGTGAATGAAATAGCACGCCCAATACTGGTTAATTTTGCTCTGTGTTTACGAGCCATAAACCAGTAAAAAGTCTGTACATCAAATGCATGTATATTCTGAAGTATGTTCATGCTATCACCTCGCTGTTTATCTTATTCTCAAACATAGACGAGTAAAATGTCAGTTAGATGGCACTTAAATGACAACTTGATGACATACCACACAAACAAAAATGCCCCGCATAAAGCGAGGCATTATTTGGCGTTACTTCAAGCTCAAAGTTTGAAGTAAATACCTTCTTTAAAGATCGTTCATCTTGTGGAACTGCTCAATCATGGCAACAGGTTTCACGCTCTTGTTGCTGCTGTTTAACGCATAAACAACAGTTTCACCATTTGGACCTGCGCCAATTTCTGTATAACGTAATGGCACTTCACCAACCAAACGAGCGTTGTTCATTTCAGCCAAAGAAGAGAAAACAAAAATACGGCCTTCAACGCGCATTTCACCGTAGAAAGGCGTAGCGCCTTCTAATGTGCCGTGATACATGTCCATAGAAGCAATGCCTGATGTTTTCTTCTTGTCTTCGTTTGTTAAACCGAAAACAAGCGTCTCACCTTTTGGACCTTCACCGATATGAACTTTACGGAAAGAAGTTTCACCTACTTCAAGGAAGCTTTCGTATGTTGCGCGGTCATCAAAAATATGAATTCGACCATCATGATGAACTTCATATAAATCTTCATTATTTAAAGACATCGCTTCAGCAACAGACGCAGTGTCACCACTTTTCACAGACTCATTACCGCAAGCCGTTAGAAGAGTTAGTGCCACTAAACTTGTTGTAACTGGTAAAAACTTCAATTTCATTTTATAGCTCCTAGGTTAGATTTATAAACACCTTAGAAGCAAAAAATGACAATACAATGACAAAATCTTTTCAATAACAATACAAAGACAATTAAATTACAGCCAATTAGACAGCATAATACCAATCCCTAAAGATTGTGTTTGGTGATTATAATCAAGCAGCGACTGACCATAACCATTGAAGTATTGTATGTAACCTCGCGTTTTCCCCCATAAAGGGAAGTTAAAACCAACCTGCAAAGCCCCTTTATTATCGGACGCTTTGAGGTTATTTCTCAGCATAATATCAATACTGTAATCATCAATAACATGGATGACACTCAGCTCACCGTAACCATAATATCTTTCTATATTCGGATTATCGTCATTGTCTGAACTTTCAGGAATACGATACCAAGGCTTAAAGGAAAAAGCGGTGTTGCCTTTCTCAAACAAAAAATCCACGTAAAACCGGTTCCACGATCGAGAAAGATCACCGGATTGACCATTTGACTGATGATTAAAACCGTAAGCAATATAACTAGGCTTAATGCCTAAAAAACCATTCTTTGGCTGATCTACAATGAAAACTTCTGGCTCATGATTCGTATCTCGAAAAGGCGCTGAAATATCACTGTTATAAGCTTGCCAAAAAGCCTGTTGAGTATAGGCAAACCATAGGCTGGAATTACGCCCCACCACATCGTAAACAACGGGAAACTTCACACTTAGCTGAAATTTGAACTCCACGCTTTGCAGGCTTTCTGTCTCGTCGTCCCCTAAAAAAGCTCTGTCATTAGGGTTAGAAGTATAAGCAATCGGTAAGAAGTAGTTTGGTTTATGAGGTGTTAAAACGAATGGGTTGTCTACTGTTACGACTTCTTTATCCACTCGCTGCTGAAATAAGCCTTTGGCTTTCTCCGCTCGCTTGGAAATAGATTCAGGCACTGCAGGCTCTGTTGGGGAAAAAGACGTGTCTTCTTCCTCTGCAACAGCCGCGTTTTCAGCCGATTCCGTTGTAATATAATCCGGCGTGTTTATTTCGGTTTGAGCCAAAAGCAAACTAGGAAGTAATACCATCGAATAGACTATGGCTTTCATTATTTAAAACCTTATCGAGTGACATAAGCCACTTTAACGAATTTAGACAAGCCTCAGGTTATTGAGACAACACAACTTTTTTGGCGTAGGTATCACGATTCATATCGCACAATTCAACAGACAAGCTAACATCTTTTAATGAAAATTGTGTTAAAGCATTCAGAACCAAAGTAGACAACTGCTTTTTCTCTTCTTTTGTACGCCCCGACAAAAGCCTTATCATCACGTGTATGAAAGCATCCTCTTGTCCGCCAGTAATAAAGCTTTTATAAGCACTGCTTCGTAATTTGATGTCTTCCACGGAAAATAAATTAGATGCGACACAGGCTTCTTTCACAGTCTCAAGTAATTCCGCTGGTGGCACTTCTTGCTCTAAATTCTGGCTGTATTCCAAAATACAATGTGGCATGCTTTTCTCCATTCTTTCAGTTTATCAAATACAAATAGTTAAGAATCTTATCGATACCAAACCAACTCTGCTCATCAATATCTAATAGCCTAACTCCGGATTCACAGACGGCGGAAGCGTTCCGTCCAACCGGTAACGTCGTACATTCTCAGCTACCGTTTTACTCGCGCTCATAGGATGCGTTGGAGCTGAGATGTGAGGCAATACCGTCACATTGGCATTTGTCCAATATGGATGCGGCTCAGGCAACGGCTCTTGCACAAAAACATCTAACACTGCGTGAGATAAGTGTCTTTTTTCTAGCTGTGCTAATAACGCCTGATCATCAATAATAGGACCACGCGCAAAATTAATGACACTAGCGCCTTCTGGTAAATGAGACAAACTCTGCTCATTTAACAAACCTGTCGTGTCAGGCGTTAAAGGTAAAAGGCATACGAGTATATCACTTTGATTCAGCAATGATGCCAAGCCATCTTCACCATAAAAGCAGTTTATACCATCGATTTGTTTTGGGTTGCGACTCCACCCTGCAACAGAAAAACCATTCTGCGCCAACCTTTGTGCACTAACACGACCTAAAGCCCCTAACCCCAAAACCCCAACTCTTCGGTCTTGCGCTTTTACCATAGGCTGCTCTATCCATAATTTCTCACGTTGTTGGCGAGCGTACGTTGGCATGTCACGGTGAAGATACAAAGTCCAAGCTAACACAGCTTCAGACATGGCCTGTGACAATTCTGGATCTGACAATCTGACAATCGAAAAAGGAGGCGAAACTAACTCGTTCATTATGCGCTCAATGCCCGCCCATAAACTATGAACCCACTTTAAATTAGGCAGCGCCAGTAAATCTTGAGGGTTAGGATTAGCAACAATAGCGATTTCACAGTCTTGTTTCTGTGCATCCGTTAAATCTGCAAAAGCAACTATCGTTTCATCTGGCATATTGTCGGATAACATTTCTATCCACATGGCTTGCTCTCGCTCATCAACACGACCAAGAAAGGGAATCATAAAACGTACTCCATAGTTAAATTCGGATAAAAAATGAGAGCCTAATAAGATAAAATATAGACAAGCGACAACACTGAGATACGCTCAAAAAACGTAATGTAGAAAAGCGCTATTGCAAGCGCTCTTCTACTGGCGTTGAAGCATCTTGAGGAGATGGCGACATAATATTGATGTATTCAGTTTGAACATTCGGAAGTGGATTCGCTTCAGAAAACAGTGTTGAACGGCTCTGATTTTCTATAATGCGGACATGCTCTCTGGTTAACTCTCTTGGCTCTTTAACGCCACAAGAGTGAGCAATCATCTCAATACTGTGCAAAAGTTCTTGTGCATAATTGGCAACCCGAACCGCTTTTTCTTCTGCCACTAAGCCACGCTGTAAATCCGTATTATGAGTGGTAATGCCTGTGGGACAAGTGTTTTTATTACACTGTAATGCTTGAATACAACCTAACGAAAATAAAAAGCCTCGTGCTGAGACAACAAAATCCGCTCCCGCACTCAAAGCCCAAGCCGCCTTACCAGGAACGATCAATTTTCCTGAGGAAATAATCTTGATATAAGGCCGTAAACCGTAAGAAGTAATAATGTTTACTACTGTTGGTAAGCTTTCTCGTAGGTGCATACCAACGTAATCCATAAGTGGCTGTGGAGCCGCTCCCGTGCCACCATCAGAGCTGTCGATGGTAATGAAGTCAGGGCAATACTCTATGCCTTTTTTGTGTATTAATTCACACATTGTATTGAAGAAACTCAAATCGCCCACCACCATTTTAAATCCGACAGGCTTAGAAGTAACTTGGCGAACACGATGTATCATATTCAATAAGTCATCAATGGATTTCACATCTGGATGACCATTTGGGCTGTTTGAATCCTTACCAACAGGAATGCCACGAATCTGAGCAATTTCCTCTGTTACTTTCTCACCAGGTAACATGCCACCTTTACCGGGCTTGGCTCCTTGACTCATTTTGATTTCAAACATTCGAACATTTTCATGCTCAGCAACACTAGCTAACTTTTCGTCGTCCAAATGACCTTCATGATTACGCACACCATATTTAGCCGTACCAATTTGAAAAACAATATCGCAGCCACCAGCAAGATGATGAGGAGATAATCCGCCTTCGCCTGTGTTCAACCAAATTCCTGCTTTGGCAGCGCCTTTTGATAAAGCTTGAATTGCTGGCTTTGACAAAGCACCAAAGCTCATTCCTGAAATGTTCACAACCGAACTCGTTCGATATGGCGTCTTTGCCGTATATTGTCCGATACAAACTTCTTTCGGAGACTGAGCATCTTCTTCAAGTGTTGGAAAAGCCCCATTTAAAAAGAAAATATCTCCCGGTGTTTCTAGAGACCGAGTAGAGCCAAACGCAATTGTGGAATCTACTTTTTTAGCAGCACGATAAGCCCAAGAACGCTCGGCTCTATTAAAAGGCAACTCTTCTCTGTCTTGAGCAAAAAAGTACTGTCGAAAGAACTCTCCCATATGCTCAAAAAGATAGCGAAATCGACCGATAACAGGGTAGTTTCGTCTGATAGTGTGCGCTGTTTGATTCTTGTCGATCCAGTACATTGTCGCGACAGATATGATGGTAATGAGAAGACAAAAGGCTAATAGCAAGGCTCCCCACTGAATGGTTAGGGAGGCTAACGAAGACAAATAATCCATAACTGGCCCTTATGGTATGTGAAAAATGCTTATTCTGTATTAGATAATAATCTAGAGAGTGGGATAAGTCTTTTAAATCGTTTTTGGTCTTACTTGCTTATAAAGTCCGTAACAAATTGACTGGGCGGCACGGGACGGCCGAAATGGTATCCTTGATAGTTATAGCAATGAATTTCTTCTAAACGATTATGGTGCTCTAAAGTTTCTACACCTTCCGCAAGTACATTCATGTTTAAGGCATTTGCCATGGCGATAACGGCTAACACAATCGCCTCATCACTTTTATCCGTTAATAGATCTCGAACAAAAGATTGGTCGATTTTCAATCTATCCACAGGCAATGACTTTAAATATTTGAGAGAAGAATAACCCGTACCAAAGTCATCAATAGAAAGATAAACGCCCAGCTCTTTAATTTTATTCATCTTGTCTAAACTAGACGACAAATCGTTCAAGAGCATATTTTCTGTAATTTCTAAATCGACGCAAGCTGGCGGAACGTCATGTTTTTCTAACAAGGCTTTTAACATGGGTAAGAAGCCTACCTGCTGAAACTGTATAGGACTCACGTTGATTGACATACGCCATGATGGCTGCCATTTGCCTTCTTTCAGCCAAGCCGCGACTTGTGACAAAGCCTCGTCTAATACCCATTCACCAATTTCTACAATTAAGCCAATTTCTTCTGCAACGGGAATAAACTCCGCAGGAGAAATAAATCCTCTGCGTTCATCTTTCCAACGAATCAGCGCCTCTGCACCAATTAACTCATTTTTGTGGTTCACTTGAGGCTGATAATAAAGTTCAAACAGCTTCCCTTCTGTTGCATTGTGAAGCGCTTTTTCCATTTCTAGGCGAGCATCTGACGCAACTTGCATGTCAGGCTCATATAAAGAAAAAGTATTTCGCCCCAATTCCTTAGCGCGATATAAAGCCGTGTCTGCTTGTTTCAAAATCACTTCAGCAGAATCATCGGCACTCTTAAATAAAGTAGCGCCAAAACTCGCAGTAATATGAACTTCATGATTGCCTGCTTGCTTCACCTGCTGACAAGCAAATTGAATACTCTCCACAAAGTTTTTAAGATCTTGTTCGACTTGAGACCTGTCTGAGCCTAAATATCTCAGTAGCAAAACAAATTCATCACCGCCCATGCGAGCCAATGTGATGTCACTCGAGATTTGTTTGGATATTTGCACAGCCACACAACGCAGCAATTGGTCTCCTGCGGAATGCCCTAAAGAGTCATTTATGACTTTAAAACGGTCAATATCCATGAATACAACCGCCGAATATTCTTGCTTCTGTTCCGTCTCAGATAACAAGCCATCTAGCTGTTCTATGACAAATTGTCGATTAGGTAGTTTGGTGACCGAATCGTAATACGCTAAATGATGTATGTGCGCTTCTGCTTCCTTACGTTCGGAAACATCACGTACCAATAACAAAATTTCAAACTTGTCTTTTATGGTGTATTTTGCGATTCGTATTTCCACTGGAAGCGCACCGCCTTCCACTTGATAAGCGGCCTCGAATGTTTGAGGCATCACCTGTAAACCATCAAGTACTTTTGAAAAACCGCCCCAAGAAGAAACGGTAAATAAACTCTCTAACGAGCTGGATATAATGTCTTCTGAGCTCATCTTCAATAAGTGCTCAGCAGCAGCATTCACGCGGGTAATTTGATAATTTTCGTTTAATAGAAAAATGCCGTCCGCAGCATGCTCAATAACCGCGCGATTATGGCTATCACTGCGCTCTAGATCGCCTAACGCAATGTTTAACTTTTCGAGAAGTTGTGAAAAGGTAAAATGAAGGCGACCTAACTCATCGGATTGATGGTATCGAAAGAAAGATTTAGGTAAGGAAAGTTTTGCGTTACGCCCAAGTGTCGATAAAGCATCGGTTAAGCGAGTTAAAGGGTAGGTAACTAAAAAATAAAAAACTAAAGATATCAAAGAGGCTAACAAAACGTCTTTGAACAAATTGTAGGTCAGAATGGGCAAATGCTCAGCGAGAATATTGTCTAACAGATAACGTTTCTCAGGAATAACAGATAAAGTGCCAGCATAGAATTTAGGCGCGTCCATATGCAAACCGCTCTTATACTCTTCCAAATCAGACAGTATAGAATCCGCTAGCGATTGTGAAACGGTAAAATCTCGTACTTTCTCCTTTGTTTGAACCAACAAAGCTCCGCTTTCATCATGCACTTCGACATAAGCAATGGAAGGACTCAGAGACAAACTGTCAACTTGCTGTTGAGCAAACGTCATATCCAGACGAAACAAAGCCTCGGCAAGAGGCCTTTCAACCACCGCCAATAATTCGTCAAAATTTGAGTTTATTTTCTCTTTTCGAGCCTCGACGCTTTCTACAACCTGAAAAGCGCTACTCAGCAAGCTCAAAAAAACAGCCAGTATTAAAACGAGAACAGCCTGTTTTATAAATAACGATTTAGATAACACAACAGCCATTATTACTCACTTAAAACGTCCCTAGTTTGAGTGCATGCCAAAGTGCTATAAGAAGCTAGCACAATAGATCTAGAGTATAAGAATACTTTATAAATGAAAGTGCTCCCTTCATTCATAAACTGATGTAGATCAAAGTATTTACTAATATCTAATAAAACGGCTATTTGCTCACCATAACCTTGAGAGTGATGGCGTTTATATACTCTATTCAACTTATTAATATAGTTAAGGAATCTATAAAAATAACGTGTATCACTAAGACTATGACACAAAATATGAAAAAGAAAGAGTTACATCAAAAGAAGGATGAGCCAAAACTCACACCAATCGAATAAATTTTTCTTATAGCACAAAGGTAAAATACAAAAAAACCAGCATGAATACCATACTGGTTTTTTTCGTGCCTCAATGGTCGACTAACGATAAATCATTAACCGATTACCGCGCCATCTTTACGGGAAATAGCAATCACACTTGAACGAGGCACAGACTGACCGCCACCAGGCCAATGAGAATCACCTTTTTCACCTGGATGCTGAACGCTGATAAACATAGTAGTACGCTCAGTGTTCCAAGCAGCGCCCGTAATCTCACACTCCTTAGGTCCTACTAAGAAGCGGCGAATTTCACCTGTTTCAGGATCTCCAACCAACATTTGGTTGTTACCTTGCCCTTCAAAGCCTTTCGCATTGGAATAGTTGCCATCTGTTTGGATCCACAACAAGCCTTTAGAGTCAAACTTCAAGCCGTCTGGCGAGTTGAACATGTTATCTTGATTCACATTTTGAGAGCCTGCATTTGCATCGTCATATACAGCAGGGTTGCCCGCTAACACAAACAAATTCCACTTAAAGTCACTACTTGTGTGGTCTTCATTCATAGGCGTCCAACGAACGATTTGACCAAAGTTATTTTCAACACGAGGGTTTGGCCCACCAGCAGGCGTTGCATCACCACCCGCATTTGGTTTAACTCCACGGTTTTTGTTATTGGTTAGCGCACAGAATACTTCCACTTTATTTGGATTCGATGCTACCCACTCTGGGCGATCCATTGTCGTTGCGCCAACTTTGGAGGCTGCGATACGAGTATGAATTGAAATTTCCGCTTCGGTCATACCTGTTGTTTTTGGCGTTAACGCCAACCACTCACCACGATTATTGTCGTGGAATTTGGCAACATACAAGGTGCCTTCTTCTAATAGATCACGGTTGTTTCCGCCTGCTAAATATTTATGCTTAGAAACGAAGCGATATAAAAACTCGCCACGCTCATCATCGCCTAAATACACGACAACATGACCATTAGAAGCAATAGTTAACTCTGCATTTTCATGTTTGAAACGACCAAGCGCAGTACGTTTTTTAGGGCGAGCTTTAGGGTCTAATGGATCAATCTCAACAATGTAACCTGCACGGTTAGGCTCGTTAGGCTCTTTTGATACATCAAAACGAGAGTCAGACATCGCCCACTTGTAACCCCAATCTTTATGGCTGATGCCATAACGCTTCATCTCTGGAGTTAATGAGAAGTTTTCGTCACTTGAAGAGAAATAGCCGTTGAAGTTTTCTTCACAGGTTAAGTAAGTTCCCCAAGGCGTTTGACCATTACCACAGTTGTTCCAAGTGCCTTTTGCAATAACACCTTTAGAATCAGATGAAGTACGCATCAATTTGTGACCACGAGCTGGACCTGTAATGTCCATTTCTGTGTCGGCAGTAATACGGCGGTTAAACTCCGAATCTTTTACTATGCTCCATTGATTATTTTTATGGGCTATTTCAACTATGCTGACACCATGAGCCGCTTTGCTTTTGCGAATATCGTCTGCTGTTGCTGGCACACCATCTGTACGATTGGCGTGAAGTGTTTTTAAATTCGTGTATTCATTATTTACACATAGAATTTGACGACCGTGATGGGCAAACAATGCCATACCATCACAATGATCTCCAAACGCAGCTTCTTGAGATGCACCAGTACCGCCAGTAGCACCATTAAAATCTGGTGTACTGGAAAACATAGGCTCTCCCCAAGACGCTAATATTTCCCACTTATAACCTTCTGGAACAGTCACAGTATCAAGCGCATTTGCTTTCACCATTTTAAAAGCAAGGCGAGATTCTTCTGACCCAGCAGCAAGCGCTTTACCTGCGGCTAATGTGGTTGATCCCATAACAAAAGCACCCGCGCCAACAGCGACACCGCCGCCCAAAAAGCCACGGCGAGAAACCATCTTATTCGATACTTCTTCAAACTCTACAACCTCTGGCGCTGGTCGTACTAATTCATCTAACTCATCAAAGCTTAAATCATGTTTTTGCACGGTTTTCATAATACTGCCCTATAATATTGTTAATAGATGACTGCCGCTCAGCAACACTGCTTTCCGCATTAGCCTCTGTAAATACTGACTGTTAAAAGAAGACTTCCCCCTGCAAAAGGAAGTTGTACATAAAACTACAGTGAAAAAATGGCATTAAAATGACAGCTAGATTGCATTATGGTTATATGAGGAAAAGGCAACATGTCGAGACTAGTTGCATATAAAATAATAATGCTTTTGAGGATATTGAAATGATCAACACTTTACGTAAATTCTCGATCAATCTACGCTTAGTCAGCTTAGTTTTTTTCTTCTCCTTAGGCTTATTACTCGTTATTTATTTAAGCTTAACCACCAACAAACAATCTCTTCTCAATGAGAAATACTCACAAACAAAGCATGTTGTTGAAACTGCCACTGGCGTGTTTGAGTATTTTTATACGCTCCAGCAATCTGGCGAGCTGAGCAAAGAGCAGGCACAACGCTTTGCTATGGAAACCATCAAAGATACTCGCTATTCAGAAGTCGAATATTTTTGGATAAATGACAATGCAGGCAACATGATAATGCATGGTGCAAACGCGTCATTGAATGGTAAGAACTTATTAAGTCTTGAAGACAAAAATGGGAAAAAAATCTTTTCTGAATTTATCAAAGTCGTAAAAGCGCAAAACGCAGGGTTCGTTGACTATTTATGGCCAAAACCTGGTAGCGAAGAACCGGTTGAAAAAATCTCCTATGTTCAAGGTTTTGAAGCTTGGGGCTGGATTATCGGTTCTGGTATTTACCTAGATGATGTTGATGCTCAATTTAATAAAGAAGCCATCAAACTCAGCATCATTAGTAGCGTGATTATTTTAGCCGCTTTATTTATCTCGTTCTTAATTATGCGCTCGATTCTGCTTCCGATAGGTCAAATACGCCTAGCAATGGAGAACATTTCACATGGTGACGGTGATTTAACCGCTCGTTTACCTGAAGCAGGCAATGACCAATTAACCAAGATTGCAGCTCACTATAATACTTTTGTAAACCGACTTTCTGGAACACTCACAAAAGCTGTCGCACTCAACCAAGAAGTTGAAAATAAAAGCCAAGAGCTAAAAACTGTTGCTTCAAAAACCAAAGCAATCACTCAAGAACGTGAAGGCATGTTTGCTCAGATGACAGACACGATTAAAGAAGTTGATAGCTTTAAAGATGAAGTGATTGAAACAACGCAATCCACTATCACATCAGCACAAAATACAGCTAGTAAGACCCAAACAGGTCAAGAGTCAATCAAGCAAACCGTTGAATCATTAGATAAATTATCTAATGAACTTGAGTTAGGACTTAAAACTGTTGTCCAGCTTGCCGAGCAGTCACAAACAATTGGTTCCGTACTGGATGTTATCAGCGCCATTTCTGAGCAAACTAATTTATTGGCCTTAAATGCGGCGATTGAAGCTGCCCGTGCAGGTGAGCAAGGTCGTGGGTTTGCTGTTGTTGCAGATGAAGTTCGTGGTTTAGCCAGCCGAACTCAAGCATCAACAGACGAAATTCAAGCTATGATCAACAAATTGCAAGATGGCGCGAAAGAAGCGGAATCTCGTATTACTGAAAGCCATCAGCAATCGCAAAAAACTACAGAAGAAATGTCACGTACCTCACAGTATCTACAAGAGATCGCGCATTCGGTTAATGACATAAACACAGCAAGTAACACGGTAATACAAAGTGTTTCTATGCAAAGTGATGCAGTACAAAGGCTGAATGACTTGAATACAAAAGTGGCCGAGCTTTCCACTCAAGCCAGTATGCAAGTTCAGAAAAATAATCAAACAAGCGAAGCTCTCGCTGAAACATCAAAAGAAACTCGCAAGGTGATGTCGACCTTTAAGCTCTAAAAAAGCGAGTTGAAACAGCAACATCCGCGCAATAAAAAAGCAGCCGACTAATATATTAGCTGGCTGCTTTTTTCTAATGATTACCTCACATCTTAGCGTTTACTTTTAACACCTTGAGAAGCTTTGAAACGAGGGTTTGATTTGCAAATAACAAACAGACGCCCTCTTCTTTTTACGACCTTACAATCTTTATGACGATGTTTAGCACTTTTTAAAGAGCTGAGAATTTTCATGACAATCTTCCTTTATTTGCTCTTACGGTAACGACGTTTGAACTGTGCGATACGGCCTTCAGTGCCGTGTGTTCTTTGTTCACCTGTATAGAAAGGGTGAGACGAGCTAGATACGTCAATCGCCATGTAAGGGTATTCTGTCCCATCTCGTACAATTGTTTGCTGTGTTTCAACGGTAGACCCAATGAAGAAATAAGTGTCAATTTGAGTGTCATGGAAGGCAACCGTTCGGTAATTTGGGTGGATATTTTTGCGCATTGGATACTCCTTATAAAATGTTATGATATAACATTTTATATTTGCAGAGCAATACTGTCCTTTGTCCGCTGAAAAATACTTACTGCTCACCTAAATTGATCACTCAAAAAACCAAAATACTTGTAAGCCCAAACAAAAATGCCGCTTCTAAAAGCGGCATTGGGTGTGATCTTTTACATCATTAAAATGTTTCGATGAGGCCTTAAGCAATATGCGTTAGATACTCATCATAAGTCCCTTGGAAATCAATAATCTTGTTATCTTTGATTTCAATTACACGGTTCGCCAAAGAAGAGACAAAGGCTCGGTCATGGCTGACAAATATCAACGTACCATCAAAATCCATTAAAGCATTATTCAAGGCTTCAATGGCTTCCATGTCCATGTGGTTAGTTGGCTCATCCATAACAAGGACGTTCAAGTCCATCATCATAAGCTTGCCGAATAATAAGCGGTTCTTCTCACCACCAGAGCAGACACGAACCTTTTTATTGAAGTCATCCGCTGTAAACAATAAACGACCTAACATGGCACGAACTTTCAAATCATCATGTTTCGCAGTACGCCATTTAGACATCCAATCAAACAAGGTCAGATCTGAATTAAAGTCTTCTGTACTGTCCTGTGGGCAATAACCTATCACCGCATTTTCCGCCCATTTGATCTCGCCTTGTTTGGCTTTCAATTCATTCATCAAGCAACGAAGGAAGGTAGTCTTACCCGCACCGTTTTCGCCGATAATCGCTAATCGCGCCCCCGCATCAAGAATCATACTGCCGCCCGTAAACAACATTTCATCTTCAAAGCCATGACCCAGATCTTCTAATATCAGAGCTTGTCTATGCAACTTCTTATCTTGCTTGAAATTCAACGACGGCGTCATTCGACTCGATTGTTTTACTTCTGATAACTCAATTTTTTCTAGCTTCTTCGCACGAGAGCTGGCTTGCTTGGCTTTTGATGCATTGGCAGAAAAGCGGTTTACAAAAGCCTGTAAGTCATCCATTTCAGCACTTTTCTTCGCATTTTCTGTGAGTAATTGCTCACGAATTAACGAAGAGGCTTCCATGAAATACTCATAGTTACCTGGATAAATTCTCAATTCGCCAAAATCGATGTCCGCCATGTGAGTACATACTGTGTTTAAGAAGTGACGGTCATGGGAAATAATGATCATGGTGCACTTACGTTGGTTCAATACACCCGCTAGCCAGTTGATTGTGTGAATGTCCAAGTTGTTGGTTGGCTCATCCAGCAATAATATATCAGGGTTAGCAAACAAAGCCTGTGCCAATAACACACGCAATTTCCAACCCGGCGCTACTTGGCTCATTAAACCAAAGTGATATTCTTCTTCGATGCCCGCTTCAAGCAAGATATCGCCAGCGCGACTTTCGGCACTGTAACCGTCCATCTCCGCGAACTCGGCTTCTAATTCACCCGCTCGCATGCCGTCTTCTTCGCTCATTTCTGGCTTGGCATAAATCGCATCACGCTCTTGCTTCACTTTCCAAAGCTCTACATCGCCCATAATCACAGCATCAACGACAGAGTATTCCTCAAAAGCGAATTGATCTTGGCTCAAGGTGCCGACTTTTTCACCTGGTGTAATGGAGACATTGCCTGATGTCGGCACTAAAACACCACTCAGAATTTTCATGAAAGTCGACTTGCCACAGCCATTCGCGCCAATCAAACCGTAGCGATTGCCGTTACCAAATTTAGCAGAGATATTTTCGAATAATGGCGTTGCGCCAAATTGCATGGTGATATTAGCTGTGGAAATCAAAAGAAAGTCCTGAGAGTAAGTAATGAGAAAAGCGGTTTATCAATGCGGCTTAAGCAAGCGTACAAAAGATAAACACAAAGGGGTGCGAATATAGAGAGTTAAAGCGATAAAGTCGAGGGATAAAAAGAGTATTTAAAACCAGACATCAGTGACTCATTTATCATCTTTGAAAAATAAGTCATCTGATCCCTGCGTTATAAACTATTCGAGAACTGAATGGCTTTTTCTAATAAAGGCCATTTCAACAAACTCTTCTGATATTCTCCAGCCGTTCCGTTAAATTCAACACCATAGGAGTGTAATCGATATGCAAGAATGGCATAAAAAACATCCACAGCACCGGCGTTATCAAACATAAAAGGCAACCTGGCTTGCTGAAAAATAACAGCGATTCTATCCAGTTCTTTTTGAATGCCCTCATTTCTATCCATTAATGGTGACACTGCTTCTAATGAGAACGGACACTGACTTCTCAAGTTCATAAAACCAGAATGCATTTCCATACAAAGACTTCTTGCCAATGCTCTTTCCGATGAGTTTTCTGGATACAAGGCACCATTGGATTTTTCATTAAAATATTCTGTAATTGCCAAAGAGTCATGAATAACCAAATCCTTTACGACTAAAGCGGGAACTAAGCCTGTAGGAGAATATTTCAGCACTTCCTCCTTGTAGCCATCTTTCGACAAGTCAATTGCGTGTATTTCACACTCTATTTGAGCCAACTGACCACACATCCAAGCTCTTAATGACCAAGTGGATAAAGTTCCAATGACTAATTTCATATTAAGCATCCTGTCATTATTCTGCGTTTAATCGTGTTCACTTTCCGACTTAAGGTGCCTTTACTTTAAACGAGTCACCAACAGCTGTTCAACTCGAACCCCTTCAAGGTCAAGCACCTCGAATTTATATCCTTCGTAGATATAAGAGTCTGTCCGCTTCGGTAAACGTTTCAAGCTATATGTCATGAAACCACCAAGAGTTTCATATTGAGTACGATCTGGAAAGTCTTCAATATCTAAGCTGCGCATAACATCGCTGATCGGCGTTAAGCCTTCAATCAACCATGAATCTTTATCTCTCTGAACGATTTGTTCTTCATCTTCAGGTGTTAGCAAACCTCCCATGAAGCCAGCTAACAAGTCTTTGACTGTCACAATACCAACAATGGTCGCATACTCATTCACGATCACAGCGAAAGCCTGAGGCGCCACACGAAAGGCATTTAACGCTTCTGAAAGCGTCAATGTCTCAGGCAGGTAGAAAACATCTTTGTCTACTTTCTCTGCTTTAATCTGTGCAGGCTCACCTTTTAAAACCAATCGCAGAATTTCTTTTGATTCGATAATGCCTTCAATTTTATCTAAACTGCCATTACAAACTAAGAAGTCATTATGAGGATGATCAATGATCTTCTGACTGATCACTTCACTGCTGTCATCAATATCGAAGTAGATAATCTGATCTCGTGGCGTCATAGTGCTAGAAATATTACGAGTTTCTAACTCAAACACATTTCCGATCAACTGATATTCCTGTTTCTGTAAACTGCCATCTTCAGCACCAGCGTCCATCATGGCAACAATGTCTTCAGTCGTCACCACTTCTTGCCGCTCAATCGGTACATTGAATAAACGTAAAATAATATTGGTGATGCCATTAAATAAGAACACCACTGGCGTTAACAAAAACGTCACCCAAAGCATTGGCGTTACCATACGAATCGCTACGGCTTCCGGCATAATCATCGCAAGACGTTTTGGCAGTAAGTCCGCAAATAAAATAAACAACGACGTCAGCGCCAAAAACGACAGTGTGAAACTAATTTGAGCTAATAAAGGCCCAGTATAAAAAAAGCTAACTGCATCTTTAATATAAGGTGTAAGCGCTTGCTCACCAATGATACCGCCCAAGATGGCAATGGCATTTAATGCAATTTGTATCATCGCAAAAAAGGCCCCAGGCTTTTGTTGAAGATTAATAACAGCTTGAGCTTTTAAGTCTCCCTCTTCGGCCAGTACTCGAAGCTTAATTTTCCGTGCTGCCGCCATACCAATTTCAGACATAGCAAATAAGGCACCAGCAATAATTAATAAGCCAATACTCAACATATCATTCATTTACTTCTCACTCTAAAAGAAAGGGCCTAGCCCAAATATGAGCGCATTATAGAAGGAAGTTGAGCAGACACAATGTATATTTTTTATACTTTTAGAAGAGAGCAAAAACACTGTTTATAAGCATAAAAAGCGCTTTTTAAAAGCCTTATTTATCAAGATAGAGGATTTGAAAACTCTTTTAATATCAATTTCTTAATACTTGTACATTAAAACCTTTTAGAGACGATGTGCTGGTATATCGAGAAAAGTAATCAACAAAATCTTCATCAATCACTTTTTTATGAAGCACGCTGGCGTGACGAAGTAACAATTGACCCTCTTTGCGTATTGCAAACCCTTGATGGGAAACATTCATATTTGTGCCAATCCACTGTTTAAGCTCCCAATTTGGTCGTACCATGCTAATCACGCTACCAGAGGGAATCCGGTCTAAAATAGATTGATCGACTATAAAGCTAGCATCATCGGACTTGTCTGATGATGGCAAATAAAGTGCGGTTAATGGAACATAATCAAGGCTAGCGACTTCTGGCAAAAATGCATCACCTTCATCATGAAGTTGGTCTAATAAGCCATCACACTGGGCAGATAAATCCTTGTCACAATAAAGTTTTTTCTTTTCCATTTTTCGATACCAAGAGGTTTTATCAATGATGGCTTCTGCAGTCATTAACGATTCTTGTGCTACTAACTGGGTAATATCTTTTAATTTATCTTGGTTGTTTGGGATCCAATCCAAACTTGGAAAATGATTGCGAGAGGTAAAAGTGACATTACTATCTTTGTAGCGAAAACTCAGTAAGCTGGGCATGAAGTCATTCTCAGAGCTCGACATGACGCCCGCTAAAATAGTTTCCACATACGTTGTACAGTCGAACTCATTAAACCGAACCAAAGGATCTTTATCGTATTTTCCTTGCTCGCCTTCCCCTAAACCACCGCCAACATAAGGCACACCTAAAAATATTTGACTAAAAGAGTTAATGCGTTCTTCTGAAGAGACAGCATGCGGAGTATTTTCAAGCTCTTGATAAAACAAGGATTGATAAGAGAACTCTGTTTTTACGCTGGCGGCTACAGGTGCAACATAAAACACAGCGAAACTCACTAAGGCCAAGAAAAAGGCTAACTTCAACATAACTCTCCAGCCTTATCGTTAGATAGGATCATGAGAAAATGATAATAATCGACGGACTTCCTCTGCTGATGTGAAACGAACAATACGCTCAACCTCTTTCCCATCACGCAATAAAATCAAAGTAGGCCAAAGCTTTACAGCGAACTGCCGTCCTAGCCTTTTCCCCTTTCCATCGAATACCTTGATATGCACCAAGCCAGAATGTTCATTGATGGCTTCTTTCATGGCATTACGAGCCGCCTGACAATGACCACACCAAGGTGCACCAAACTCCAATAAAGTTAAGCCTGATAAGCCATGAATTTCTTCAAGGCTTGTCGCATCTTCAGAGTACTCTGTATTAAAGCCAATCGTTGCCGCTTGCATCATACCTTCTTAAATTCATCTCGACATTCATAAGAACCCATTTCAAATTCTCGACAAATCCAAGGGCGATTATCATAAATTGTACAAAAGTAAGTTTCTCGATCCACAGCAGAGCACCAACCATCTTCTAGTCTCAGCATGGTTTCTCCGCCCCACTCATCAACAGAAATATGCTTTTCAGGAACACCAGTGTCACTGATGATCATAACTTCCATCCGGCAACAGGAGGCTTGGCAGTTGGAGCAAGCAACTTCAGGTTCTAAAACGTTGTTTAATTTAATATCCATAACTGCAGGATACCTTATAAACAAACCGCTGGCGCCTGATAGTCCAGATTTAGCAATTTAAAATAGTTTGCTCCCAATGCAATGTTACGAAATGCATCATCATTAAGGTACTGATGTATCCTACTCGTAACATTCAGCTCTTCTTGATACACCTCATAGGTATTATTTCGAAAAGCAACAAAATCTGAACCAGGAAGAATTCGCTCTGAATATTGGTTCATAAAATCAACGTACAATGGCTGATTACCAGGTCGGCTAAAGTAGTAGTCGTCCAATATTCTCCACGAAATATCCAACATCAAATTAGGGTATTGATCCAGTAAACGGGACAAAATGGAAATATGCTCGCGGGCATCTAACCTAGTTTGCTCATAGGAGACTCCCATGTGCGCCCAAACAATTTTATTATCAGGATAGCGCGCTAAAGCTTTTTCCATTAGATGCAAATAATAGGTTGGATGAGCGTCGTTACCGATATCTGAATGAATCGTAATCGGATAGTTTCTTGCTCTGAGTTCTGCCATGAAGTCAGACCATTGCTCAATATTTTGAGGACTAGCAGGAACATGGTGATTATTAAACTGAGCTTGTTTGACTAGATTGACCTCTCCCATCCAATGAAACAAACCTGGGTATTCTTTTTCATACAATGCCATCAAAGCCATAGTCGACTCAGGGTTTGATAAATCAGTAAAGGTCATTGATAACGTCAAATGCAGATCATCAGGAGCTGAGGCAATCATATTCTCTGCATTGACAAAATCGCTTCGTGTCGTTGGTAAAACAGGGACACCAGGGCATTTTGAATAATTAGAACAAGAAGACTGGGCTGGTAACATTTGCCCGATACCGTAAACGTTGACGAAACGGACACTGGTTCGAGACAAATATTCATTCATCTCGTCAAAAGGAATGGCTTTGCCATCGAAAGGTCGATAATGCAGGTGTGTATCTACAACAGGAGTATAAGGCTCAGTTTCCCTGTCATAGCAGGCAGACTCTCCTCGGAAGGAGTCAAGTGTTCTATTAATAGTTCCTTCTTGTGAGGAAACACACCCAGTTAACAACAAAGTGTTTAGGGCAAGATAGACAAAGTGCCTCATAAATTTTTCCAATACATCAAACAGTTAAAATAAGAGCAATAATTAGACATTATAGCAGCTTAGCTATAAAGCAATTTGAGGGTTGGAAACAAAATAAAAAAGGCACCAAATGTTGCCATTTGATGCCAAAAGAATTCCAACAATCTGCCTACAAGAGAAGAAATATGGAACCTTGAATGATCGTACTTAACATAAGGCTCCTTGTAACCGGAGCCTTAGAGTAAATAAAATCATTTAATTACTGATCTTAGAAACCGTAGTAAACACCTACAGCAGTCGTAGTGTCTTCAGTGTCACCAAGCTGACCTACTTCGCCATAAACATACATGTTTGAAGCAAGGCTGTAGCTAACGCCGGCAGCATATTCGTTGTAATCATCAGAACCATCTTCAGAAACAACTTGAGCTGAAGCATAAAGATCACCTGCACCGTAACCATAACGAGTAGACAAACCTGTAATATCTTGATCATCGTTGCTTTCTAGTTTCGCAGAAACAGAAAGTGCTGGCGTTACTTGGTAACCGATAGAGAAACCAATTGTTTCTTCCGCATCATCAGAAAGTGAGTCATAACCAGCAGCAAAAGTAAGCGCATCAACACTGTACTTAGCAACAGCAGTTGTCGCATTTCCAGCACCTTCTGCCGTATTAACTTGTGAAGAAAGTTGCAGTTCTAAGCCATTAAAAGACGGAGAGAAGTAAGCAATCGTATCGCCTTCTTCTGTCGTATCAGCTCCTTCGAAACCAATAAATTCAAATTGATCTACGGAATCTTGAATTGCATCATTATAAATACTGTCGAAAGAACCTGCTTTTACTGTACCAAAGTTGCCTTTTAAACCAACAAATGCTTGGTCAAGTTTCGCTTCGTTATCTTCGTCACCATCTTCATCAGCATCGAACTCTAGTTCGTATTTGAAGAAACCAGTCAAATCATCATTGATTTTAGTTTCACCTTGTACACCCAAAGTCGAGCCATTGTCAGCAAAGTCACCAGTACCTTCAGTATCAGTAATTGCATACTGAATATTACCGTAAACATCAAATGTTGAGCCTTCTGCTGCAATAGCAGAAACAGAAGTCAATGCTGCGCTAGACACAGCAAGAGCAATAATCGATTTTTTCATTCTCGTTTCCTTTTTATAGATGCAATTTCTTTTTCTTCGTAAAAATGCACGATACGTGCAAGTAACAGGACAATAATCTAAACATTTCAAGATAATTAACAACGGTGTAAAACTTACTTGCACAGTCTTATCTTTTAGGGTTCTTTATTTTTGAAAAAAGCTAAAGAAAAAGGAATATCGAGATTTTTAGGTAGAATAATGGAGAAAATAAACCTTATTTTTCAATAGGTTGAAAATAAATAAGGTGTTAATGTGCAAAACTTAGAAAAAGGCAAGGAGAAAAAATCGGCTCATTTGCAATCAAAGTGTAAATTACATGCTTGAACTTGGAACAAAGGAAGTGAAAGTGGAAATGAAAGGAGGACTAAACAGTGAAAATGAGTATAGAAAACTCACTTTCACTAAGAGCACATCACCACATTAGATCATCAGGAATCTTAAAGTCTGCATATGGGTCATCTTCATCAACAGCGTCATCAAGTCGGTTATTACAAACAAGAACATAAGCTTCGTCCCGTTCTTTGATTTTAGCTGCGACTGGTTCAGCTACCAATTCATAAGCTTGATCAAGTTTCACAATAGCAAGGCGACCACGACTCAAATCATCATGCATAGCCTGGCTAATATAAATCTGCTTAACTACTTTGTCGTCAGTAAAATGATAAGCAATATCGCCTTCTTCTTTACGGATTCGATTCTGCTCTATCATCTGGCGGATCTGACCTTGAATAGCCTTTTTCTGAGCTACTTTTTGCTGCTCTAAATTAAGAGCGCGATCTCTCTCGGCCTTTTCTTCACGCTGGCGCTTCAATTCTTCTAAACGCGCGCTCTCATCTATTGGTGCAGCCTTGCCATTCTTCACCTTTTGCTTATGTTGCATCTGCTCAGTTTTTATCTTTTTTGCCTTTTTTTTATCAATAAGACCAGCTCCTAACAGCTGCTCCTGCAATGATTTGGCCGCCATTACTTTCTCCTAATTAATAGAATTTTCTACAATCAAAAAAATTAGAGAATATTGAAGTCTTCTCTATTGCATATATCTATCAAGTACAAAAACAAAAAAAGCGACTGAAAAGTCGCTTTTTTAGCATTCACACCACTGAGAAAAATCTCAGCAACGTTACCTTATAAAGGTGTAACGTTTTGAGCTTCAGGGCCTTTTTTGCCTTGAGCTACTTGGAATTCAACTTTTTGGCCTTCAGCCAAAGTTTTGAAACCAGAAGTGTTGATTGCAGAGAAATGAACAAAAACATCAGGACCTGAATCCTGAGTGATGAAACCGAAACCTTTAGTTTCGTTGAAAAATTTTACTGTACCAGTTACTACGTCAGACATGTCTGTTTATCCTGTAGGTTAAGTTAATTTATACGCAGATGTAAATCATCATACGTTATAGTGCTAAAAAAACTCGGTATTACTTATGACTTAACAGGACCGAACATACGTAACGTAGTATTCGCAACTCTGGACATAAATATTGCCAACTCTTTTAAACGAAATTGATTGTAGTCCGCTTTCAGTCACCGGGTCAATCAAGTTTTGAACAATTTTTCATTCATTTGCTATAAAAGAATAAAAAAAGCCTTTTATAGCAAATAATAGCTACATGCCTCTTAAGATTAGAGACTATAAAATGCTCGCTAGATCATAAAAAAATAAAACTAAGGAGTAACTAAAATAGAGAGGAATTTTCTGCTGCATCCATGCAGCTCTGAATCATCATGAAAAGGAGACAGGGCCTCCACCTTGGAGGCTTGGGCATTCCATTGCCCCCTGTCTGTAAATAACACTACCAAACAGTGAATATATT